>JABHUE010000051.1 GCA_018672825.1 Pseudomonadota bacterium | reverse complement strand
TCCATCATCAATACCGCAACAGCCAATGGGTCAGGTATGGGAGATGGCATAGCAACCCTTGCTAAGACACATGGCTTTACCATCACTTCAGATGAGGTCTATGCTCATCAGGACTTCTTGGGACAAGATGGTGACCTCACTGACTTTGAACTGGAGTTAATTAGTGGGGGTCAGGGAACTGTTCAAGGTTGTTAACCCCATTCATCCCAACCGCTTAACCCAATCCTCCACCTGAAGATGCAGATAACGCCTCTCAGACAACCGCATGACATTTATCAATGCCTCTCTAAAGCATGGCCAACCACAACGAACTCATTGAAAAAACCAATACCATCGTTGATGGTGTGAGCAGACTAAGGCAATAGATAATGAATTTTTTAGAGGTTTCACTAATCTGCTCCATCTTATCGTGCACTTTGGTTACCGGATTTACCCTTTTATATGCAGTTGTCATCATGCCGGGTCTGTCCAAGCTTGATGATAAAGAGTTTATAAAAGCATTTCAGGTGACGGATGGGGTCATTCAGGATAATCAACCGCTTTTTATTTTGATTTGGTTAGGTTCTGTCATCTCGGTTGTTGGCGCAATCTTAAGCTCAATAATAAGTGTTGGATTACCAGAGGCTTGGCTAATCGTTTTTGTTGGCGTTGTTTATTTGCTTGGCGTGCAAGGGATCACGCTCTCAGTTCACTTACCCTTAAATAATCGCATTAAAAAAATAAATATCGAAAAGACAGATCACCAAATGTTAAGCGTAGAGCGTGGAAAATTTGAGACAAGATGGAATTTTTTTAACACCATTCGTACCGGCATCTCTTTTTTGGTTAGTTTGACACTGCTTTTAGTCATAGCCTTGCGATAATGTAAAACTTCAAAAAATCAAGTACTTAAAAAATATTTCAAGTGCTGGCTTTGGATCTGCAAATAACGACACATACTTATAAAATTTTCTTTAACACTTAACCTATCATTCATCGATAAAAGCACGACTATTATGATTCTCTCAGTCCTCCTTATTGCCCTCCTTTTGCTTCTCTGGTGTTTCTTTTACACCTAGATTTAGTTAGATAAGACAATGGAAATGTCGGCAAACAGATGCACTAGACTCAGTTAACCCATTCAACCTATTCCGGGTTTTATGATTCACTATTTTTCGCAATAATCACCTTTTGGTGCTGATTAATTGCGATCTAAGATTGCCCAAAAGTCTTAGTAAAAAAGAGATAAATTTCCAACGCTGTCGTGCAGTAGATCTTTAATAAGATTAATCAGAGACTGGGATTGGTTTGAGTCAGTAAACATCAGGGTGATTGGTCTGAAGCGTCTGCGCCGTTACCCATTGAAAATTCTTGCGGATGATTAGCTGGCGCCTCGTTGGGCCGGCTACCAGTTTTCGCCGAAGGGTCGCAAATCTAATTCGAATGTCCAGGCCGATTGATCCTGCTGAGTAAGCGCGTAGACATTTTTGGCAATTTCGTCAGCTTTCATAAAGAAATCGTCAGGCTTATCAGGCAGCCAGGCCCGTGTTCGCTCAAGATCAATAATGCCGTCGATGATCAAATAACTGACATGGATGCCTTCTGATCCAAGTTTTTTTGCCAGCGACTGCGTAAGGCTGCGCTGACCGGCCTTGGCGGAGGCAAATGCGGCAGATTGAGGTCCTCCACGCAACGAAGCTGTTGCGCCGATAACCACTATATTGCCCGAGTGTTTTTCGAGCATTCCTGGCGTGACTTGATGAGCACATCCAAGCAGACCCCGCACATTGACGGCCCAGGATTCATGTAAGTCATCCAGCGTGGTTTCCAGAACAGAACGCCAAAGCCCGGACCCTGCGTTATAAACAAGTGTATCGATCGTTCCAAATTCTCTACTAATATGAGTAAACGCTTTTTCGATTGATTCGGGAGATGAAAGATCACAGGCAATCCCGATTGAGTTATCAATTGTCGCGCTCAGCTCAGACAGATAGTTCTCGTTTCGCGCCAGCATGACAGTGGTATATCCCTCTACTGCAAAGCGCTTGCTTATTGACGCGCCGTTTCCAGGGCCCACCCCTGCGATCACGCAAACTTTGTTCATTTCCTATTCTCCTTCTGCGCGTATTTTTTGTTATTGGACATATCTGCGGTCGGCCCGATAAGCCTCGATAGGGATTGCAGGGGTCTTGCCGAGAATAAGCGCGCTGATTAATTCGCCCGTGGTGGGACCCATCGTGAGTCCAAGCTGTCCATGACCCACCGCGAGCCAAGCGTTATTGACCTTTGGGGCAGGACCGATGACCGGCAAGGTGTCGGGCATGAAGGGACGCGCACCGATCCACTGGCTGCCGTTGGATGTATTCAACTGCGGGAAAAGATTTCTTTTTGCTTTTTCGACCAGAACTTCGGCGCGGCGAAAGTTCGGCTTTGCATCGATAGGCGCGATTTCCACCGTTCCGGCGATACGAAGACCGGTTTCGACCGGCGTATTAACAAAGCCGCCTGGCGCATAAATGATCGCTCTCGAGAGTTTTACGCCGCTGTCCGGAAGGTCGGTATGATATCCATGAAGTGGCGCAAGCGGGATGCGAATGCCCATGTCTGATAGTAGCCGTCCTGCCCAGCATCCAGCTGCAACAACGAGCTTATCGAGCTTGAGGGTCTCGCCATTCTCAAATTTAACCTGATCCGCCCGTCCGTTAAGCATCGTGATGCGTGCGACATCTTGCGCGATGATTTGTCCGCCTGAGGCAACGAAGAAATTTGCGAGCTCTTTGGTCAGTCTTTGTGGATTAGTAAAGGATTTCCAGCCGTTGGCGATCACTCCAAATTTTTCATCGGTTTTGACATCAGGCTCAAGATCCCGCAGTTCGTATTTATTAAGCGGAGTGACGAAGCATCCTTCGGCTTCCCGTAGATTCCAACTGAATGTATCGGCATCGTACTGACTCTTGGAGTCATAGAGATAGAGCACCTCATTTTCTGCCCAAATATCTTTTATGTTGGCGGCTTCAATGACGTTATCAAAATCATCCTGAGCAAGTTTGGCAATCTCACCCAGCCCGTGACAAATTTGGGCGACACGATCCGCTCTGGCATTTCGCAAAAATTTAAGCAACCAGGGTATTGCGGTTGGGAGGTGTCCAGGCCGAACAGCGAGCGGCCCTTCCGAATCGAGAATCCATCCTGGCAGTTTCTTCATGACACCAGGTTTTGATAGTGGAACGATTTCACTTCGCGCCATGAGCGCACAATTTCCCAGTGTTGCTTCGCCGCCGATATCGCCCCGTTCGATAAGTGTGGTGCCAATTCCCTGGCGTTGCAGCGAGAGTGCGCAGCATACCCCGATAATCCCACCGCCGATTACAGTGACTTCAGACAAAAGATCCACTCCTAATGACTTAAAAGGTTACTCGACGCCTTCAACAATTCGAAAATCTCGAATCACGCCTCCATCGAGCGCTTCCAACGCCTTCTGGTAGGTTGGTGAGGCATAGGTTGAGAGCGCACGTTCGTAGCTTTCAAATTCGACAAGAACCGTGCGCTCAGCGACCGCGTGTTCTTTGGGTTCCATTTGCCCGCCACGAGCAAGAAAGTGACCGCCATTTTCCCTGACAGCTTCTCCCGCGATTGCAGCATAGGCTGCCAACTTTTCCGGATCAAGAATTTCGCGGTATGCCGACATCCAATATCCCTTAGCCATTGGGTAATCTCCTAAACAAATTTGAGGGTTTAAGCACTAATAATCTCATTTAGCGCATCAAGTAGCATCAATACTTCTTCTTTTGAATTGTAGTGACAAAAAGAGGTTCGAATGCAGCTGTCCATATCAAGTGGGGTCAGTACACTTCCCGAGAAATAGTCGGCTTTTCTGAGATGGGTTCTGATCCCGCGTTCGTTTAATTCCGAGACCACTTCGACAGAAGGTTTATTGGCAAAGGCATAGGAAACAAGGCCCTCTCGATGAGGATTATCAGCGCCGCCCAGAATAAATGCGCCAGGCAAATCACGGATGCCGGTCCGTCCTTCCGCGCCGTTAATCGCAACATCAACGAGATGCTGCTCTTGCTCTGCCATAGCGTGACCCGCTGTTTCAAGCCGGGTTCTTTGATCGGTTGACTCTGTCAGTTGACTGCCTAACCATTCAAGGTAATTCACGACTTCGCTGAATGTTGCGAAAGCGCTGGTATCCCGAGTCCCTAATTCCCAAAAGTTATCAGCGGTACCGTCCAATTTTTCGTGACGAAGTGTGCTGAGTCGAGGGGAGACCCAGGCGACCCCATAGTTGTGACGTGAAAACACTTTGTATCCTGATACGGCGCAGCCGTCGACGCCGATTGCGCCAATATCCATAACGCCATGAGCCGCGTGTTGGATACTATCCACAATAATGAAACAGTCTGGCGATTTTGATCTGATGGCCTTAGCAATTTTTTTGACATCTACTGCCATACCGACGACGGGACTTGTCTGAATAATGGTCGCGACTCGCGTTTCCGCAGTTACATGCTCAAGGTAGTGTTCAGCGGTGACCATTGCCTGATCTTTATCATGGGCAATGCTGATATTTTCTTTTCCGGCGACAGGAGACCATTGACTGCGGGCGCTAGCGGTTGCCGGATGCTCAAGCGTACTGCCGATGACATTGCCACCTTCTGCCGAACCGAAGATTGCAGCGCGCACCAAGCGAAAAAGAAGCTCAGTTCCGCTTTCCCCGGTAAACACCACACCCTCAGAGACGCCAAAGAAGGTCATCATGTCTTCGCGTGCTTTATTAATGACGCGGACCAGTTCCCGGCTGGCGGGGTTGTCCCGACCCTGGTTATCCGGAATGGAGGCGAAATGCGCGCTGACCTCCACAACGGATTTCAGCGTCAGAGAGCCGCCCGCATTTTCAAAAAAGATACGAGACCCCTGATAGGGGCATTGATCAACGTGATGAAAACGATCCCGTATCTCTTGCAGTAATTCAGCTTTAAACATTGTTAGTTTTTCCAATCATTGATTTGCGTTTTTTAGCCGGCTCAGCCGAGTCGCTTTATCGCGGCCTGTGTTGCAGGTCGGGAGAGCATTTTTTCCCGGTGTGCGAGTAATTTTGGAAATGCTTGCGTATCGACCCCATCGCCTTCAAGCCAAGAGCATAGCGTGAAAAGATAAGGGTCACATATGGTGTACGCATCACCGGTAACCCATGGGCCAACAAAAAAGTGTTCTTCTATCAGGCTAACGGCGGCTGCCATTGTCTCAGGCACTTTTTTGGTCATGGCCTCAAGCGCGTGCGGGTCATCAGTCCATCTTGCGCCCCGGAACCGATGCGCGTGGGCGACATGTACGGTGGAGGCGAGGTAACTGTTCAATTCCTGAATTTTCGCAAAGGCAAATGGTTCGTTCGCGCCAATCATCGAACCCGGCCCATAACGTTGCGCAATGTAGACCAGAATCGCGGGTGTCTCTGTCAGGACGCCATCTTGAGTGATAAGTGCGGGTACGCGTCCTTTTGGGTTGACGGTCTGATAAGCAAGTTCACGTTGTTGACCTTTCGAAAAATCGAGCACAGCCAGTTCGTAGTCAGCCTCGACCTCCTCGAGAAGGAGGACAGACGCAAGCGCGATACTCGATGGCGCGGCGAAGATTTTTAGCATGAAAAAATCCAGTCAAAGAAAGATCGGGTATTTTGCCTTAAATTCAACCAAAAGCACTCTGAAAGATGACACCCGAACGGGTTGATTTAGTGATTATCGATGCGGGAGGGGATCAGCCGGGTCAGGGCCCGTCCGGATGTATTCGGCGGTACACCAAATATTGATATCATCGCCGCTGAACTGAATTGGAGCAAAAAATGAGTTTTAACGGGACAGAGCGTTACGTCGCGACGGAAGATCTTTCAATGGCGGTTAATGCTGCCGTTACGCTTGAGAGACCTCTTTTGATAAAGGGAGAACCAGGTACTGGCAAAACCATGCTTGCCGAGGAGATCGCCGAGTCTCTCGGGAAGCCATTGATTCGCTGGCACATTAAATCAACGAGTAAGGCGCAGCAGGGACTATACGAATACGATGCTGTATCAAGATTGAGAGATTCCCAACTTGGTGATAACCGAGTGGAAGCGATCGAGAACTATATTCGCCCGGGAAAACTGTGGGAGGCCTTTACGTCCGAAGAGCAATCGGTGCTATTAATTGATGAGATTGACAAAGCAGACATTGAATTTCCAAATGATCTCCTGCTTGAACTTGATCGAATGGAATTTTTTGTTTATGAGACGGGCGAGATGATTGTCGCTAAACAGCGACCCATCGTGGTCATTACGAGTAATAATGAGAAGGAATTGCCCGACGCATTTTTGAGACGTTGTTTTTTTCACTTTATATCGTTTCCAGACAAAACGACAATGGAAAAGATCGTGGAGGTTCACTATCCGGATATCCGGAAAAATTTGATTCAAGAAGCCCTTGAAGTTTTTTTCGAGGTTCGAGAGATTCCGGGACTTAAGAAAAAACCTTCAACGTCAGAACTGATTGACTGGCTGAAACTGCTGATGGCCGATGATATCCCTGACGAGATTCTTAAATCGCGTGATCCGAATAACGCAATTCCGCCGCTGTATGGGGCGCTGCTTAAAAATGAACAAGATGTGCATATGCTGCAGCGCTTGGCATTTATGGCGCGCCGCGAGCGTCCATCAAGCTAGATTCGGGGACTATCGTTTTGCTGATCAGCTTTTTTCAGACCCTCAAGAACACCGGGATTCCGGTGTCTATTAAGGAATACTTAATTATGCTCGAAGCATTAAACGCGAGAATCGCGTTTGCTTCTGTTGATGATTTTTATCTGCTGTCGCGAACCTGCCTTGTAAAGGATGAGAAGTACTTTGATCGTTTTGATCGGGCATTCTCAGCCTGGTTCAACGAGATGGAATCTATTGATGATGTTATTAATGCATTGATCCCCGAAGAATGGCTGCGCGCTGCGGTTGAAAAATATTTAAGTGAGGAAGATAAGGCAAAGATTGAATCCTTGGGGAGTCTGGAGGAATTGCTAGATACATTTCGTCAGCGCCTTGAGGAGCAGGAGAAGCGGCATTCAGGTGGTAGCAAATGGATCGGAACCGGCGGCACGTCGCCGTTTGGGCATAGCGGCTATCATCCTGAGGGTATTCGGATTGGGGGTGAAAGTCGAAACCAGCGAGCCGTTAAGGTTTGGGAAGAGCGGCAATTCCAGAATCTTGATGACTCCGCTGCAATCGGTACGCGAAGTATCAAGATGGCGCTTAGACGTTTGCGGAGATTTGCCAGAAGCGGCGCCAACGAGGAACTGGACTTGGATGGCACCATTAGATCAACGGCCAGAAATGCCGGGTTGCTCGATATCCAGATGGTACCTGAGCGTCACAATGCGGTGAAAGTCCTGGTATTTTTTGATGTGGGCGGATCAATGTATCCCTACGTCAAAACCTGTGAGGAGTTATTTTCTGCGGCAAGAGCCGAGTTCAAGCATCTAGATTATTTTTATTTTCATAATTTTTTTTACGATTTTTTTTGGCGTGATAATCAGCGGCGACGTACGGAGACCATCCCAACCTGGGAAATTTTGAACACTTACCAGCGCGACTACAAGGTGATCATCGTAGGAGACGCTTCGATGGCGCCTTATGAAGTCGTCAGCGTTGGTGGGAGCATGGAATACATGAATCGGGAGTCTGGCGTTACCTGGATGACTCGTCTGTTGGAAAACTTTGAAAAAGTGATCTGGTTGAATCCGACTCCCAGAGCACATTGGGGCTACACACAGTCAATTGGCCTTATTCAGGAATTGGTTGAGGATCACATGTATCCGTTAACGCTCGAAGGTCTCGATAGCGGTGTTCGCTATCTTGCCAGTTAATCGATTACTGCAGTATGCCGATCGATCAAGTTTCTGCGTTTAACCTGGGTGACTGGGTGGGTCGAGAAACGGGCGTTTCAGATTGGGCGGAGATTGATCAATCGCGCATTTCGGCATTTGCCGATTGCACGAATGATTTTCAATTTATCCATCTGGACGCAGAACGCGCGTCATCAGAGGCCGGCTTTGAGGGCACGATTGCGCATGGCTTTTTGATTGCCTCGATGTTGCCAAGCTTTGCTTATGAAGCATGTCTTGCTATTGAGAATGCAAAAGTCAGCATTAACTATGGATTTGATAAGTTGCGTTTTATTCAGCCTGTACCTAGCGGGGCATCTGTTCGCGCCCGATTTTGGTTGGCTGAGGCCGTGGAGCGCCATTCGGCCCAGTGGCTGCTGACCTATGATGTGCACGTAGAAATCAAGGGAGTTGAAAAGCCGGCTCTGGCAGCACGATGGTTGACGCTGCATATGCTGGGTGATTCCAACTAGATTAAAACGATCGATTCGTGGCTTTCAAAAAAATAAAACAGCGACTAAGGCATAGGCGCCTTGCAAAGGCCAACATAAAAATTGACCTGGATATTTCATCTGTGGCCTACGGCGCACGGTCCGGGTTCTGGACGATCGCGCCTCATCTCTTACCCAAGGAATCAGTCGTTTATTCAGCGGGCGTGGGCAATAATATACGCTGGGACCTCGAAATGATTGCCCATCATGGTGTGCTTGTTTACGCGTTTGATCCAACGCCGCGCACAGTTGAATGGATCCGTCAGCAAGATCTTCCTGGCAATTTCAATTTTTTCCCCTTAGGTCTTTCGGATCGCGATGGAGAGATTGATTTTATTGAGCCTAATCGGGCTTACAAATTTAACTATCGATCTGGAGCAGTGATCCCGCCTGGCGTCAGGTCAGTTGCTTGCGAGGTGAGACGATTAGCCACACTTTGCAAGGCATTTGACCATCGGGGTATTGATCTCCTGAAGATGGATATCGAAGGTGCAGAAATGCAGGCATTGCCCGATATGATGTCATCCGGGATTTTTCCTGGCCAATTGCTGGTGGAGTTTCACTACAACTACCCAGATATCGGATTCGACCAATTTTTAGATCTAATTCAGAGCCTTCGGGATAATGGCTACCGGATTTTGGATATATCGGAACGGGGCTATGAGTTTTCGTTTGTACATGAGCAATTACTGTAAATATTTCGCATCAATCCATAAACGTGTCGCATCAACGTATATGCCAGAGCCGACTAACCGATATGTTTATTTTATAAACGCATTCGAACTTGATGCTTAATGATTGATTGGCAACACGCACGTGTCTCGGTGTACGTGCCCTAATCCTGTTTCAGGGAGGTAGTCATAGTGAATATCCTAAGTGCAAATGAATTAATGACGGTGCGGCAACATGGTGCAATGGAATATGTGACCCCGCCGACTGACCTGGACGACGTCAGGCGTTATCGCTTAAAACGAATTCAGGACGAATTAGTGCGCCAGGATCTTGCCGGCATTATCTTGTATGACCAACTCAATACCCGGTATGCAACTGACTCGACCAACATGCAGATCTGGTGCTCACATAATGAGGCGCGTTATGTGTATGTGCCCGCAAATTCAGGCGCAATTATTTTTGAGTATGGCGGCAAGTCGCTTCTCTCTGAGGGGTTGCCGGGCATTGCACGTATTGAAAAGCCAGTTACATTTTTTTATATGAGCGCGGGACCCACCGTTGCAGAAAAAGCCAAAGAGTGGGCTGTTGCGATGGACTCGATTATTAGAGAGCACAGTGGCAGTAACCGTCGAATTGCAATTGATCGGTTGGCGCCAGTAGGCGTTCAGGAGATGGAGTCGCTCGGTTACGAAGTGCATGATGGGTTTACGGTCATGGAGGTTGCGCGAGAGATAAAAAGCGTGGGGGAGATCGCCCTTATGCGTGAATCAATCTCTGTTTGTGAGGATGCGGTCCAGCAAATGCGAGAAGCGTTGAGGCCCGGGATTACCGAGAATGCGCTTTGGGCAGAACTGCACCGTGGCAATATTGCGGGAGGAGGTGAGTGGATTGAGACGAGATTACTGTCCTCCGGACCTCGCACAAACCCGTGGTTCAGGGAGTGTTCGATGCGACCTATTGAAAAGGGCGATATGGTGAGTTTTGATACAGACCTCGTAGGACCTTATGGTTACTGTTGTGATATGTCTCGTTCCTGGATTTGTGATGCCGAGCCCGATGACGAACAAAAACGGCTGTACGCAGCGGCTTACGAGCAGATCAAGCGGAATATGGAGTTATTAAAGCCCGGCCTGGGCTACCGTGAACTCACTGAAAAATTGCACCCGATGGCCGATGAGTTTATTGCGGGTCGTTATGGCGTGGCGATGCATGGGGTGGGGCTATGTGATGAGGCGCCGGCTATTTACTATCCACAAGACTACGATGCCGTGGGTTATGACGGCGTATTTGAAGAAGGTATGGTGGTCTGCGTTGAGGCCCTCATCGGCACTGAAGGTGGGAAGGAGTGCGTTAAATTAGAAGAACAGGTGCTCATCACGGCAGACGGACACGAGCAGTTGACAAGCTATCCGCTTGAGGAGCATTGGGTCTAGGCGTTGTGCAACGCCTAGACCCAATGTGGTGAGATTTCATGGAATTAGTGGATGCTCAGTAGCGCAATTTTTAATTCACCTCATGTCTCGACTGAAGCCATTAGCCAGTATCGAGAGGATGGCGTTATCTGTCTTCGAAATGTCATCGACGATCATTATGTCGATCTGGCGCGGCAGAGTATTGAGCAAAATTGTCAGCAGCCAGGTCAGTTTTTCCGGGATCACTCCGAAACCGAGAACGCGAATCGATATGTTTTTGAATATTGGACATGGCCGCATACGCCGCCGCTGTCTGATCTGATTTTCAATTCTCCTCTGGCTGAAGTCGCCGGCACGCTGATGCAGACGGAGCATGTTCACATGGTGATGGATAACTGGTTTATGCGGGAGGCTGGATCTTGCAGCGGTGCGCCCTGGCACCATGATGAACCCTACTTTGATTTTGAGGGATCCTTATGTATTGTCTGGTTCCCGCTGGAGGCCGCCCCTGTTGAGGATGGGTTAACCTTTGTACGGGGCTCTCACCGATGGAATCAGTTATTTGTCGCGCCTGAGTTCAGCAAGAATGTGCCGTTCAGGTGCGAAGGCGAACGCTATTCAACGGTGCCTGATATTGATAGCCATCTAAGTGATTATGATCTCTTGTCGTGGGACGTGGGTGTGGGGGACTGCCTGGTTTTTGATTTTCGAACCTTACATAGCGTGACCAATAAAGGCGCGCCGGCAAAAAAAACGCAGCGTCGACTGACCTTACGTTTTGGGGCGGACGATGTTATTTTTTCACCGCGGGGTGAATGGACAAAAGAGGCATCTGACTTTCTCATTGACCTTGGGCAGAAGCCAGGGGCCGCAATAGACTGTTCCTTGATGCCGCTCGCATGGAGTCGCCAGCGTGGTGAAGACTGCAAATGATTGATGCCAATTGGGTCGTTGACCGGCTAAAGGGTGAAGGACGGCCCATTATTCTCGATGGCGGTATGGGGACTGCTCTTGAGCGCAATGGGGTGCCAATGGACGACAGAGTCTGGAGTGGGAGAGCAATGTTGACTCATCCAGATGCCGTTCGATCTGCCCACGAAGCATTTATTCAAGCTGGCGCAGAGGCCATCTTGACCAACACGTTCTCAACTGCGCGTCATATGCTGGAACCGGGAGGATTGGGTAGTGAAGTCCGAAAAATTAATTCGATCGCGGTTGATCTTGCGAAGCAGGCGCGAGAGCGTGTCGCGCGTTCGCCGGTGGCCATCGTGGGTTCAATCTGTGAGTGGACATCAGATTCAAATCCTAATTGGTGTTCACCAGAAGTGGTGGGCCAAGCTGCCCGTGAGCAAGCAGAAGTTCTTGCCGAATCTGGAGTCGATATCCTCGCGCTTGAGATGTGTGAACGCGTTGAACTGTCAGAGGCTGTTGCTGATGCCGTCATCGGTCTTGGTCTGCCGGTCTGGATTGGTGTGAGTGCGAGAACACATCAGGGGCATACTAAATTAGCGACTGCCAGCTACGCGGATTGTAGTTTTGAAGAAATAGTGAAACGGATATCAAGCTACCCGGTTGATATAGTCAATATCATGCATACGCAGATTCCTGATATTGATCGAGCGTTTGAGATTGTCCGTCAATACTGGAGTGGGCCTATTGGCATTTATCCAGAGTCCGGTTTTTTTACCATGCCAAATTGGAATTTTGTTGACGTCATTTCGCCAGAGGATCTCGTTGTTGAGGCCAACACCTGGGTCAAAAACGGGGTCAGATTATTGGGCGGGTGCTGTGGATTGGGCCCCGACCATATTAAAGCGCTCGCGGACATGGACTGTGAATAGTATCGTTTATTCGATCGCAAAGGTTAGTCGTTGTAGGTTACGGTTATCGCCTGAGCGCCGAATTCTTGCCTTTATTCGTCAACACTAATCCAGTCGACGATATGATCCTCGAGTTCATCGTCGGTCACGACTTCTTCTGAAATCACTCGTCCACTGACTCGAAGAGCTGTAGCGTCAAGAACAACTGATAATCGGTGATGAGCGCGTCGATATGCGCAGGAAGACGGCATGACGTTCAGGATCGATAGGTTTGATTTAGTCAGCGTGACACAATCCGGGTTCATTGTGCTCCGATTGGCGTAAACTGTACAGCGAGAGGTTTCCTGGTCCAGATATCGACAGGCCACATCGGTATAGACCACTTCACCGGTATCTTCATCCTCCAGTTTAACGAGACAACATCGTGCGCATCCATCACAAAGTGCTTCCCATTCCGACTGATTTAATTTGAGTAAAGGACTTTCCATGACAAGGGCTCGATGGTTAAAGCGCAGGACTAAAGTGAAGTATGAATTAAAGTTAATCGCAATGCTTGCAAGCTGAGCGGAGCTCATACGTGATGCCAGATTTAAATCGATCCCGAAATGAATAGAGATATGCGTCAATTAGCAATCTTGCTAATGATTGCAAGTTCGGTAGTGATTAGCTTTTCAGGGCTAGTGGTTCGGTTACTGGAGGCAGGTCCGCTCGTCATGAACTTCTATCGTGCGCTTTTTCTGATGGGCGCTATTTTGGTCTTACTTTTTTTACGCTATCGGGGAGCGGCGATTGTCCGAGTCATTGGAGTGGGTTGGCCGGGACTGATGGCAGGCGCCATGCTGGCAGGAGCCGGCATTACCTTCCTGCAATCGATGACTCACACGACAGTTGCGAATACGCTATTTGTACTTGGCGGCATACCATTTGTCACTGCTGGTTTAGCGTGGATCTTTTTGAAAGAAAAACCCAGTCGACCAACACTTGTCACCATGATTATCGCTTTCTTTGGAATTGTGATTATGATCGGCGAAGGTTTCACCATCGGTTCTGTCTATGGAAACCTGATGGCGTTGATGACGACTTTTTTCTTTTCGATTTATGCCGTCATTGTGAGATTTAATCGCCAAGTTGATATGTTGCCCGCCATTCTGATCTCGACTGTGTTGATTATGGCGATGACCGGGTTAACCCAACGCGGCGAGTTGCCGATTTCGAAAAATGATTTGTGGTTATGTCTGTTGTGGGGTGGGGTGATGTCAGGGTTTACCAGCGCCTCATTCATCGTCGCCTCGCGGCATATTGTTGCAGCCGAGCTGACGATTTTCATGTTGCTCGAATTTGCGTTAGGTCCGGTTTGGGTTTGGTTATTTGTAAATGAAATTCCTTCGAAGTGGACCCTTGCGGGCGGTGCATTGGTGATTGTGGCGGTGCTCGGTCGATCGATTCTTGAGCTGAGGGCCAGATCAGCTGCTTAGTGAGAGCGGGTTCAAGACGGCACATAGGGAATGATGCCAATTTCGTTTCCAACGACCCGGGTTTGACGAAGTCGGCGTCGCCATCGGGTTGCATCATAACCGGTGCCTCGGTGTAGAACGCACCGGTTGTCCCAAATAACCGTATCGCCAGGTTGCCAGGCGTGACGAGTGACATGAGCATGCTCGGTTGTATGTTCCAGCAAGTCATCCAGTATCTTTCGACTCTCCATGCCATTCATGCCGACAATAGATCGAGCGTGGGAGCCAATATAAAGATTTTTTTGTTGATGGCTTGGGTTGATGCGAACGATCGGATGCACCACGGGTGGTAACGAGGCTGCGTGATTAGGATTAACCGGCGCGATCGGGCTACGAGAAAAGACGTAGTCATGAATCACAAATAGTGGATCGATCGTTCGTCTCATGTTGGCATCAAGACGGGCATACCCGGAGCGCATACTGGCAAATTCGGTATCGCCACCCTTCTCAGGCACTTCGTAGGCATGAAGGATGGAGAGATAAGATGGTGTTTCACGAAATGACGAATCAGAATGCCATAGCTGATTGCCGCTTTGATACCGGGCGTTCGTGTTATCTGCAGTCGATCCATCGTCTTTTACGTTGCCTACGGTGCCAAAGTAATTAACGGTACCGCTTGATCCAAATGCAACATGTTCCGCTTCCGGTTCTCCAAAGAGTCGTGTGAGCGCAAGCTGTTTGTCATCAGTCATTTCCTGTCCCGGAAAATGAACCACCGAATACTGATCGATAATTGATCTGATGGATTCAACTTCGGTTTCAGTCAGATCACCAGAAAGCGTTATGCCGGATACTGTGGCGCCGAGATCATCTTGAAGGGGTTCAAGATGCATCTTGTGGTCGCGAGCTTATGTAATCTTGGATCGAATAACCCGAGAATGACGCTCGGCGCATTTCTCGGCGAAAACCAAAATAGTCGTTCACCGCATAGTGTTGAGTTGAAAAGTTATCCCAGATCGCCACCATGCCAGCTGACCAGCTGATCCGACAGCAGAACTCGGGTAGCGTGGCGTGCTGCATGATCGAATCAAGTATCGGACGGCTTTCGGCCTCGGACATACCGTCTAACCGAAGCGAATATGTCGGATTCAGGTACAAACCGGGACGCTGAGTTTTAGGATGACGCAGTATCGCTGGGTGAAAGCGCTCACGATCTGCATTAGGATCATTCCGTAATGTTGACCCTTTCATGGATTGCTCTTCCAGAGGCGGCGCCCATTTAATGCCATAGGGTTTTCCGACATGTACGATCTTTCGATCATCTAACATTGCTTTAAGTGGGTCGGGCAATGTTTCCCATGCCGTTTGTTGATTTGAAAAAAGCGTGTCGCCGCCATAAGGGGGCACTTCAATCGCGCAAAGTATCGAGCCACTTGGTGGTTCTTCCAAAAAACTGAGATCAGTATGCCAACCACCACCAAAGACACCCGCGTCGTCATCTTTCTCTTTAATAATGTGAGTCAATTCGGGATGAGGTGGTTTGCCAGGTCCATACGGATTCACGATAGGAGAACCAAAAACCTCACACAGATTGAGGTGCTGCGTTGCGTTGAGGTGTTGATCGGGTAGGGTCAGCAGCAGATATTGATCTAACGCGCTCCGAAGGTCTGCCGTGAGTTCATCAGAGATCGGGTTTTTTAGATCGATGTTGGTCACGACGGCGCCAATTGATCCTGAAATCGGATGGATATTCATAGGGCAACGGACTTCATGGCGTCATCAGGTCTTCAAGTGGTCCCATGAAAAGACGGGGAACAAAGAGGCAGGCATTTTGCCACCCGGTGGAACACCAAGATCACGAAGGGGAGGAGAGGTGTCACCCGCTCGCTCGCAGTACACCATGTCGTCGCCTAACCATCGTGTCGAAAACGCTCGGCGCCGGTCTTGGATGGGCGCGTCTGTTGTCCCGTGCAGTGTTCGAAAGTCAAAAAGGATAACATCGCCCGGTTCCAGATCGAAACTTCGAATGTTTTCCTCTGAGACTTCATTCATTAATGGAGTGACTGAGGTCATCTTTTCATCATCGTGCACATAGTCGGTGCCGTCTACAAAGTGGCGGGGAAAATACAACTGGTCTGATTGGTGAGATCCTGCAAGAAATCGAACCGCAGTTGATGATGGTGCTGAATCAAGAGAGACATAGATGCTGACATTTTGTCGTCCGTCCACACAGTAGTAAGGAAGATCATGATGCCATGGTGTTGCCGTTTGGGTGCCGGATTCTTTGCAGAACACATGCTCATGAAAAAGTTGCACAGTATCGGATCTCATGAACTGAGCCGCGAGATGTGCAGCAGGTGATTGAGTAATAAAGTCACGATACTCGGAAATTCGATGCCAATTGCAGTAGCTATCAAAGAATCTTCCTTTTCCGTTTGGCCCTACGCTGTCGCAAGGAAAAGCATAATGTTCGGCGTCGTCCATGTTACGTTGCAATCCTGCCCTGAGGGGCTCAACCCATTCCGGAAGAAGGTTTTTTAAAAGAACGACGCCCTCTTTTTGGAAGGTTTCGATATCTACTTCATTAGCGGTGAGCTGCGGGGATGTTTTTATATCGGCCACCACCTCTGGTTCAGGTCGCCAGTCGACAGTGGTACTATTTCCTTTATTGTCTTGATTTTGCATTGTGGAACTCAAAATATTAATAAAATAGTGTTGACGTTTTGGGTTTCAATTTATCATAAAAGTTAGCGTGGACCATTGCGTCCAGTACCCCACATGAAGCAACAAAGAGCGACAACAGAACTGAGCGGGCTGCTTGGGCGTTTGCGTCGCGATGACCGAAAAATCCACGTGCGCGAGGCCATTGACTAATCCGGTGGCCATTTGATTTATCGTGAGGAAGATCTAGGCCTTTATTTTTGCGGTCCGGAAAGCGTGAGAATCTGCTCCTTGCTTAAAAATGTATTTAAATCCCTGAAAGTTGATCGGCGATTTGAGTACGCACGATTTGATGATTTTGGAGCTGTATTTGTCGGGATTAAAGTGGAGGTGCGTACTGATGAGTATGCAGTCGTTGCCTCTGCGCTGAGGCTTAGCGGGATGGAAATTACACAGATGCCACTCGACTAAAAACGGTTTGCTGCTACTCCGTGATTTTTATCGCTAGGAATTGCCCCCACCTTTGATTACCCTCTCGAGCGCGGTGGATCTTTGCGAGCCAGTCAGATCTCAAGTGTTGTTTAACGAATGGCGTCGTGGTCAAGGTCTCGATGCGGTCTAACTCCTGTTCGCTGAAGTTGATGAAATCTTCAGTACGATCCAGCGCCTCGATGACCTGAAAGCCCGCTTGTTCAATCAGGGCGCTATAGTCAGCCACTGTCCGGAGATGGTAGCCACGCTTCTCGACATAGGTAGAGAATGTCTCATCCCAGGGTGGCGGGGAGCAGCAATAGTCCGTAAATAATAACTTGCCCGTCACTTTGAGTGCTCGATGCAGCACAGAAAACAGTTTTTGTTTTTCAGAGATATGCAAAAAAACATCTCGGCTATAAATTCCGTTGTACTTTTGTTCAGCGTCGATTTGAAGGCAATCTTCTTGTTTGAGTTGAATGGTTTTAGGGGAATCCAGTTCGCAGAGTCGATTTTGGGCTAGCGCGATCATGTTCTCGGAGAGGTCAATAGCATCAACCCTTAGGCCAAATTTGGATGCCATTAAAAAAGCACTACCGCCGAGGCCGCATCCGGCATCAAGCACGACATCGTCAGCGGCTAGCGCCATTTTTTGAATCAAATCGTCCGCGCAGGCCTTGCCACCCGGACTGACAAATGCTTTTCCATATACCAGCTCATAGTCCTGAATGGAATCAGCTGTGTACTGCCCGGCATCAAGAAACGGTGCAGTGGCGTTACCGTTGCGGTCCATCTGTGACGGCTGCGAGGTGTTCAAAAAAGGAGGGGTCAGCCATTAATGTCTGGCACCGTGAGAGTCGCCCGACGGCATATGCCCAAAAGTCATCCACGGGATTATTGTTGGCATGCTGAACCACTCCCCATAACGTCCAGAGAAGATCGCACATGGCCTTGTACATCATCATTCGACCAAAATCGAACGCACTCGGCTCATGCCCAAAGTAGGCCCGAAGAAAAATATGCTCTTGTTCTGTCGAGAAATTACCTTCGACTGATAAATCGCCAAGGTCCCACATGGGATCATTATTGCCGGCGTATTCAAAATCAATAATGAAGATTTTCTGTCCGTCATCAATGCAGTTTTCAACCATGGGATCGCAGTGACATGCCGCTTTTGGCAGAGTGTGGCGGGAGAGCGCAGCGCGCACTTGCTCTGCACTTTTTTGCACTTCGCTATAGCCATCGGGCAGGGAGGCACCCAGGTTTTTGAGTACTTCAAGATACTGGTCGATTTGATTGAAAAGCTCGAATTCCCCTTCAAACAGGTCAGGGCTTTGATGGAGTTTGCGGAACGCCTGACCAGCCCGTTCGAGCGCGCCGGCGTCCTTGAATTTATCGATATCCATCGTAACTGCGTTATCGATAAATCGGGTAACCATCATGCCTGATGCCTCATCAAAAAAAAGAATTTCCGCATTGACACCTGCCTTGACGGCAACTTCGGCGTTCTTTTTTTCACGGATCCGGTCTATGTATTCATCAGTGCCTTCTCCTGCAAGGCGCAACACATATTTTCCTTCTGACGTTTCGATCAGAAAATTTCGATTGGTGAGGCCTCCCAATCGTTCAACGCTAACGGCATCGAGCGATTGATCTGAAAATAGCGGGATGCTGTTGAAGGCAATTTCTAGTTCTTTATCCATTTTTGAAGAATGTTGTGATTGTTTCTGCTTGAAAGCGGTTTACTGTCTTGGAAGAAGGTTATCAGGATCATATAGTCCTTTGCAGCCCACAACCTCCACCCGCACTGGAAACGATTCGTCAAAATACTCGATTAACAGGGTTCGACCTTCTTCAGCATATTCCTTGGGAAGATATCCAAGCGCAATGTTTTTGCCGACAGAGGGTCCAAAGGCGATGCTGGTCGTGTAGGACCGCCTTCCAAGCTCATCCGTTAGCACCGCGTTGGAGTCAGGATCAACGATTGGACAGGTGCCGACCGGGTATCGCGGCACACCGTTTGAGTCGAGATTATCGGTCATTGTCAGCGTGCAAAGATAAGCCGGCTGGACCTCCCGTGCTCGCTGTTCGAGGTAGGCATCTTTTCCGTGGAAATCCGCATCTTTAACCGTTGGTCGTGATAATCCGGCTTCGATGAGGTTGTATTCGGTTAACAGGTCTGCATTTTGAAGTCGAAAACTTTTTTCAAGTCGCCGGGAGTTCGCATAGGTTTCAACACCAACCGGTGTCGCGCCTTGCGCAAATACAAGATCCCAAAGAGAAAGACCATAACTAAAAGGAACATGAAGTTCCCATCCGGATTCACCGACGTAAGAGATGCGAAACGCCAGCACGGGAATGCCCTGTATCGAAATCTCTTTGGTGGTCGCAAATGGAAAGTGCTTGGGATCAAGTGCGCTGGGGTCGTCTGCTATGGCCTCCAGCATGCTGCGAGCATTGGGCCCCCAAAGTCCGAGGCATGCCATGTGGTCGCTGCGGTCTTCGATAAACACATCCCATCCTTTGTCCTCGGCCAGTCTTGAAAGCCATACGTAATCGCGATGACCTGCATCTGCGCCATCAATCAACCGGAAACGGTTTTCCGCAAGGCGAAGAATTGTGAGATCGGAGCGTACCCCGCCCACGCGATCAAGGAAATGGGTGTAGATGCCTTTCCCGATAGGGGTGGTGCCAGCGACCTTGGCAACACAGGCATATTCCATCAGGGTCGCAGCATCAGTGCCACTAATGTCGTATACGGCAAAGTGAGAAAGATTGATCATCCCGGCGTTATCCGACATCGCGAGGTGCTCTGCATTGGACACTCTCCAGAAATGCCGGCTATCCCATTCGTTCTCTCGGACCGGGACTCGATCACCATACTTTTCCAGTAATACCTCATTTGCCGCGTAACCATGAGCCCGCTCCCAACCGGCTAACTCCATGAAATATCCGCCAAGCTCTTGTTCCCGCTGCCAAAAAGGGCTGCGCCGAAGGTTTCGTCCTTCAGTGTATGGCTCCCGACTGTGAACCGCTGGGTTATAAATTTTGAAAGCGCTCTCGTAGCATCGACCCCGAATATATTCAGGCGTTTTTTGCATCGGGTAGTACCGAGCGACATCAACGCTATGGATATCAGTTTCAGTGATACCGTCGGTCATCATATCGACCAACAGCTTGGCTACACCGGGAGCGTCTTTTACCCACACTGCTTCGGCGTACCAGAGTCCCCGTGTATTCGGCGACTCACCAATCGAGGGCCCGTTGTCAGCAGTTACTTGCAGCAAGCCATTAAAAGAGTGTTTTTCGTTCCAGCCTAATTCCCCGAGAATCGGAGTCAGCTCCATTGCCTTTTCGAGAGGTTCAATGATTTGCTCCATTTCAAGGTCACGTTGAGACGGAGACCAGTGAGATTCGCCTTTTTCGAGAAGATCTTTGGGATGTACGAGGCGAGGATCTTTTTCTTCGTAATAGCCCCACTCAATTTGTCCGCCTTCAGCCGTCGCGGGATCACCGGTATCGCGAAGATAGGCTGAATTTCCCTGGTCCCTGAGAAGCGGATAGCCAATTTCTTTTCCCGTCCCGGCAAACTCTTCGTAGGGGCCAAAAAAACACAGGGGGTGATCAACCGGCATGATCGGGAGATCTTCTCCTGCCATTTGAGCGATTAATCGACCCCATAAGCCGGCGCACACAATAACGGCGTCGGCGGCAATAAGACCACGATTGGTATGTACACCTGTTATCTTGCCTTCATGAATTTCTAATCCATTTGCAGTGGTATTCTGAAAAACCTGAAGATCGCCTGTTGCTTCAGCTTGATCAACTAATTTGCCCGCTACGGTCTGAGATCGAGGAATGACAAGTCCAGCGTCAGGATCCCACATTGCACCCTGAATCATGTCTTCCTCAAGCAGCGGGAATTTTTCCTTCGTTTCTTTTGCGCTAATCATCTTTGCATTAGTGCCAAAGGCTCGACCGGATGAGACTTTTCGTTTTAATTCAGCCATCCGATCATCGTCATCATGTCGAGCCACTTCGAGCCCGCCAACACGACTGTAATGTCCCATGGCCTCATAGAATTCCACACTGTAACGAGTGGTGTAACAGGTCATGTTGTCATGTGCCGTCATGTAACAAAAATCTGATGCATGGGAGGTTGACCCGATGTCGGTCGGTACTGATGACTTGTCAATGCCCACAATATCTTTCCAGCCTTTTGCAATAAGATGGTGGGCGACAGATGCGCCTACAATGCCGCCAACACCAATGATGACGACGTTTGCTTTGTTTGGAAAATTAGCCATTCGTTCTTCCTAAATCTTGCTGATGTTACGTGTTCGTGGGCTGCGGATTCTTCGAGTTGCTGAAATGTGTTTAGAAGAATCTGAACGGCTTTGAGCCGTAAAATAGAGAGTAATCCGGACGTCTGTGAAAAATCAACCACACTCACGAAACGGACCATTGTTTTAGCGACCTGATCATAGGTTGCCGATGTTAAATTGTGGCATTCATCAGCGCAATGCCAGCCACAACGACAGCGGCGGCACAAATGCGGTAGGTCATATGCTGTTCTTTGAGTATGAAGGTCCCAATGAGCACTGCAATGACAACGCTTGTCTCGCGTAGCGCAGAAACAGCCGCCATCGGGTGAGTGCTCATGACATAAATGACTAGTCCGTACGCAGATCCCGAAACGACCCCGCTTAACCATAATCCACGCCAATTATTAACGTAATAGCGTTTCCAAGTGGTGCGTCGCAAAAATAGCACAAAGGGGCAAAAGGTAATGGCCTCGAGAACAAATAACCAAGCGATGTAACTTAGTTTTGATCCAGACTCTCTCACGCCTAAACCATCAGCTAGGGTATAGGCCGTAATCCAGATGCCGGTGCCTAGCGCAAAAGAAATGGCTTTGAAGTGTTTCCGTTTTGGTAGTCCTTTTTCGAAACTCAAGCTGATAATCCCAACGCTTGCAAGTCCGAGCCCTGTCATTGCGAGTGGGGAAAAAGTCTCACCAGCGATGAAGGCGCCAGAAATGGCAATCATGAGAGGCGCACTGCCTCTGGCTAATGGATAGATGACACCTAAATCACCATGGCGATAGCCGCTTACTAAAAAAAAATAGTAACCCCAATGCAAAACAGAAGAGAGCGCAAGAAACGGCCATGCCGCCGTGTCAGGCAGGGGTAAAAATGGCAGTAGGCAAAAAGCCAATCCGCCAGAGCAAGCGTGCATCAGTGCAACAGTGAGTAACTTATCTTGACCTGATTTAACAAATGCGTTCCAGGATGCATGCAAGAGAGCGGCGAAAAGAACCAGAAACGTAATCAGCAAAGTCATGAATCAAGCAATCCTTTTCTGAAGTGAGACTGAGTTAGTCCGAGTCCCGGCCCGACGCTGTCTAACTGTCAACGTGATCACTCTTGCCATCCGATTGGAGAAATCGACTGACACCGTGATCTGTTTTGTCCCAGTAGTGAGGTTTGACGAAGAGTTGGTAGAGCGCTCGGTAGCTTGCTATGGAGTGGAGTAGCCAATAACCGGGAACCGTGAGGATGTAAATAGCCATCCTTTTCATTTTCATTTTTCGCCTCGAAATGGCCATCACATGTAAAAACATGAGCAATAAGTTACCGGCGACCAAATTAAATAAAGCGAACTCAAGCACGAGTGGTGGAAACAAGATTCTGGATTTTTCAAACCCGATGGTTAATGAGATTAAAAATATTAAAAAAAGAATTAGATTGACGAGATGGGCAAAAACGTTACCTCCGACAAATAAGTGGAATGACAGAAGTTTCATAAATCCGAATTCTCGATACAGCTTGGACGGGTTCCGTAGATGTATCAGATAAGTCTGCATATAGCCCTTGATCCAACGAGTTCTTTGTTTGATCCACGGTATGAGTCGGGACGTAGCTTCCTCCCAGGTTGTGGATGGAATGACAGTGGTTTTGTTGCCGAGACGATAGATTCGAATGCCGAGATCGGCATCTTCTGTCACATTGTAGGGATCCCAGGCCTGCATTTCTTCCATGGTATCAAGTCGGAAATGATTACTGGTCCCGCCGAGAGGAATCGGAAACTTGAAGTTATTCATTGCTGGAAGGATTAGATCAAACCAGAAGGTGTATTCCATTGCGAACATTCGAGTGAGCCAGTTTTCGTGAGCATTGTAATAATTTAATTCACACTGCACGCAGGCAAGATCGTCACCGCCATCGCGATAAGCTATTAATGCAAGTTTAAGCTGGTCCAGCTCAGGCTTGTCCTCTGCATCATAAATCGTCACAAACTCCCCTCGGGCAAACTTTAAAGCATAGTTGCATGCTTTCGGTTTGGTTCTTAGTTCACTTGGTGGAACTCGCACGATCTCAAAAAAAGAGGGGAGCGCCAGCGATTTAATGATTTCAATGGTTTCATGGTCATCGCCTTCGACAACCATCTTGATATCTAGCAAATCAGAAGGATAGTCAATTGTCTGGAGGTGCGTGGTCAAGTGGGTCAGGGTAATTTCTGATTCACGGTATAGCGGAATTAAGATCGTGTAGATCGGCAGTGTTTTTTCATCGAGTTCGATGGGTAAGCCCCGTTGTTTAGCCGGAACTAATACGCCTGAAACAGACAGGACAACCTTAAATATCAGAACAATAGTGGTTGCAAATGTCATAAAGCTATTTATGAAAATAGCGGCAACTGTTGGATTAATGAAAAACATACCAATTAGTGTGATAAGAATTCCGAACAGAATAATTCGCTGATTTTTGCTGAACGCTTGCCGTGCGCTCATTTGAGGATTTTTCGTATAAAGCTCGTTCAATATTTCATGGGTATAGTCCTCATTAAAGGTCTCTTGCAATGTCCAGAAAATATCAAACTTAGATGTGACTTTAATGTCGGTGTTGGCCCCCCATTTTGATTTTATAAACTCAAACATTGATGGTGATGGGTCAGCGGTTGCGACGGTAAAACGGCCCTCAAAGACTGTTACCGGAATCAGAAGTTGACGGGCATATAAGTTCCGATCTGCCTTGTCGAGACAACCTTTTCGAACCTTCGTTTTTGTGAGTTCAATAAAAGGTAGGTCGAAGTGTTTGGCTAGGGTTTGATAGTAATCCAGAGGCCGTAGTTGGGCTTGGGCGTGCAGGATGTCGCCCAGACGCCTGCCTGAAGTTGCCTGAGTCTCTAGAGCGAATTGAAGTTGTTCGGGGCTAATGTGGCCCGCGGCAATTAATGAATCACCGAGCCTTTTTCGCTGCGGGTCTATCGAATTCTTTGAGGGTTTGATTTCCCCGGAAAAATGGTCCACCTTCGATCCCTCAGCACTAAGTTAACGTCGTATCCAAAGTGAAATGAAGGCACCAGTTCCTCGGGCGCTATTTTCATTGAATATCTCACCGTAGACTCCCATCTGAATTGACAGGTTCTTTTTGACTTTTTGAACCAACGACAATTCTAATTTCTGTGTGTAGAAGTCACTGGGGTTACGCGTCGTGATCGATATAGCTTCATGACCGGCAGATGCGGTTGAAAATAATTGAGCTAAAGCCATGGTCTTGCTTGCGAGATAGGTGCCGCCGGTAGCGTCAACCTTAATTTCGTCTGGATTGTTGCCACCTCTAATCTTGTAAGCGGTTTCAAGATTAAAAAAAGATTGTCGGGCGTCTAAAAACGATGACCCCCACAGCAACCTTATCTCTGCGTCATATTCTCCTGTACTGAAAGGCCGATCTTTGTTTGCGTTTCCGAGTGGTATTTTGATTGAGGGTTGAATTGAAATTATATTTTTCGAATTCTTCCAAATTCCGAATCGCGCCAGGACTTCAGGATCGGTTAGTCCCTTGCTTGTACCGGTGCCAGTTTGAGAGGCATAGATATATCCGTACTTTGCACCGAGTGTTAGAGAATCACTAAAGCCATATTCGGAGAGATTTATTGATTCGTATTTTCGATATAAGGCCGTTGCACTCGAGACACCGTCTTGGCTGGTAAATGAGGATGTCTCATAATAGTGAAACGCATTAAAGTGATATTACGCTCCGGTCTCGGCAAGCCACGCCGCTGCATTTACTCCCGGGGACGTTAATATCAAGCTCACGAAAAGAATCGTGCACAGTGACCATGTTTTGATATTAATTGCGCGTTTGGAATCTAACCACCGATTCATTGCGACTTTTTTCTCTGTTACTTTCTTCCGGATTTCGATTTTATCAAATAAGAATAAGAATGAGAACTAATTCGAAAAATCTATTTGATGCCAAGATTTTTCCGGTAGATCGCGATAACCATTGCGCCAGTGGTCAGCATCAAACTGATTTGAAAAGCCGCGTTGACGATATTCCATTCTGGGATCGCGGGAATTATGATAATCGCGCTCACGAAGCTGGTGATAAAGATGAGTCGTGATTCGGTTTCGGGATATTTCCATGCTTTTACAAATGTAGGAACAGAAGCAAGGGTATTGGCACTACTTGCAAGCAGGACAGCAATTAAAGGTGAATCAGCGAATTGCCAGAAGATCAATGCAAAAAGAGAAAGGGCGCCGCAAACCCAATCGAATTTTTTGAGTTGCCAGTAGCTGCTTTTATTTACAAAAGACGCAAAAAAAATGGTGCCGGGAACGATGCCACCAACAATGACTCGAACAGATGCCCAGGGATCAGCGCCTGCTGAGAAAGCAGCGCCAATACTGATCAGAGGGGCCAGCGCCCATAGTGACCATGAGACGCGATTCGGTTTCGTCTTGCCCGCTAAGGTGTCGCGAAGATAGTCGTATCCACCCCAAACCATCAGCACGGTACTGATGACAACTAAAATCTGTGCGGGTGTTAGCAAAAGTAAATCCTCAAGTACTAAATTTTTAAAAGTCCGTACTGGGTTTTGCGCTAGAACTTTCTGAAACGGCGTGGACTTTTTTAGAAAAGCTTATGGTCGATGAGTTGTGATACTGCGCGACCCCGAAATATAAAACGATTCGAGATTGGACTTCGACAAAATCCTGAGATTGTCGTCAGAAAACGATACAAAATGCAAAAGACGCATATAAGCGCTGTTAATTTGCATTTGAAATGGAGGTTTAGGTAATTAATACTTATTTTAGTTACTTCTTCTCTGAATAGAGAGTGGGGTGGCAACAGATTATTAGTTGAAAAAAAACAAAAGGAGCAACCCATGAAGATTTTAAAGAAAACGGCGTTAGCCGCTGCGCTAGTCTTTAGCACAACGACCGTAAGTTATGCAGAGCAGGTCAATATCGGCGATCCAGGCTGGACCGGCGCTACTGCGATTGCGAACCTACTCGCCGCTGTCGTCACCGATAAGATGGGCGGAGAAGCCAATATTGTACCTGGCAACAATACCTCTATCTACGGCGCAATTGATCGCAGCAAGGGAGAGATCGAAGTTCATCCTGATGTCTGGCTGCCAAACCAGGAGGCCTACACCAATGATCTGGTGCCAAAGGGCACGCTCAAACTGAGTAGCAAGAGCTACGAGGGAAATCAGGGCTATTGCGTCTCTCAGGACTTCGCTAAAAAGATGAATATTACGTCCATATTCGACCTCGGTCGGCCGGAAGTGGTTGCCGCGATGGATAGCGATGGGAATGGTAAAGGCGAGTTTTGGATTGGCGCTGATGGCTGGGCCTCAGCTAACGTTAATCAGGTAAAGCTTCGCGACTACAAACTTTATGACTCTGGTATCGAAGCGGTTCGAGCGGCAGAGGCGGTAAAAAATGCTCGCGTGCTTGATTCCATCAAGAAAGGTGAAGGCTATGCATTTTATTGCTACAAACCCCATGCGATTTGGGGCATGGCTGATATCGTCATGTTAAGCGAGCCGGCATATGATCCAGCCAAATACACGATGGTTCAACCAAAAGCAGATCCGGATTGGTATACCAAATCCTATGTCGCATCGAAAGATGCATTGAAGCAGATCCAGATTGGATGGGGCACGTCGCTCGAATCTAAATCACCTGCGATTGTTGAGTTCTTTAACAATTTTCAGCTAACAGCGGACGATGTCTCAGCGCTGGCATACGAAGTATCAGTGAATAAGCGCGATCCTGCAGAAGTGGCTCAGGAGTGGATCAGCAATAACCCAAAAGTAGTTGATGGATGGTTGGGACTGTAATCCGGTAAAGCCTATAATAAGACCGGCGCTGCGGCGCCGGTTTTTTTTCGAAAAAAATGTCACAAAATCATTCCGGCAGCTTTATTGAGATTCAGAACGTCTCAAAGATATTTGGCAACACCTCACCTGAGGTGCTTGAAGCCATAGCAAAAAATCAAATCTCCAAACAATACGCGCTTGAGAAATACAACGCTGTCATCGGTGTTTCAGATGTGTCTTTTGACGTTAACCCGGGCGAAATTTTTTGCGTGATGGGGCTGTCCGGAAGTGGCAAGTCGACGCTGGTCCGGCACATCAATCGCCTCCTGGAGCCCACACTGGGGAAAATTCTGATTGATGGTCAGGATGTGATGGCGCTCGAGAAAGAGGCGCTTCGGACGTTTCGGAATAAAAAAATCGGCATGGTGTTTCAGAATTTTGCCCTGATGCCGCATCGGTCTGTGATCGACAATATTGCGCTGCCCCTCGAAATTCGAGGGGTCAATAAGAATCAAAGGTATCGCCGGGCCGAGGAGATCCTCGACATTGTTGAGCTAACAGGCTGGGGCAGCAAATATGCGCATGAGCTTTCGGGCGGCATGCAGCAGCGAGTGGGCCTCGCTCGTGCGCTCGCCGCCGACCCTGAAATTCTTTTAATGGATGAACCCTTTAGCGCGTTGGATCCGTTAATCAGACGACAGCTCCAGTCGGAGTTCATCAAGCTGTCTCGACAGTTAAAAAAAACGACTGTTTTCATTACGCACGATCTGGACGAGGCGGTCAAGGTAGGGCATCGGATTGCTATTATGAGAGATGGCCAGGTGATTCAAGTAGGTACACCTGAAGAAATTATTATGGATCCTAATGATGGTTACGTTGCAGATTTTGTAAAAGGAATCAGTCGATTGGATATCGTGAAGGCAAAGTCGATCATGATGTCTGTCCAACAATATGAGCAGGCAAATGGCCCGTTTCCGGCAGATGCTGTCAGGGCGAGTGAGGATGCTGCGATCGGAATGCTCATTGAAAAGCTGGTTAAAACTGATGGTCCAATTGTGATTGAAAACGGCGCACACGTGACAACAGGTGTCGTGACACAAAAAGTGCTGCTTAACTCAATTGCGGAGCATCGTGATGAGTAAATCAGACAGCATGATGATTAATGACAATCAGATACGGGAGTTTGTCAAGACAAGCCCAGATTACTACGTCAAAGAATTCGTGCGGATTAATAACAGTACCCGTTATGTTTTTTCTTTTAATTGGGCAGCTTTTTTGTTGGGCACACTTTGGTTTGGCATTCGAAATATCTGGAGCTGGGCGCTTGCCTTTTTGTTGATTGAAACTTTTGCGGTGGTTCAGATCGTACGGGGATTCTTTGGAGACATCAGCGCAGATGCCTACAAAAAAATCGATCAGATTCAATCCACAATTGATTTTCGACAAAAACAGCTCCAAGCAGCTGTGGAGTCCAATTCCGATAAAGTGGATGTTTTTAAAAGAACGATCAAATCGTTAGAGGACTCGATTGCAGGTTATGTTCAGGAGGCTCAGCGGATTGAAGAGATGGGCTTTTGGATTGCCATTACGGGCATTATTCTCTGGACCACGATTCGTATTTTGCAGGCGGCGCTTGCAAACATGATTTTAGAAAAACGGTTTTCTGAGTGGTTGTCTGATCGTTCGATTCGATCTGGAATGCGCTCTGTTGATATAGGCCTGACCGTGCTTTTTTCATCTACCGTCATGCTGCTATCAACGGTTCACTATAGTTTTCCAAACCTGATTGGGTTATTTCAAGACTTCCCAACCCATCCCGAGATTCGGTTGATGTCTATTGATGGTGTAGAGCGAGCGTTTGACTATGCAGTTATAAGAGGGGATGCACTTTTTACTGCAATCACCATCGGGATTCGCAGCGTACTTGATTCGCTTGAGATGCTGTTTGTAAAGACCCCATGGATTGTTGTGATCAGCGCGATTGCTGTCATGACGGGCTTGTCAGCAGGTCCGCGAGCGGCTATTTATTCGATCGCATTTTTGGCCTATATGGGGTTATTGGGATTTTGGGTTAAGGCAATGACAACGCTTGCGTTGCTCGGCACCGCCGCCATTCTCAGTATTTCAATCGGTATTCCGCTTGGAATTTATTGTTCGACCCGGCCACGCTTTTATGCACTGATACGTCCGATTATGGATTTTATGCAAACGATGCCCGCCTTTGTATTCATGATCCCGGTCATTGCCTTTTTTGGAACCGGGAAAGTAGCAGCGGTGATTATTACGATGATTTTTGGCGGAACCCCTGTGGTGCGGTTAACGGTTTTAGGATTAAAGGGCGTTCCCGAAACGATTCGAGAGGCAGCAATTGCCTATGGCGCATCCAAATGGTATCTGCTGACCAAGGTTGATCTACCGCTCGCCATGCCTACTATTTTGGCAGGTGTTAATCAGACTGTGATGCTTAGTTTGGCGATGGTCGTGGTGGCCTCTTTAATTGGCGCGAAAGGCTTGGGTCAGGACGTACTGGAAGCTCTTCAGTACGCGAACGTGGGGCAGGGCATTCTTGCTGGTGTTGCGATCTTGTTCTGCGCTTTGATTCTAGATCGGGTCATTCAAGGGAAAGGGCGTGTTTAGCCAGGATTCACGGTGAGCAAAAATGAGTAAGGATTTGTTAATGCATCGCCGTATCGGCTCGGGCTCCCCCTTAATGCTTGTCCATGGTTATCTTGGTGGACAGTTTATGTGGCAGTTTCAGGAGCCGTTGCAGGATCATTTCGAGCTAATCATGCCGTCACTTGCGGGGTATGGAGAAAGTGCTCACCTAGAAGCACCGTCAAGCATCCCCGGTAATGTCGATGATATTTGCCGTCTTCTTGACTCTCTCGAGATTGAAAAAGTTGACCTACTCGGTCACTCAATGGGCGGTATGATTGTTCAAGAGATGGCCGCAAACCGACCCGACCGCATCAACCGCCTGATTTGTTTGGGAACAGGGTCGATGGGCGTTTTGCCCAACCGATTTGAGCCTATAGAAGAGTCAAGAAGGAAAATCCTACACCTCGGTCTTGAGCATGCACGAGAGAACATCGCGCGAACGTGGTTTTTGAATCCCGATCTCGAAGCGGGTTTGTCGCTATGTCAATCAGAAGGCGCAAAAGCCACCAAGCAAGCGGCGCTCGCTAGCCTCGAGGCTTGGGAACATTGGGATGGCCGAGAGCAGTTGAGTCAAATTACGGCGCCCACGCTGGTGATTTGGGCCCGCGAGGACCGCTCGTATGATTGGAGCCAGCAGCAGCTTTTCCTGGATCGGATCCCAGATGTGCGTATTGAGATTGTTGAAGGGTGTGCGCATAACGTCCATATGGAAAAACCAGTAGTCGTTAATGACCTGATTCGAAGCTTTTTGACTTAGCGTTTCTGGTTTGCGGATAATCAATATACGCGGCTACGGTCTCCCAGACTTCAGATTCAAATATCGACTCGGAATCACGAAGCCGGATAGCCATTACGCTGAGTTCGCAATCAGGCAGTGCGTCACGTAAGTCAGTAAGTTGGCCGGAAGCGAGATCAGCAGCGACCAGTGAGTCGGGAAGCCATCCTATCCCGACGCCTGCCAGCGTCATTGGCAGGATAGCAAGCGTTAAAGAGGTTTCGGCTACTCGGTTAATTGTGAGCTGGGCGCGTAGCTGAAAAAATACCTCTCGCTCGATAACTTGGCCCAGATAAGAGTCAGATGGGTATGCGATGACTGGAAGCCATCCTTCAGCCATGTGGCTTTTGATTGCTTTATGTTCAGAGGTCAGGCAAACAGGAATTAGTCGTTCTTGAGCAAGTTCGTACTTCTGGAAAAAGCCCTGGTGATCAAGTGATTCATCTGCATTTGAATGGTGAATTAAAATAATATCGACCTGCTTGGTCATCAGGAGCGCGTAGCATTCATCTCTATTTGCGGATTTGAGTAAGGTGCTTAAGTTATTTTTTGCAGAAATATTTTTTATAAGAGAAGGGGCGACAGACGTCGTGATTGCGTGCTGACTTGCAATAATGATTTGATTTTCGCCATCCTGAGCCTGTTTTTTTAAATCTGCCCTAAGCTCATGCAGGCGGACAACGAGTTCTCTAATCGATGCTTGGTGCGCACTGACGCCTGACTTAAGTTTTACGGGTTTTTTTGATCGGTCAAAAAGTTCGGCACCCACATGCGCTTCGATCATTCGAATCCGGCGGGAGAAAGCCGGTTGAGATAAAAATCGGCGCTTGGCCGCTTCGATAAACGACCCGGTTTCAATAACGGCCAAGATATCTTCTAGCCACTCGAGACGCATAACATTTGCCTAAAATGCGAGGGTCGCATATTGTAGTCTTGATTTTGCATTTGAAATCAAGACGGCACTGCTTAATACTCGATTTTTCGAATTTATATGGACCTTTCCAATGCATTTAGCTCGTTTTCCTCGCGTTCACTTGGCGCATTTACCGACTCCGCTCGAGCGGATGGATCGTTTATCAGAAGCACTTGGCGGGCCTGAAATCTGGATTAAACGCGATGACTGCACGGGCTTGTCCACGGGCGGGAATAAGACCCGCAAATTAGAGTTTTTGATGGCAGAGGCTCAGGCCGAGGGTGCCGATCTTGTAATGACTCAGGGTGCGACCCAGTCTAATCATGCCCGCCAGACCGCGGCATTTGCCGCAAGACTGGGGATGAATTGTCATATCCTTCTTGAAGATCGTACCGGATATAAAGACGAAAACTACAACCACAATGGCAATGTTCTTCTGGATGTTCTTCACGGCGCGACCTATGAAACCAGAAATGCGGGTCTCGATATGAACGCAGAGATGGAGTTAGTTGCCGAAAATTTTCGCAAGCAGGGCAAAAAGGTTTATACGATCCCGGGGGGCGGATCAAATACAACCGGGGCGTTAGGGTATGCGAACTGCGCGCTGGAGCTAGTCGGCCAAGCGAATGACCGTGGTCTTGTGATTGATCATATTGTGCATGCCACCGGAAGCACGGGCACCCAGGCAGGTCTTGTGACCGGACTTAAGGCGCTTAATGCCAATATTCCGGTAATGGGTATTTCAGTCAGGGCGGCCAAAGCGGTGCAGGAAGAAAATGTATTCAAGCTGGCTAGTGCAACCGCTGACGTATTAGGCTGCCCAGGTATTGTCAGTGCCCAGGATATCGCAGCAAATTCGGATTATGTTGGTGAGGGCTACGGTCTGCCAACTGAAGCCGGAATAGATGCGATCCGGATGTTTGCAAAACTCGAAGGCTTATTACTTGATCCGGTTTATTCGTCCAAAGGCGCAGCCGGGCTTATTGATCTTATTCGCAAGGGTCATTACAAAAAGGGCGAGCGGGTCGTGTTTTTGCATACCGGAGGGTCGGTTTCGCTGTTTGGTTATCTGAACGCCTTAACCGCCTGATCAAAGCGTCTGGTCGAGAACCCAGTTGGCGAGTTTATGCACCAGTGCTTCCTCAGCGCCGAATCGTCCTTGATGATCAAGGTTGCTCAGGTTGCCAAGATGCTGCGCCTCACAGATCGCATTGTCCTCAGGCGTCGCCGTATCTAACCGATCAAAATAGGCTTTTGAGATGCGGTCAAATTTGTCACTCGCTTGATTTCGAGCGGGGAAGCAGGACCCGACTTCGAGTGTTGTTTCACCAGCACTAACCGGGTTAATTGCAAGCCACCACATTGCGTCGGGCGCAAAAACAAATTGGGTGCAAGGCAGTATGTTTGTAAAGTACGTGCTAGTGCGCTCTTTGCCCTCAAGATGCGACTGGACAGGAAATATGTCATCTGAAGAGGACAGGACAGAAACAGAGTCTTTACCGTCCACGAATACTCGTAAACATAGCCAGTTACCGTTCGTAGGTATTATTTCTGATTGCTGTTTTCCGAGTGAAGTCTGATGGACTGTTCCTGTGTGGTAGGTTTCTAGGGCATTTTCAATCAGAAATTTCCAATTACACCGAACTGTGAATTTTCGTCGTCTGACGCATTCAAATTCCGCGCTCGAGTATCTTTTGAAATACTCGGGCATATCGCCAAGCCATGCTGATAGTGATGGACCATGATCAAGATAACTTGCAAACAAGAAGCCCGCCCAGGACTCGAGTCGAACGGCTGCGAGATGGCAGTTTTTGACCTTAAAATCTGTTGTGTTGGTCATACCTGGCGCCCGCAACAGGGCCCCGTCATTGCTATAAACCCAACTATGATAGGGGCAAATAATTCGTTGGGTTGAACCTGTTCCGTCAAGAAGGCGTGTGCCTCGGTGTCGGCAGGCGTTTCGAAATGCATTGATGACGCCTGACTCAGATCGCATCACGATCAGCGATCCTTGCGGACTGTCGTAGATTAAATAGTCGCCAACCGATCTAATCTCGTCCGCTCTGCCCACAAAATGCCAGCATCGATCAAAAATATGGCTCTGCTCACGTTCAAAAAAACGTGAATCGTGATAACACGACCCCGGAAGTGTGCTTGCCTCGCTCAATGGCTTTCGAATATTGGAGTACTTGTCCTTGTCAAAAATATCAGTGGCTTTCATCATGGGTGTTGACTGAAAAATCAACTTCTTGTCTTAGCTGAAATTAATTGAGTTATCGATAATGTAAAGGATTTGTAACTCAGATGCGTGATTATTCAGATCGACTCGAAGCGCGCTTGGGGGTCAATATGGCTGCTCGACGATTGATCCATGTGACGCCACAAAGTATCAGGCTGCCACCAATGATGAGACCGACCGTGAGCACATCATCCAAAAATAAAATGCCGCCGATCACAGCAAAAATGGGCGAGAGCAAGCTGAAGGGGGTGACGAGATTTACGGGATATCGTTCCAACAAAAAATAAAGCCCGGAGTTAGCGATCACGGATCCCATGATTGCGGTGTAGCTCAAGGCGAGCCATCCGGACCATGTTGATGCTTGTATGACCTCAAGATGATTGTCCTCAAAAATCATAGAAGTACCCAGCAGGGCGGGTGCGCTCACGACTGATATCCAAGCCACAATACTAAAAGGGTGAACCTTTTCGAGCCTGCGAATCTGAATAAAGCCATAGGCGGAAAATCCACATGAGACTGCCATCCAAAAGAGTGCCGGGAGATCGCTGAAAGCCGCTGGATCAAACGTAATAATCACGGCACCTGCCATTGCGATACAAACGCCGGTGATTTGAGCAGCGCCCATTCGCTCATTGAGTAAAATTACGCCCAAGAGTAAAGCGAATGGGACTTCGAGTTTGCTAAACACTGCAATTGATGCCGTGTTTTCCGCGAGGGAGATAGAGAGATATAGGGTGAGGTACATGCCAACACCCATGACCAGTCCGATTTTAAAAAGGGGTCCGATGAGTCTTTGCGGAACTCGCAAAAAATAGAAGAGCAGAACAGCAAGTAGTCCAAATCGAATACCCGTGAAAAAAATTGGCGGAAATTCACGCAGTCCGATTGCGGCCGCAATGAACATCGATCCCCAAAGCAGATTTATTAACACTACGATTACCGTGTGCCATAGCGTCATGAGGGATACCTAAGTCTTGGCGACAAATTCAATTGTAAGATCTTTAGATTACAAGCTTCTGAAGTTTGATTTGCATCAAAAGAAGCCTGCTGATTTGGTCAGAGATTCTGATTATTTCATTTTGAACCATCAGTTATATTGCGTTATTGTGCACCAGTTTGATTAACTAACGGGTGCGGTAAAAATTTAATTTATACAAATATGACTTAATATTTGATAAGAGATTGATCCATGATTGAAGCAACACGACGGTTAGCGTTTGAAGAGATTCCCATCATTGATATTGGGACTTTAGCGAATAAAGAACGATCTGACTCGTGTATTGAGAGCCTTCGGACAGCCTGTGTAGACGTGGGATTTTTTTATATCAAAAACCATGGGTTTCCGTCTTCGTTAATTACTGATTTGCGGTGCGTATCGGCGGAATTCTTCTCATTGCCAATGAGCAGAAAAATGAATTTCAAGATCAGCCCCCAGATTCAAGGCTATCTGCCATTGGGCTATCGCAGTTACGAAGGACAGCAAAGGGAGGGCACCAGTCATCAGGAGGGGTTTTGGGTAGGGCATCAGCGTCGGATTGATCCCGAAAACCCGCTTGATGGACCCAATCAATGGCCGCCGGAGTGTCTTGAATTTCAGACGATTATGGGGCGATATTTCGAAGCTGCAGAGGATCTGGCGAAAACGCTCATGAGGGGTTTCTCACTCGCACTCGGACTCGAGGAGAATCACATTGCTCATTATTTTGCCCTGCCGCTGAGCCGATTAAAAGTAAATCACTATCCTCCTCAAGACAGTCCTCTAAGTGAGAACAACCTGGGTGTCGTGCCTCACTGCGACTCGGGGGCTTTTACGATTCTCTGGCAAGACAGTATTGGCGGATTAGAGATTCAAAATAAAGAAGGGCAGTGGGTAGGGGCGCCCCCAATCGCCGACACGTTTGTTGTCAACATTGGAAACATTATGGAGATGTGGAGTAACGGACGATTCTCCTCAACACCCCATCGGGTGATCAATGTGGGCAACGACGATCGCTATTCAATCCCGCTTTTTGTCAACCCGAGTGCAGAGGTGAAAATAAAGCCATTGGTTGGAGATCTGGCAGCGTTTGAGTCGTTTCACTATGGCACATACCAACGTGATCTTTGGCGTAATACCTTCCCCGTCGCCGAAATTAGTTAAGCTACCGGACAATTAATCAGGATACTCCACGATTTATGGGTGCTGAAATTCATCAAAAACTTTCACCTGGTGATGTCACCGGGATTTTGGTCTCAGAAGGTCAAAAAGTGCGATTGACAACGCTAAGCGGAAGCCAGGTTGTGGATACCTGGGCATTTGTCGCCCCGGATTTTGAAGAGTACCTGTCTATGGCGCATACCCGTACCGCGCTCTACTCGACCCGCTTTCAGAAAGGTGATGCCTTGGTGAGTAATTATTTTTCACCGCTGTTGGTTTTTTCAGAAGATACAACGGATGGATTTCACGATTCATTGCACGCTGCATGCTCAGCCTCAAGCTATACATTTTTTGGAGACGCTGAGCAGTATCCTAACTGCGAAGATAATTTGCAGAAGACGTTAAGGGGATACGGTATCCCGTATCGAGTGACGCCACCGCCTTGGAATCTTTTCGAGAAGTCGTTTGTAAGTGAAGATGGCCTGATTCGAGATGAGCCGACGAGTGCTTTAGCCGGTGATTATGTGGAATTGCGTGCGAGTCAGGATTTACTTCTGATTTTTTCTGCGTGCCGGTCAACTATTGGTAATATCCAAAACGGTGAGCCCAGCGGGGTGGAGATTTCAGTGCGCGACAAATAGACGGTTGGATTTAATTATTTATCAAACGAAAGATATGTTATCCCCGGAAGAATTGGAACAATTTCATACACAAGGCTTTTTGTTTCTCAAAGATGCTTTAACCGCAACACAGCTTCAGCGACTAACGGAGCAGTTTGACTTGTGGAAAGAGCAAAGCCGTAGCCAAACGGCTCCATACGGTGAAACAATTGATGGCCGTCCTCGCTTTGATATTGAGCCTGGACATTGTGCGGAAAGGCCCGCGTTGCGTCGGATCGCGTCCCCTATTGAGATATCAGATGTGTATCTTGAGGTCATGCGGGATAATCGCGCACTTGATGCTGTTGTTGATATTTTTGGCCCAAACATAAAATTTGAAAATGCCAAGATCAACTCCAAACTTCCAGGCGCTGCAACTCAGGTTAAGTTTCATCAGGATTTCTTATTTGAAGCCCACACCAATGATGACATGATCACTGTCCTCTTTTTTCTGGATGATGTGACGCCTGAGAATGGCCCGCTCCAAGTGATTCCTGGAACGCACAAGGGCCGCTTATACGATCATTGGCATGACGGGATTTTTACTGGAGCGGTGAGCGATGAGGTGATGGAAGCGATGACGCCTCTTGCCGAGTCTTGCTTTGGACCTGCCGGATCAGCTTGCCTGATGCACACCCGATTACTGCATGGGTCCGGGCCCAATCTTTCGCAGGGCCCTCGGACCTTATTTATTTGTGAATATCTGGCAGAGGATAGTTATCCGCTTCATGACAATCACATTCCGAGCCAATACCAGTATGAAGTGGTACGGGGCGAGCCAACCGGGCGGGTCCGATGCAGCGAATACGAGATGGCCTTTCCCGAAATGCCAACAGGCGCTTCTTTTTTCGAGCAACAAGCAAAAAAACAGTAGGCACAGAAACCGTGAAATCGACTTTCGAATGTATTGATGGACACACTGCGGGAATGCCGGTTCGCATGATTGTGAGTGGCGCTCCGTCGCTTGATGGTAGAAATCAAAGTGAGCGACGTCAGCATTTTATGGAAGAGTTTGACTGGATGCGGCGGGCTTTGATGTTCGAGCCGCGGGGCCATTCAGCGATGTCGGGAACCTTTATTTATCCGCCATCCAGTGATGAGTTTGATATCGGCATTATTTTTATTGAAACCTCAGGATGCCTGCCGATGTGTGGGCACGCATCAATTGGCACAACAACATTTGCCATTGAGCGAGGCTTGGTCACACCGAAGACGGAAGGCCTCCTCCGGCTTGAGACGCCAGCGGGTCGAGTTGATGTTGAGTATGAAAAGGAAAACGACAGGGTCACCAGCGTTAAGTTAATTAATATTCCATCTTTTTTACTTGCCAAGGATATAGAAATCGAGTCTCCAGATCTTGGAGCGCTCAAAGTCGATATTGCCTATGGCGGAAACTTTTACCCTATTATTGAGCAGCAGGAAAACTTCACTGATCTTTCGGAATTTGATGCGCCCTCACTCATCCGAATGGGAATTGAATTGCGAGAACAGCTAGAGAGGGTGCACAATATTGTCCATCCTCTCGATACGAGTATTCAGGGATTGCGACATTGTATGTGGACCGGAGCGGCACTTGACTCGAATAGTGATGCTCGCGCTTGTGTAATTGCAGGTGAGATGGTCGATCGCTCGCCTTGTGGAACGGGTACATCAGCAAGACTTGCTCAAAGAGCCGCAAGAGATCTAATCGCTGAGGGCGAAACGTTCGTGCACGAAAGTTTTATTGGCAGCAAATTTACAGGGACGATTGAGGGGCGGACGAAGGTGGGCGAGTATCAAGCAATTATCCCGGGTGTTAGAGGCGCTGCCCACATAACAGGGATTAATACTATTTTTGTAGATAGCGATGATCCGTTCCCACAAGGTTTCATGCTTTGAGTGATTTGGCATCTGCCGAGAGCGTTAGCGATTGGAATGCCCGGCGTTTTTGGCGTCACAGTTTTAGTTGTGTTCTAGCCGTTCTGGGGTTATTGATAGGGCAAAGTGTAGTCGCGCAGGGTTCCTGGATAACCATTAACGCGGTGGGTGCGCTACCTGTCAGTTTTATTGAATCGGATAATCCAAAACTGAATTTAGTTGTTTTTAGTGGCGGTGGAGGATGGAAAGGAAATCTGACCTCAAGAAATTTTGTGATTCGTGAGCGCGTCGCGCTTGCTGAGCGGGGAGCAAATGTATTTATATTTCCAAATCCATCCAAGCGAAAAATTTCGTTCAAGTATCGCCAATCTGAAGAGCATCTGAACGCGATCAGCGCGGTTATCCACCACGTGCGTAGTCTCAATAGTGACCCTATTTTTTTGGTTGGATTCAGCAAGGGAAGCGTTTCGGCTGCCAGTTTTGGGAAGCAGTATCCTGCTCGTGTGGATGACGTTGCGTTGCTATCCGGCATTTATAAAAGCAATAAGAAAAGAGCCAACAAGTTCGCGATGGGAAGAATTACGTCAGAGCGCTTCTTGGCCCCATTGCTGGTTTTGCATCATGCAAAAGATCAATGCAAGGTGACATGGCCGTCGAGCGCACAGTCCTTTTTTGAATCCCTGGACGCGAAAGAAAAGCATCTCATCATGTTGACCGACGGCACCCCGACAGGTGGTTCATGCGGCCCGCTCCACTATCATGGGTTCGAAGGGGTAGAGGCAAGCGCAGTGAGAGGACTAATTGATTGGGCGCTCGCTGTTTCGGCAATGTAGAATTTCACGCGAGACCCTTTTGCCTTTGGGCTTCAAAGGCTAATAAATTTATGAATTCAATCGAATCGAGGAGAGTACTTTGACAGGTATGAGCAAAGCCATATTACTGGCAATGATGTCATGGTGTCCGCTGGCAATCGCGGATACGGAAATGTATGAAGGCATAACAGCAACCCCAATTCCGCTTGAGCAACGCTCTGCGACCGTTCTTGGCCAAAACTATCAACTTCCAAAAGGAAGCCCTGCAATTTATGCCTATGATATTGTGATAAAGCCTGGCCAGAAAACGAATTGGCATCAGCATCTGGTACCACTTTACGCGTACATAAAGTCGGGCACGCTCACCGTTGACTATGGCTCAAAAGGAAAGCGGACATTCGACAAAGGCGAAAGTTATATAGAAGCCATTGACTGGTGTCATCAAGGCCTCAATCTAGGTGATGATGACCTCTTGGTTTTTGGACTGTATATTGCGCAAGTGAATCCTGATCAGGTCAAGCCTGTTCCCTGTGATGGGCCTCAGTAGATCAAAGAAGTTTTTTAAATATCTGCTGAATTGAATTTCAGCTACCGGTTGAGCGCTGCTAATCATTGTGGCGTGATCAATATTTTTTAATTAAACACATCAAAAGGATGACAAGTGAAAGTTGCTTATATTTTTTCAAGCCAAGGCCACACTGTTTCATACAAGTTAGGAAAAATGATTCTTCCTCAACTTGAAGAGCAGGCGCATGGTCCGGAGGTGGCCGGTATGTTCTTTTTTGAAGATAACAACTATGTTCTGGTTAAAGGTGACCCGATAGGAGAGCGTTTGGCTATCGTTGCTCGAGAACAAAATATCCTGCTAATGGGATGTGACCAGTGTTGTTACGAACGCGAAATTGATAATAAATTGGTCGAGGGCGCGGTAATCGGCTGCTTTCCAAATCTCTACGAAGCGCTCGCATCAAACATGCCGGATCAGGTGATTACGCTTTAAGTTCTATGTCCCTTTGGGAAGCGTTTAAAGAATGACCGAAAATTTTCAATCTGAGAGCGGGATATTTAGTTGGGATCAGATTGAGAGTTTTGAGTTTGAACAAGAGGGTAATCAGACGCAGATAATCTCGGGCAATAACATGCATCTGCTCAGAGCTGTGTTTGACCCAGGCGCTGTTTATCCCATGCACTCTCATCCACACGAGCAGTTCAGCGTGTTGCTGAGTGGACGAATTCTTCTAACGGTTGGAGAAGAGGTTCGTGAGATTGGAGCGGGTGATGGTTGGTATGCAGGGTGCCATGTCCCGCATGGCGGCAAGATTCTAGGGGACGAGCCCGCTGTTTTCATTGATGTGTATTCGCCCGCGATGCAGTGGATACTGGACTATCTTAAAACCGGAAAACGTCTTCCGCCATCAGCGAGTCACACTACGCGATGAAGACGCACCCCGGGAGATGAGATAGTGCGTTTTTCATATCGACTTTTGAGGAGCGGGAAAATTGATTGCCTTCAATGCAAACCATTTTCAATCGAGTTGATGTCTTAAAAAAAGAAATCAGCGCTGGCATTCCTAAACAAAACATGTCGCTAATCTATAGCTATTAATTCTGCATCTGACTAACAGATACAGATAAGCGACGTTTTTATTATCACAAGCTTTACTTTAACGTGTCTAAAAAATTTACTTTTTGATCACGATTAATTTTATGTCAATGACCCGATCAAAACCTGAAAACGAGATATACCGCTATAGGGTAGATGGACTCACTGTTGTGGTAACCCGAAAGAAAATCAAGCATGGCTATATTCGAATTGATTCCAAAACCCTTGATGTGCTCGTATCGACCCCGGTTAAGACTGATCGGGAAGATGTTGAATTTCTGGTTCGATCGAGGGCAAATTGGATAAAACAAAAACAAGCCGCTGCCGTCGAATATGAAAAGAGAAACAACAAGACATTTGAAGATGGAGAGAGTCATCGGGTTTGGGGTACTGATGTCGCGATAATTAACAGGATTGGTGTGGGTCGACGACAGATCGTGTTAACTCAAGAACACCTTGCCATCATTACGCCGCATGAAATCTCACTGGCGCAAAAACAAAAATTGCTTGGGGATTGGTACGCTAACCAGGTAAGGATTGTGGGAACAGAAATGATTGATCAGTGGGCCCCTGTTTTGCAGGTGACGCCAGGACGCTTGTTCGTTCAAAAAATGAAGTCCAAGTGGGGCAGCTGTAATGTCCAAACAGCCAATATTCGAATTAATTCAGAGCTTGCAAAGTTCCCGAAAGCAGCTCTCGAGCATGTGATGGTCCATGAACTGGTGCACCTGTTGGAGCCAAGTCATAGCAATCGGTTTTATTCACTTATGGACCAATTTCTTCCTAACTGGCGAGAGCTTAAATCGTTGCTGATCTAAAAATGGCGCCGCAGATTAATGTACGCCTTTGACCACAACACTTTCCTCGTTATGCGCTCACGATCTGGTTAAACGTTGGATCACGCTTCGCAGGAGTTGCTCACCTTGATTCAATTGATCGAGTGCAATGAACTCATTCGGCTTGTGGGCTTGGTCGATGAATCCAGGGCCGCAGATTACGGTAGGCAACCCCGATGATTGAAACTGTCCGGCTTCAGCTACATAAGGCGCATGACTCTTTGCAGGCTGTACGCCAAGTGCCGTAAGCAAAGAGAGCGCAGGAGAGTCTGCCATTAAAAAAGAAGGCGCAGAAGCTGTTATCTGAGTGTCGATTGAGCACTGTGGATCGATTGACTTCATGTTGGGGAGAATTTCATCTCTACAAAACTTCTCAAACTCGTCAAGGATAATTTTCGGATCATCCGCCGGAATACATCTGATGTCCCACTGGAATTCGCACCGACGTGAAATAATATTGATTGCGGTTCCGCCACGGATGATGCCAACGTGAATCGTGGAATGATGCGGCTCAAAGCCAGTTGCGGTATCGGTAGCGGCGGCCAATTCTTGAGTCATTGCGTTTAACTTGGTTACCAAAGTAGCCGCTGTCATTACTGCACTTACGCCACGGTGAATTTGACTTGAGTGTGCCTCATGACCCTGAACAGCAGTTTTTAAGGTGACCATACCTTTATGGCCTGTGATTGCCTTCATACCTGTCGGTTCGCCCACGATTACTGCTTGTGGTGGAGGAAGTTTGTCGACAATTTCTGCAATCATGCTCGGTGCACCTTTGCAGCCAATTTCCTCATCATATGAAAGAGCAAAATGAATCGGTTTCTCTAAGGAGTTCATTTCTGGAACCAATGAGAGTGCGGTACCAATGAACCCCTTCATGTCACAAGTCCCCCTTCCTAAAAGGTTGCCATCCTTGATTTCTGGCATGAAAGGATCAGTGTGCCAATCTTGACCGTCGGTGGGGACAACATCGGTGTGGCCAGAAAGGACGACACCACCAGGTTCCTCTGGACCAATGGATGCGTAGAGATTCGACTTCTTGCCATCTGGACTTTCAACGCGATGAGATTTAATGCCAAAATCATCGAGATAAGTGGCAACATAATCGATTAAAGGTAGGTTGCTGTCCCGAGAGACGGTATTGAAATTTACAAGTTTTTTGGTTAGATCTATCGCACTCATTTTTTACTCCAAAAAAAAGGTGCAGAAAATTCTGCACCTTCAATTTTAGAAAATACCGATTTATCCGACACTTAATAGCGTCTTATTTAAATCACATTGATTCTTTGACCAACGCACAATCAAGGCCTCCCTCGTGACTCACAGTCTTAGTCATGAAGCCAAAATTCACCCACCATTTCTGAGTAAGGTTCCAGTGGTTAATCATCTGACCATTTGTCTGGCCGAAGGGTGGAGCACCGTCCGCAACACCGCAAAAGCGGGCCGCTTCTTCCATGGTGTACATGTAGAGAGTGCCATCACTAATATCGTTATCAGCGACTTTATTGGTGAGTTTCCCATTTCCGATAATGGCATCGACGTCCTCGATGGGGAATCCTGTTTTTTCGGCGATGATTTTGTTATCTTCCGCTGAATTGGCTCGCCAATGTTCGACACCCTTAAATAAGGCCTGAAGCGCTTTGACTGAGAGGTCTCGTCGATTTTCAAGCATATCGTTTGACATGAAGACAGCATCCGCGATTAGACCGCTTTCTAACCATTGCGAGTCAAGCGAGTTAGCGACAGATCGACTTCCAGGCAATGATTCGAGGACCTCAGAATTAAATGGCGCCCAAAGCTCTGCTGCTGCGACTTGACCGCTAACCATTGCGGCCGCTGCATCTGCCGCATATAGGTTGACCATCTCTACCTCATCCCACTTCACACCATTTTGCTCGAGCCAAATACCCATCATGATGTGGGATAGACCACCTTCCAAGATGGCGACCTGTTTGCCCTTTAGATCGCTCGCAGACTTGATATCTGGATGAACAATGATGTCGTCCGATCCATAGCCGAGATTCGTCATAGCAACCAGTTTGGACCCCATGTCTTCGGCAGCAAGTATCGGCCCGAATTCGATTGTGCTCAAGACAACATCTAACTTGTTAGTTGCTAATAATGAAAATAGCTGTACCGGATCTTCGATAACCGTGAATTCAAAATTCAGATCAGGTGAGAGATTGTGATGTTCATTCACATAGTAGAAACCATAACCTGGCCAACTCCAATGCCCCACTCTAATGGTCTCTGCAGCGGTTGCTTTACTCGCAAAGGTAAATGGTAAAGCGACCACCGCTAGTACTGATAATAATTGCAAACTTTTCCTAAAAAACGAACGATATTTAGATTTCATTACTTCCTCCTCTATATTTAACGGTTTTACAAATTTTTAATTTATTAGGCCTTGTTTGTTGGCTTAATTAGATAAATCTTTAATTTCCTCTCGCATCATTCGATATAATTTTTTCTCCATTTCAATATATCCATCTTTACCTAAGAGATCTTCTTTGCGCTCGAAGCGTTTACCTTCTTTAAACTCCATTGCGAGATCGGCTTTTATTTTTCCGGGTTGTCGAGTGAAGAAAATAATTCGATCAGCTAGATAAATGGCTTCTTGAATATCATGGGTTACCAGGACCACAGTCTTCTGCTCACTTTCGATGATCTCGATGACCATCTCTTCCATTTCCCAGGTCACTTGAGCATCAAGCGCGCCAAAAGGTTCATCGAGCAATAAAATACGCGGATCTTGGGCAAGCGTGCGAGCAATAGCGACTCGTTGTTTCATACCTCCAGAAAGTTCGGATGGGTAAGAGTTTGCAAACTTTGTCAGGTGCACTAGTTTTAAAAAATGGTGAGCTCGATCTTTGATTTCAGATTTCGGAATACCCTGAATCTCCATGCCATGCTGAATGTTGCGAATCGTTGTAAGCCATGGAAAAGATGTGTAGGCCTGGAAAACCATGCCACGTTCCGGCGCAGGCCCAGTAATAGGCTCTCCATAAGAAAGTAGACTGCCGCGGTCTGGATACTCAAGTCCTGCAATAAGTCGAAGAAGAGTTGTTTTTCCACAGCCGGATGGCCCAATAAATGCGGTGACTTTGTTTTCTTCGATTTCAAGCGTCATTTCATCAAGCGCAGTGAACGCACCATTGAGATAGGTTTTACTCACTCTATCAACGCTGATTGGATTTTTAGGCATTACAGATACCTCTGATAGTTCTTGGGCCGTAACTCAGAATAATTAGAGAATTCATCAGAGACCTATACCTATTTACGCTTGTGTATGTATGGAAAGAGGATATGGGCGGCAAATCTAAAAAGAATATCCGTCAGGACTCCGAGAACACCTATTGTCAAAATTCCGGCCATGATGACGTCGATATGAAGAAATTTTGCACCTCTCATCATCACGGCCCCGATACCATCGGTTGCGGCAACAATTTCTGCAATTACTAGATAGGTCCATGAAACAGCAATCATGTTTCTCATTGAATCCAATATTTGGGGTGCCGATGCTCGAAGCGCGACATTGACTACAATGTGCCTTCGGCTGGCACCCATGGTTTGGGCAGATTCAATAAATTCTTTTGGTACAGCGAGCACGTTATCGAGTATCAATGCAATTAGAAAGAAAACGCACCCCAGAAAGAGTAATGCCATTTTTGCGGTGTCAGTAGGACCCATATAGACAAGCAGCAGAGGGACAAAAGAGGCTGCTGGAAGGTACCTGAGTCCACCTACAGTAGGATTAATCAGGGCTTGAACCTTAACAAAACATCCCATTAATAAGCCGAGCGGAATGGCGACTGCGCATGCAACGAAAAAACTAAGATAGATTCGGTAGAGGCTGACCGCAATATCAGCGAGGAAGCCTTTATTTACTATCAAAAAGTAGATTTTTCCGACAACATCGTCCACGCCTGGTAGAAACTTTCTCTGTAACTCGGGGGTTATCCAATGACCAATCTGCCAGATCAGAAAAAAGGAAACGAGCCCCAAGAAACCGAGAACAAAACGTTGGCGTCCTGAAACTGACCCTCGAACCGAGAAGAAACTTTCTCGAGGAGGAGCGAAGATTGGTGCTTGATTGTTGGGCTTATCGGTCATTTGACTTAAATAATGTATTAAACGCTTGAAGGAGAATCATTTTGACGCTAATTAAATCCAGTATTTATTTTGGATCAGCTAATGGAATCTCCCATTTGTATAAGGACTTGTAGAGACCTAAGCCCATCATCGGTTCAACGGAAGAAACTAAAGATGATTCATAGCAGTGTTCATCAAGAAAAGCTCGCAGGCTGACCGGTGAATCGACAACGACCTCCACCAGCAAATCAAAACGTCCAGCGACTCGCATCGCGTATACGACCTCGTCGATTTCTCGGAAATATTCAGCGGCTTCAGCTGCACTTGAATTTTGTCCAACAGAAATCCCCAACATTGCCCAAGATGAATGACCAAGGGCCAGAGGATTGGTAACCGTTATAAATTGAATAATATTTTGCTCACGCATTCGTGTCACGCGCGTGCGAACGGTCGATTCAGATACGCCTAATTTCTCAGCAATGGATGAGAACGTTGCTCGGCCATCCTCTTTAAGGTGTTCGACGATTTTAAGATTAAGGCCCTCGATTCTTGGCTGACCAAAAAATTCTGCTTCCGGCTCATTTTTGGCTTTAGATCTTGCGAAAGTGAAATCACGAACGCCAGCGATACCCGGTGGTGACGGCGATGTTAATTTCGAATTTCCCGCGATTTTGTTTTTCATTTAATGCCCATGCCGAGTTGGCTGTAGCTATAAATCTTTTCTTGACCCTGAATTTTTAATGAAGAGTCGGAATTGGAGCGATCAGAAACGAATATAGTTTTAAAACTATGATGGGTCAACGAAATTCGTTTTAATTATGTATACTAATTATGTATACTAATTAGGTAGGTATATTTCATTTAATATTAAAAATTAAATAACATTATTAGAAATAAAATTTAAATTTATGCAGGTATTAGTAGACTTTTGCCAAAAAAATATTCAAGCGAACCTGATAAAGCAGGCTGACGAAAAAGCCGATTCAAAGCTTTGATTGCGACGAATATCGGTGTTAGATTTGATATCAAGTGCTCGATCAGATCCTGCTCGGAAGTAGTTTCGACTCGGCGAACTAATATTTTGGTATCAACCTGTTTAACGCGCTTTTGGAGATAAAGACTAATGGCTCTACTTAAGATGGAAGAGTGGTACGACCTCGCTCGAGAAACTAACTGGACCCCTTCATATGTCAGTCAAGACGAATTGTATCCAGCACCCATGTCGAATAATTTCGATATTCCCCTGGAGAAATGGGAAGCATTTGATGAGCCTTACAAGTCAACATATCGAGACTATGTGGGAGCGCAGAGAGATAAGGATGTTGGCGCCTATTCGGTAAAGGCAGCGCTGGCAAGGGCAGAGTTCTTCAAGAACGCCTCTCCTCACTGGAAAGCGCTGCTCGCCCTCCACTTCAGTGCAGTCTGTTGGGCGGAGTTTCATTCTGCATCTGCTTTTGCTCGTATGACGAGATTTTGTCAGTCCCCGGGCATGAGGAATATGGCAACGTTCGGCACGCTCGATGAAATTCGCCACGGCCAGATACAGATTTATTTTGCCTATGAATTTCTCAAACATGATTCGGTTTTTGACTGGTGCCATAAATCGTCAAAAACTGAGAACTGGATCATCATTAGTTTGCGCCATGCGTTGGACGATATTGCTCATACACGCGATGCGACCAGTGCGGCAATTATGCTCAACATGGGCCTTGAATTAGCGTTTACCAATTTACAGTTTGTTGCCTTGTCGGCTGATGCAGCGAAATGTGGAGATCACAGCTTTGCGACGATGTTGCAGAGTATCCAAACCGATGAAGCTCGACATGCGCAAATCGGCGAACCTATCGTCCGCATCATGGTCGAGAACGGTAAAAAGAAAGAGGCGCAGCAACTGGTAGAGATTTCTTTCTGGCGAATGTGGAAGCAGTTTTCCGCGTTAAGTGGCATCGGGATGGACTATTACACGCCGCTTGAGCATCGCGAAAATTCCCTGAAAGACTTTATGGAAGAGTGGGTGATTGGCCAGTTTGGAAGAACCGTTGAGGCATTGGGTCTGGATCTACCTTGGTACTGGGACATATTAAAAAAGGATATCTGCAGCTTCCATCATGCTAATCAAATCGGCGTGTACGCATATCGAGCAACAGAATGGTGGCGTCCCATCGCGGGAACCTCTCCAGCAGAAAGAGAATGGCTTGAGGAAAAGTACCCTGGATGGAATGAGACATATGGAAAATGCTGGGACGTGATTTCTGAAAATATTAGAAATGGGGATTACGAGAAAACGGTTCCGGCGCCACCGCCACTTATTTGTAATATGTGTGGATTAGAGGTGGTTGGAACAGCGGGTAACGAGTGGAACGCAGTGAATCATCACGTAGATATAGATGATCGTCGGTACCATTTTTGTTCGGAACCTTGTAAGTGGATTTTCGAGATTGAGCCGGAGCGCTATAAGGGTCACAAGAGTATTATCGACCGCGTATTCGACGGCACTATCGGGCCCGAACCAGACGACTTCTATAACTACATGGGTCAAAGTGAGTCAGAGCGGGGAACTGATGGCTATAACTATCGCTGGGTCGACGGTTATGACGAAGACGAAGACGCGGAAAAGAAATATGCGACCGGTTAACCAGACGCTTAAATCCCGCGTGACTTCGGAGTAAACAATCATGGCAGACTTTCCTTTGGCAATTAATTTGCAAGGAGACTACGGTTATAAAGTAATCGTGGTCGATGATCAGAACACGATTGAAGAGGTAATCAACACGTGCGTGGATCAAATTGCAGGTGTTTTTGTTGCCCCTTTCCCTGAAAAGACTGTTTTGCGTGCGCGAATTCATGGGGCCGACGAGCCTCTAGATAACAAGTTAAAGGTATTGGATGCGAACTTCATTCAGATGGAAGCCCTTCAAGTGTACGTAGAACAAGCGCAGTGAGTGACCAAGAAAATTATCAAAAAGTTTGTGAGGTAGATGATGTCTGGGAGGGTGAGATGGACGTGTTTGATGTGGGTGAAAGCGAGGTTTTAATCGTCCACTCGCCTGGTGGAGAAATACGCGCCTATAGCCCCATTTGCCCCCATCAGGATCATCCTCTTGTTGAAGGTGAACTAGAGAATTGTGTGTTAACTTGCTCTGCCCACCTGTGGCAGTTCGATGCGATTTCGGGAAAAGGAATTAATCCAACCGGGACATCGCTGACTAGTTATCCGTCAAAGGTGGAGGATGATTGTATTTGGGTTGTCCTTCCTGAGTCTTAAGATAATCAATCGAGGTACTGCATATGGCTAATTTGCAAGAAAATCGTTTTGTTGGCCCGGTTCTTAAGAACGGAGAAATTGGGGACGCTGTCCTTGAAGCTATCTATGAGGATAATGAGGGTAGAAAGATCGAGGTGGAAGAGCATGCCTCTTATGTACGGGTCAAAGTAGAGCGAGTATGCGTAATTCGATTTAATACCGTTTCGAATATGTTGGGTCGAGACGTCAGTCGAGCCGATATTGAATCCAATATGCCTTCACTCGAGGGCTTTATTCGTGTTGATTCAGATCAAATGCGGTTTTTGGCAACAGCCGATGCCGAGTAGTTGATTCTTGAGTCATTATCAAAAGAATTTCTGATAACTAAACTTAGCTAGAAACGCACTATGAATTCAAAAGTGACGGGAATGAAGACCTGGAGCAAGCTTGCTAAAAACAAGCGGCGTCCCAGCGAATACGAAATTGTAACCACTAACCTGCAGACACGTCATCGACATCGCGATCAGGCCTATGAATTATCTCCAGCGCCTGATCTGTCAATGAATGAGTGGTATCGGAAATATGTGTTTGACAGTCCCTTACAGCATGATGATTGGGAGGAATTTCGTGATCCAGATGCTTTGATTTACCGTGTATATACCCGTAATCAGGACGCTCAGGAGGAATTTATTGATGGGGTTCTCAGCGAACATAATGAGATTGGGCATGATCAGGATTTGCAGCCTGAGTGGCTAACCGTTCTAGAGGAGATGTATACGCCTCGTCGGTATTTGCAGACCGCCCTTCAAATGAGTGCTGCCTATATTTTGCAGGTTGCGCCAGCGAGTACGATTACAGCGTGTGCAGGTTTTCAGGAAGGCGATGAGTTTCGTTGGCTACAGAGAGTTGCGTATCGCACCCGAGAGCTTCAGATGACCCATCCAGAGCGAGGATTTAGCAAGAACGAGCGCGATCATTGGGAGAATAGTCCTGCGTTTCAAGGATTACGCGAACTGATGGAAAAAGTATTGATAGCGTATGACTGGGGAGAAAATTTCGTAGCCAGTAATTTGGTTGCGAAAGTTGCAGCTGATGAAACGCTTAGAGAATTGGCCGACGTTGCTCGATCCTTTCGTGACCCGCTACTCGCTTCATTGGCGGAAAATCAATTGCGGGATAGTGATCGATCGAGAAGATGGAGTGCAGAGTTGGTGAAGTTCTGTACAGACGCTAAATCAGAAAACAAAACAGCGATTAAGGGATGGATCGAGGCATGGACTCCGTTAGCGAAAGATGCAATTACCGCTTACTGCTTAGCGTTGCCTGCCGGAGAAATCGCAGCTAAATCGGCAATTTCTAGGATGGAAGCATTTCATCGCAGTTTAGAAATTTGAGAATATAACTTAGCAATATCGAAACTAATTACGCCCCGTACCGGAATTAATATTGTTTGTCCGGTGCTGGGCAGATCTAATTCAGCCCCTTGAAAGAGAATCAAAAACAGCATCAGGTCTTCATCGAAGGTGCTGGACTCAGTTTTACTATCAGTGAAAATGATTCGATTCTGGGGGGTATTCTCCGTAGTGGTGTGGGGATCCCTTATGAATGTAACGCGGGTGGATGTGGCAGTTGCAAGTACACTCTGATTGAGGGAGACGTGGTTGATGATTTTGAGGGGAGCGCTGGGCTCCGCGCATCTGACAAACGAAAAAATAAGCACCTAGCATGCGTCAGCCGACCTCAAAGTGACTGTGTGATCGAAATTAAGCCGGATGCCGAGTATGTGGCTAAAACGCGCCCCAAAAGGGTTAATGCAACTCTGCAATCAGTTGAGAAATTAACCCATGATCTGTGGGAATTCTATTTTGAATCTGATCCACCTGCTCGTTTCTTGCCAGGTCAATATGCAAAGCTAAGTCTTCCCGGTGTTGCCGGCCCTCGAAGTTATTCGATGTGTAATAACGGCAATAATGACGGCAGGTGGGGCTTTCAGATTAAGCGGACCGAAGGTGGTTCAGCCTCCTCCTTCCTTTTTGATAATGCGGTTCTCGGTTCCCGTATCACAATTGATGCCCCGTACAGCATTGCCCATTTGAACGAACAATCCGAGCGCCCATTAATTTGCATAGCAGGAGGATCTGGCTTGGCGCCGATGGTATCGATCTTGCATGGCGCCGCCAAGATGGCGCTGGAGGGTAAAAGGCCCATTCTTTACTATGGGGCACGGACAGTCGATGATGTTATTTCGAAAGAGTATCTAGATCGTATTCCGCATTTTGACGTCGAGAAGCAATATATACCGATAGTGTCAGAGGTCGAGCCTGGAAACTCATGGTCGGGTCCGACTGGAATGGTTCACGAGTATCTAGCGGAATCACTTGATGACGACTGCCAAGATTGTGACTACTTTATAGCGGGTCCCCCTCCGATGGTCGATGCGGTCAGGCGCCATTTAATTCTGGAAAGAAAAATTCCGGTTGAACACCTTCACTATGATCGGTTTTATTAAGTTTGGAATGCTAATGAAATGCTTTTTGAATCTTAGACGCTTCGAGGTTATTTACTCTTTTGATAAAAGTGTAGGTGAATTAGGGTCAATCTAATCTGTTCTGGTGAATGTTTAAGATTCACATAAACGTTGTTGCTGACTTTTTGATCAGTGGCAGTTAAAAATAAAATTATTTGGTTACCAAGATATGAAGAAAGAACCTAATTTCCCCAGTCCGGCGATGTGGCACTGGAGAGGTCAATCACCATTTGCCCATACCGTCACAGTGGGGGATCAAGTTTTTATAAGTGGCCAGCAATCGCTTGATGAGCATGGTTCGGTAGTTGGGCTAGGAGATATCGCGGCGCAAACCCGACGTGTGTTTGAAAATATGAAAGCGAGCTTAGAAGCTCTCGGTATGAGTTTGAGCGATCTTGTTCGATTGAATACTTACTATGTGTTTGATGGCGATGATACTGACGCAACGGCGTACTGGGAGGAAATGACCCGGGTACGTCTAGAGTATTTTCCAAATCCTGGCCCTGCCGCGACCGCGGTGCGGGCGAAGGGGATGCCATACCAAGGCCAATTAATTCAAATTGAGGGAGTGGCGCTAAAGGGGGAGTCAAGAAGGGATAGAGAACGTATCATGCCCGAAGAGAGTTGGGACTGGAGTATTGCTGTCCCCTTATCCCAAGGCTGGAAGATCGGTGATCGGATATTTTTGGGAGGACAAATCTCTGCAGATAAGACCGGTGCTTCAGTTCATGTCGGCGATCTTGATGCCCAGACTCACAATATTTTTGGATATATGAAGCAGATTCTTAATGATGCTGGAGCATCATTTGAAGATATGGTGCGGTTAAAAATCTGTTTTAAATATGACAGCAAGGATCCAGAGACGGGAGAAGCTTTCGTGGATCGAATAATGGAAATTTCCAAAGAGTATGTCGCCGGACCCCCGCCGGTCATTACCGCGTTTGCTGTCGACTTGCTATATCCGGGTTTGGACTTAGAACTTGATGCCATGGCAATCGTGGATTCAAACACGAAAACTTTATCGCATACCGGTGTTGGAGGGAGATATCAACCTTCGGAGTTCTCGGATGGAATTTACGCGGACAATGAAATTTACGTTGCGGGCCAAGTTGCTCTGGAAGCAGATAATGCGATTATTGCTCCCGGTGATTTTGAGGGACAGGCTAGAGAGGTTTTTGATCGATTAACGACGGTTTTAAACGGTTTTGACGCCACTCTAAATGATGTCGTTAAGTTAAATTTATTTCTAGTGACCGATGCTGACACTGAGGCGATGTTTAATCGGGTGTGCGAAATTTGGGCTGAACTGTGTCCAGACGGACATCCCGCTGTTACTCCGGTGAGAGTGCATGAATTGGCCCGCCCCGGGTTACTGATTCAAGCAGACTGTATTGCGATTCGATAGTCAAAATAACCAAAAATATCAGAGGAGAATAAGATGATTAGCAATCCTGTACCTTGGCCAAATGGCGCTAAATGCGCTTGTGCGATTACGTTTGATATAGACACAGATAGTATTTTGCATCTCGAGCATCGAGAAAAAGCACCCACAATGCTCTCCACAATGTCGTGGCTGAAGTACGATGAGATAGCGATTCCCCGTATTCTTGAGGTCTATAAAAGGGCCGAAATTAAGCAGACTTTTTTCTATCCGGCATGGTGTATGGAGCGTTATCCTCATTTGGTTGACGCAATTCTCGAAGGTGGGCATGAGATCGCGGCTCATGGATATCTTCATGAGAATCCCAATAAGCTCTCTCCAGAAGATGAGTTGTACTGGTTTGAGAGACAGATCGCAGTTATCGAAAAAATGACGGGACAGAAGCCAAGAGGTTGGAGAGCGCCACTCTATAACTTTTCCAAGCACTCAATTGACTACATGATTGATCAAGGATTTTTATATGACGCGAGTTTGATGGGAGATGACGTGCCGTACGTTTTAAAAACATCGAAGGGCAGCGTTATCGAATTGCCCAGTCATTGGGGAATGGATGACTGGCCCCATTATACTCATGCGCCTGATATGCATTACATGATGCCTATCAAAGCACCTGATGAGGCAATGAACGTATTTATGTCTGAGTTTAAAGCGATGCACAAGTATGGCGGATTATGGGTAACCGTTTGGCATCCCTTTGTGTCCGGCCGGCTAGCAAGGTGTGATCGAATGGCTCAAATGATCGAAGATATTAGAAATGAAGGCAATGTGTGGTTCGCGAAAATGGAAGAGATCACCGCACATATTCAAAAGTGCATTGATGATGGAACGTGGTCTCCACGAATCGATCAGCTTCCTTATTATGATGGACCTATCCCCGAGCTTAAGGACGCTGGTCTAGCATAATTTTTGCAAGGTGGGTAATGCGAGGCAACTTGGAAGCCAAAAATCGTTAACCAAACGAGGACAATGGCTAGCGGTTTTGGATACAAGTTGCTTCGCGGTATTTATGCTCGGATGACAAGAATATAAATCCACTTTGATGTTTAGTTGAAGCCTTGATCAACCATTGACCTGTTCAGGAATAAGCGGGTCTCATCTACTTTTTCTCCTTTTTTTTCTCAGTACTATTTTTCTAGCGCCCAGTGCCTTAGTTTGGACTTTTAAATGGTTTCTTGGGATATTTAAAGATTCGGATAAGTAGCAGGAAAATCAGAAGCCTGAAATAACGAAGACTCCGGTTAGGCGCTATTTCAGAATAATGTAGGTATCCCGCAACACGACTCCTGTATATAAATTTTATTCCCTGCTATTGTTGGTTTCAAAATAGCGATTTAATTTCATTCACAGGAGATTCAACATGCCCTTGATTCAGGTGCAGATGTTTGCCGGTCGCACCCCGCAACAAAAACGTGATCTGGTTCGCGCCTTAACGGATGCATTTGTCGAAACCGCAGGCAGCACACCAGAATCAATCGATGTGATTTTGACGGATGTCGAGCCTTCGGAATGGGCACAAGGCGGAACGTTATTTTCTGAAAAAATATAATTTCAAGCATGAACTCTAAAATCTGATGATATGAATAGAAATCGACGTCAAGCTCTGAAAGCTGCACTATTGCTGACCAGCCCATGGCTAACCGCGGGAAGAGCGATTCGAGCTGACGAGTCAACAAGCTCAGTCAAGACCGGTCAAACGGTTGTGGTTATCGGCGCAGGCATGGCCGGTTTGGCGGCAGCCCAGCGACTCCAAGCAGGCGGCTATAACGTAATTGTCGTTGAGGGCCGTCACCGGGCCGGCGGGCGAATGTGGACGGACTATTCCCTGGGGACTGCAGTGGATTTAGGGGCTGCGTGGATTCATGGGGATGCAGCGCGTAATCCGCTGATGAAAATGGTCAAGCAGTATGACCTCTTGACCAAGGCAACTGACTGGGATGAGACCTGGTTATATGATGACAGCTATGGTGAGCTAGAGGACGAAACCTATGACACGATCATCAGAAAATCGGAACAAATTATCGAGCGTTTGTACGAAGAGCAATCCACCGCTCCCATTGGGCGCTCAATGGCGGACGCGCTGGCCCCAATTCTTAAGGGGCTTTCAGGAGACCCAATCGTACAACGGGGAGTCAGGTGGTGGCTTGCCAGTCTGATTGAGGTCGAATATGCAGCGAATTTTGATCAACTTTCTTTAAAGTACTGGAATGTTGATGAGGCGTATGACGGTCATGACGTGATAATCAAAGGCGGTTATCAGAAGATTGTTGAACGTCTGGTTCAGGGTCTTGATATTCGTTATGGACACGTGGTTCGCCAGATTGACATTAGTCAATCAGGATCCCTTGTCACTACTGATCAGGGGGTAATTGAGTGTGGGCAAGCCGTCGTTACGCTACCTTTGGGCGTTCTCAAACAGGGAAAAATTAAATTTAACCCAAAACTGCCGGATGAGAAGGTTGCGAGTATTGAGCGCATTGGGATGGGTGTAATGAACAAGGTTGTGCTGGAATTTAAGGATCGGTTTTGGCCTGAAGATGCCAGTTGTCTTGGCCTGCTTAAAAAATCTACTGACGACTTAACGGAGTTCATGCCAATGACCCCGTATACGGGTAAAGCAGTTATCGTGGGGTTTACCCGGGGTCGTCATGCAAAGTCGATTGAGACTATGAGCAACGAGGACGTTATTCAAGCGGCGTTGTCAGATCTTAGGTCGATGTTTGGTAGCCGTGTGCCGCAAAATATAGCAGGGTCAGTTGTGACTCGATGGCATTCAGATGAATTCTCCAGAGGCTCTTATTCCTGTATCTCCCCCGGCAGCTCGTTCTCTGACTATAAGACGTTGGCTAGGCCGATCGACAATCGAATATTCTTCGCCGGGGAGGCAACTCATGCAAAGTACCTCGGCACGGTTCATGGCGCCTATTTATCAGGCGAACGCGCTGCAAACGAGATTATGCAATCGATGGGCAGTGGAAATAATACAACTGAAACCTCCGATAGTAATCGCTGAGCGCATGCTTTAATGGCGATCATGTTAGTCTGTGAAACTCTTGATCAGATGCGGCTGATGATCATTTTTGCTGGCAAAAAAGTGCTGGCGCTTTACCAGCTGGGAGCGATTTAATGACAAGCGTTCGCTTTGTGCTCACCACTGGAGTGGCGATATTCGTTATCCTCATTGGCGGACTGGTTGGGGGGCTATCAATTTGGGGGGGTGTTAAATCCGCGATTGAGCTCACACGCGCCATGCAGCATCAGCAGACAGAGATGCTTGCTGAAGAGGTCAATCTATTTGCCCAAAATGTTGAACAGGATATCGACACAATGACTGAGGTGCTGAGGAGAAGCGCCAAAGATCTTCAGAACCGGCCTGTCATTTCTGCACTGAAACCTTTCGTCAAAAATAAGGAGCATTTGAGCAGCATCACGGTTGTTCGAAAGAATCGAACCAATGTCTGGGTAGGGGTCTGGCAGGGCGAAATCACGTCTGAGATCAATACCGATCTGGATTCGGAATCATACGACTATGCCATTGATGGGATCCCGGGTGATGGCTCGGAGGGTTTTGATGATATTTATCTTGAACCAACGGATAAAAGGCCCGTTATTAGCTACACCAAACATTTTTTAGGTTGCTGTGGCGATGGAAAGGACGGTACGTTATATCTGGATCTGGGTCTGACAACGCTGTCGTCTTTGCTTTCGGAGCGCCAGCAAAAAAACGATCGACAGATTCTCGTATTTGATTCCAGCGGCGCGGTGATCGCGCACCCATCCTTAATCGGCGAGAACCCCTACAAGCAGTTTCGTCGAGTGCCCAGAGTCAGGGATCTGGATGATCCCGTTGCCACAGCGATATTTTCAAAAATAAAGAAAACCGGAACTAACTTTCAGGATATTGAGATAGGCGGCGAAGTCTGGCTTGTATCAGTGGCCCGGATTTCTGAATTTTTTGATAAGGCATGGTATGCCGTTTCGATTGTGCCGCGCAGTGTGGTTTTGGGGCCAATGATTAATCGCGCCATTTGGGTTGGGGTGATTGGTGTTGTTGTTCTACTTATCGCCGTAATGATTGCATGGGGGATGGGCCGAGCTATTTCAACGCCTGTCTCGCGTCTCGCGCTTGCGGCCGATGCGGTCAGGACCCTCAATATTGAGATGCCAACAGAACCGGTGAGTCGGTTTAATGAGCTTAATTCGGCGGAACAGGCGTTTCGCGCAATGCTGACCGGCCTTGAAGTGTTCATTCGGTATGTCCCCAAGAATCTCGTCCGCCGGTTGATACAACTTGAGGCAAAAGGTCGAGGAGTAGAGGCGGAGGAGCGGGAGGTCACCATTCTGTTTACCGATATTGCAGGATATACCTCGATTGCTGATGGGATGGATCCGAAAGATCTCGCGGATCTTTTAAATAATTATTTTGAGGTACTGGTCACGCCGGTGACGGCTCGAGGGGGCACGGTCGATAAGTTTATTGGCGACGCGCTGATGGCGTTCTGGAATGCGCCAGATGAACAAACCGATCACGCGGATCTCGCGTTGGCCGCAGCATCTGATATTCAGAAGGCAACCGATCGCTTCAACGACACTCGCTTGGCCGTTGGTGAAAAACCGCTCCGAACCCGAATCGGTGTGCATACCGGACGTGTGCTGGTTGGCAATATTGGTGCAACCGAGAGGATGAACTACACCATTGTTGGCGATGCCGTTAACACAACCGCGCGGCTGGAAGCGTTAGGCAAGGATATTGGACAAACGCTTTGCGTCTCTGCGGATACGCGTCAAGCGGCCCAGAATAACTATGACTGGCATGAAGTGGGTGACGTCACGCTTCGGGGGCGTAGTCAAAAGACGCTGGTATATACGATTGGCTCGTCATAGCGGGTGATCATGAAATTTGATATTTATTGATTTGAGTCGTTAGGCTTGTAACTATCTTTATATGTTGAGTCATTCCGAAGACAGGCGTATTCTTGAGTGATAACTTAAGGAGAATCCCATGACCGACTTTCAATCCTTCCGTAACGCAGTCCTTGAAGATGATGATCTCCAGGAAGCAGTAGTGTCCATCATCAATACCGCAACAGCCAATGGGTCAGGTATGGGAGATGGCATAGCAACCCTTGCTAAGACACATGGCTTTACCATCACTTCAGATGAGGTCTATGCTCATCAGGACTTCTTGGGTCAGGATGGCGACTTGACGGACTTTGAGTTAGAGATGATCAGTGGGG
>JABHUE010000046.1 GCA_018672825.1 Pseudomonadota bacterium | reverse complement strand
TCTAAAGCATGATCTGGAGGCGCTTGATCCTGCGGACCATGATCCGGAGTTGCTAAGACAACAGCTCCTTGAAACACGCTCCGACTATGATCAACTCGCGAGCGTCATAACTGATGCACGCGGCAAAACTGCCGCGAAAATGAGTCAGGATGTGAACAAGCTTCTCCCATCACTTGGACTCGAAGCCGCTACTTTTAGAGTCCGTCTCGATAATGAGCCCGCGGACCGGCGCGGACTCCACGGCACTGAAACACCGTATTTTGAGCTTCAACCCGGGCCCGACCTCGACTTCTCTCCGCTTGAAAAAGCAGCTTCTGGCGGCGAACTCTCCCGCGTGAGCCTCGCCATTCAGTTATGCGCTGTTCAGGATACGTCTACTCCTTGCACAATCTATGACGAGGTTGATGTTGGCATTGGTGGCCGGGTTGCGGAAATCGTCGGCCAGAAACTAAGGTCCACCGCCACTAACCGTCAGGTGCTTTGCATTACCCACCTCCCTCAGGTGGCCGCTCAGGGGCATCATCACTTAAGGGTTAATCGGATTAATAGTGATGAAACCGAGGTTAATATTGAGTCTCTCGAGCCGGCTGCGCGCGTCGATGAGCTAGCGCGAATGCTGGGAGGCGTTGAAATCACACAAACCACTCGCGCCCATGCGGACGAGTTGATCTCGCGAGCATCTAAATGACCCCATCTATCCGCGCAGCGAAGGTCGAAGACATTCCGATGATTGGACAACTCCTTCACGAATACGCGAGCGACGGTCGACTGCTTGGCCGGTCTGAATCTGAAATTAAAAGTCGGCTTGAAGATTTTGTGGTGAGTGAAATCAACGGTCGTATCTGCGGATGCGGATCGCTTGAAATATTCACAACTGAGCTAGGGGAAGTCAGGAGTCTTGCAGTCGATCCCGAGAATCACGATAAAGGGATCGGCCGCCTCATGGTGAATCAAATTGAGTCAATGGCCTTGTCGAGGGGGTTAAGCCGTATTATTGCGCTCACGTACGTGCCCGGGTTTTTTAGCAAGTTGGGCTACCGTATCGTTTCAATGGAAAGCCTGCCCGAGAAAGTCTTTGGGGTCTGCGTGAGCTGTCCTAAGTTTGACCGGTGCGATGAAATCGCAATGCAAAAAGAACTCGCGCTTCTATAACAACCTCAGTTAACTTAAGTTCCGCTATGATTACGCTAATGAAAGCCTGCCGCATCTCTTTTCCGAGAACGTTATCAGTTGTGAGTCTCGCGGTCCTTTGCCTCGTCATTGCAGGCTGTTTTAGCAGTTATCGAGTTGAAATCCAGCAGGGAAACGTAATCAGTGCCGAGCAGATTGAAAAGCTCATCCCGGGCACACCTCGAGATGAAGTACGGTTTATTCTCGGCACACCGCTTATTGAAGATCCGTTTCATGCGCAGCGATGGGATTATTTTTATAGCCTCGATCCCGCCAAAGGCGAGAAGGTAACGCAATATCGGCTGAGCATCTGGTTTGAAGACGAAAAAATCGCGCGCACGCTCGTTGAGGGCGCAGGACTTCCAGGCGCCATACAGCCTGATCTCGAGGAAGACTCTCCCGGATTTTTTTCCAATCTCTGGGACGCGGTAACGCCGGGCGACTAAGCCTGTTTTGATTTCTTTTTCTTGGCTCTCAATCGACGAGCCTCTTTGGGGCTCACCCGAAGCGCTCGATAGATCTCAATACGATCACCATCTTTAACGACCGAATCGAGCGTTACTTTTTTGGAATAAATCCCGACAGGATTAATATCCAGATTAATCTCGGGGAACTCCTCCAGAACACCAGATAAATTAATCACTTCACTGACAGATGCACCAGGTTTGACATCAAGTGATTTCAAGAATTGACGCTCTAAAAGCGCGTAAGCAACTTCTACCTTAGGCAAATGCCCGCTCCCCGTATAGCGACTTGGCTCGTGCAATAAATGCATCAATGAGCTCATTACAGATTCGGCTAAATATCGGCTCAAGCATTCGACCGCCCAGCTTGCCTGCCAATGAAAAATTGACATCCAACGAAACCTCGCATGCCATCTCGTCAAGCGCCCGAAATCGCCAATCACCTGAGAGACTGGAGAAGGCTGCCCCTTCCACCAAACGCATCTCGATTAATTGATCCGGCACCATTTGGTTTCGGGTAGTAAAGGTTGTATTCCAACCCTTATACGCGAGCACAATTTTGGCCAAAACCTCATCGCCAGTTTCTTCTAGAACTATGGACTCACGGCACCAAGGCAAAAACTCTGAATAGCGATCAACATCCCCTGCAAGCGAAAACATTTCGCTAGCGCTGTATGGGGTTATGACTGACCGATTAATATTTGGCACGATGGCAATGTTAGGATCGTTTTTTGCAATTATACTTGGGTGATCGGATTAGCTCTGTTTACCGAAACATTACGCCTCACAATCTCGCACTCGATAAAAATGAGCAAAAAGCCTTCAAAAAATGACAATACCATCGCCCGAAATAAAAAGGCGTGGCATGACTATTTTATTGAAGAAGAATTCGAAGCCGGTCTTGCGCTTCAGGGGTGGGAAGTAAAATCCCTGCGCGACGGCCGGGCGCAATTAACTGAAAGTTATGTGATCATCCGAAATGGAGAACTCTTCCTCTTTGGCGCTTATTTTTCTCCACTAGTCTCCACATCAACGCACATAACACCTGACCCCACCCGAAGCAGAAAGCTGCTGTTACACGTACACGAAATCAGCAAGCTGGTCGGCGGTGT
>JABHUE010000039.1 GCA_018672825.1 Pseudomonadota bacterium | reverse complement strand
TGTATGCGGCTTATTTAAACCGGTCTACGGATGTTGAACGCTCTCGTCTTGATCTTGTAGAGCAGAGTCGCTCCGAAACCGCAGATCCCGAGCCACTTTCCAAGGTTGAGGTTGTTTCGGATAGCACGACCGAGCAAGAGTCCGCACCTACCCAGAATTCATCATCAAACCTGGCTGTGACGCTTGAGGATCCAGCGAGTCTTTCGTCTGGTTCCGATGAACCTGTTGATTCTCCTTCGATCGATACCGGTATTGAAACGGCGTTGTCACTTGATAATTCAAGCACGACGGCAGAGGTTTCAATGTCCGCTCGAGACCAGGCGAGTGACGATCGCGCAGACAAATCGCAGACGAAGAACAGTTCTGATAAAAATAGTGACCTTGAAAAATCCGAAGCACAAAATGCGACAGAGGTTGAGTTGTCCTTGAAAAAGGAAGAGGACGCTCAACGTGTCACGACCCAAAATAATCAAGTGCCGTCATCTGATACCGCAGAGCAGTCCGCAATTGAACAGCCTCAACAGCGGGTGACCCCAGCGTCGTCTAACGATAGTGCAGAGTCTGATTCTTCTGTTTTTGCGACCGCGCTATCTTCCGCATCATCTTCCAGTGCAGTCGGTCTGTCTCAGCCGCTTTCGCCGGATATGCGAGAGATTATGATCAAGATTCGAGAAAGCACTCACGTTATGGTTTGGGATCGAGACGATAAAGTGTTGCTGCGCCGTTATATGGAATCTGGCAAGGTCGTCAGTGTGGTCGGTCTTCCTCCGTTTACGTTGCAGATCAGCTATCCCGAAGGCGCGAGTATTATTTATGGCGGTCGAGAATTTGCTGTTCCGGTTCCGAAAACTGGGATGAATGCAAAAATCCGGGTTGGGAAATAATTTTAATGGCTTCGGGTAATGCGATCCAATCCATTCGGGGCATGAATGATCTGCTTCCGGATCAGATGTCGACTTGGCAGCGAGTTGAAACGGCTCTGCGAAACGTTGCTCGGCTGTATGACTACAGAGAGATACGAACACCGATTCTCGAACGTACCGAGCTCTTTAAAAGGGCAATCGGCGAGCAAACTGATATTGTTGAAAAGGAGATGTACACCTTTACAGATAACAATGGCGATAGTCTTACCCTGCGGCCAGAGGGAACCGCCAGCACCGTTCGAGCAGGCAATCAACACGGACTTCTTCATAACCAGACGCAACGCCTCTGGTACTCGGGCCCAATGTTCCGGCACGAGCGCCCTCAAAAAGGCCGGTATCGGCAATTTCACCAATTTGGGATCGAAGCATTAGGCTGGCACGGTCCGGAGGTGGAGGCCGAAGTCATTACGGTCGGCGAGCGGTTGTGGCGTATGCTTGGATTAACTGGTCTTTCCCTTCAGATCAATACGCTAGGCTCTGCCGAAGGGCGGTCATTGTTTCGAGCGTCGCTAAAGGACTATCTAGCGCCGTTCGAGAAAAGTCTTGATGAGGATAGTCAACGACGGCTTGAGAAAAATCCGCTCCGGATTCTGGATAGTAAAGATGCGAAGACCCAGGAAATCCTTGAAAATGCACCGACACTCCAAGATTTCATTGAAAGTGAAGAGCGAGAACATTTCGAAACGCTCCAGATGCTCTTATCCTCTGCAGGGGTTCATTTTGAAGTTAACCCCCGCCTTGTCCGCGGCCTTGATTATTACACCGGGTTCGTTTTTGAGTGGCTGACTGATCAGCTTGGCGCCCAAAGCGCGGTATGTGCGGGCGGCAGATACGATGGCCTCGCTGAGCAGTTAGGGGGTCGAAGTGTCCCTGCGACCGGCTTCGCTTGTGGGCTCGAGCGACTTGTTGAACTTGTCAGTCTAAACGACGCTAATTCCCCTCAGGATAACCCGGATGTTTATCTGATTACGCAGTCCGCAGATGTCGAGGGTGCAGGCGTTAGAATTGCAGAATTCCTTCGTAATAAAGATTTCAAAGTCGTCTCCGGATTGAGTTCAAGCAACTTAAAAAAGCAGCTAAGGCGCGCAGACGGAAGTGGGGCTGGAGTTGCTGTTATCGTCCCGGACCGCTATATCTCTGGAAGCCAGCTGCTGGCTAAGCCTCTGAGAGGTCAGGGAGAGCAGCGGGAGATGCCCGAGAGTGACCTTGAGAAATTTTTAAGAGAATGTACAGATCAATTACCTTAAGAAGACAGCGAATAAACACTGATGAAAAAAGAGCAGACAGAAAGAAAGATTCATATTGCGCACGATGATGATACTGAGAAACTACGCCAGTGGTGGAAGCGAAATGGCGTTGGGATCATCTCGGGAATTATTCTTGGCATTGGAGGTGTCGGGGGTATTCAGGGTTGGCGAATGTATCAGGACTATCAGGGGGAGAAGGCCTCCGTACTCTACGAGCAGATGCTTGCCGCGGATGTCGTGGATGATCAGGCCGCTGTTATCAATTCTGCTAACGTATTAATTGCAAATCATCAGTCCAGTGGTTATGCAGACTTGGCAAGACTGATGTTGGCTCGGCAATTTCTCTATGCAGAGGACGTTGCAGCTGCTCGCACTGCTTTGAATGAACTCCTCGAGAAAAGTAAGGATCCTGTTATGCATCAGGTCGCTCGCGTTCGTTTAGCAGTGATTGCGCTTCAGGCGGGTGATGTTAATCAGGTCCGAGCACTTGCTGAGGCGAGCGCCGCAGAGGGGTTTGTCTCGCAGTTTCAAGAGTTGTTGGGCGATGCGCTTATGGCGTCCGGTGATCTGAAAGCCGCCCAGATCGCTTACGAGAAGGCATTGGCGAACGCGCCCTCGAATTCCCAGGCAGCTCAGCTGATCTCTGCCAAGCTTAATATGACCCGTCGGGATGATCCATCAGGATGAGATCTGGTGTTGTTGTCATTTTTGGATTTCTTTTCACACTAGTCGGGTGTGGGCCAGGCGCGATCCACTTTATGCGCGAAGGGGGAGAGATACTCGACCTTCCAAAGATTGAATCCCAATTTGAGATTAAAAAGGTTTGGCGTCGTGATTTAGGCGAGAGTTACTCTAATACGAATGGACTTTTATCCCCATTTATTACAGGCGGCGAAATTTTTGCCGCAGAGCCTGCGGGTCGAATATTTGCTTTAAGCGAAGCGACTGGCGATGTGCTCTGGGAGACTAATCTCGAAAAAGATCTGGCCGCTGGCGTTGGTGTGGGTAGTGGCGTCGTTATTGTGGCAACCCGTGATGGAGAAGTTGTGGGCCTAAGGACTAATGATGGTTCTGAATATTGGCGAGCACAAATCGGGACAGAGATTTTAGCGCAGCCCGTTATTTCCGGGGATCTCGCAATATTTCGCTCGGGAGACGGTCAGGTCGTGGGGCTTGATGTCGATTCAGGCAAGTTGCTTTGGAGGGTAAGGCGATCAGTGCCCGCTTTAAGTGTGCGAGGGGTGTCAACACCAATCATTATTGATAGCGTGGTCCTGGTCGGATTTGCGAGCGGCCGACTGTCAGGAATTGATCTTTGGTCCGGCAGGGAGCAATGGAGCGTTCCGATCTTCCGGCCGCAGGGGAGCAATGAAATCGCGCGTTTGGTCGATATTGACTCTGATCCTTATGTATTGGGCGACTCACTCTTCATTGCCGGGTTTCAATCGAAAATTACAGCGCTTTCGATAAGTTCCCAAACCATTAATTGGGAAAGTCAGATTTCAACCATCCGGTCTCTGGGATCAGTTGATCAGGTATTACTGGTGACCGCAGATGATGGGGAGATATTTGGCATTGATACCCAATCAGGAAAGACACTATGGACTGAAAGTGGATTACAAAACCGAGGTGTTAGTGGTCCGCTCGGAATCCCAGACTTAGATCAACTGGTCGTGGGCGACTATAAAGGTAATGTAGTCATATTGGATGTCAATACTGGGGAGATGGTTGGTCGCGACAAACTGCCAGGCGGCGCGGTGCTTAAGATATATGCACTGACTGATTCAGGACACTTCCTCGTTCTCTCCGAAAACGGCGCCCTGTCCGCTTGGGCGATCCAATAGTCGAAAGAGGGGATTCCTCCCACTCTTAAATCTATATGAATTTAGAATGATACCTGTCGTCGCTCTTGTCGGAAGACCTAACGTTGGCAAATCGACTTTATTCAATAGATTGACTCGGTCGCGTCTCGCCTTGGTTGATGATCAACCCGGTGTAACAAGAGACCGGCTTTATGCTGAAGTGGTCAGGGGCTCTCGCAAGTTTTTACTGATTGATACCGGCGGGCTTTCGGAAAGTGATGATCCGCTAATCAGCGCGGTACGAGATCAAGTGTTGCAGGCGCTCGCTGAGGCGAGTTCTGTTGTTTTTGTCGTTGATTCGCGCGACGGATTGACGGCTGCCGATCTTCAGATTGCTGCAGATTTACGAAAAGAAGGTGCGGTCGTTCAGGTTGCAGTCAATAAGGCTGAAGGCGTTGATCATTCCCTAGCAACGAGCGAGTTCGCTGAACTCTCAATTGGCCAAGCATTCGCAATTTCTGCAAAAACCGGTCAGGGCGTTGAGAATCTTTTAGAGAATATCTTCACTCACGCGCCGGAATCGCTTGACACTGAGAGCGTCATGGCGGGGTCACGAATTGCGGTTGTCGGCCGTCCGAACGTTGGAAAATCAACGTTGGTTAATTGCCTGGCAGGCGAGGACCGCGTCATCGTGGCGGATTATCCCGGTACGACGCGTGACAGCATCCCGGTCACTATTGAGCGAGATGATTCTCGCTTGACGTTAATCGATACCGCGGGGGTTCGTCGGAAAGCGAGAGTTCGTGAGACGCTTGAGAAGTTTTCAGTGGTTAAAACGCTTCAAGCGTTGGCCTCGGCAGAGGTTGCGGTGTTGATGTTGGATGCGCGGGCCGGGATACTAGATCAGGACACGGCAATTGCAGGACTGGCGTTACAAGGCGGGCGGTCTATTGTGCTCGCTATTAATAAATGGGATGGTCTTGATCGCTCAGAGCGGAATCGGATAAGACGTGAAATTGACCGTCGGTTTGATTTCTTGCCTAATCACGAAGAAGTTTTTATCTCTGCGCTTCATGGATCAGGCATGGGAGAGTTGCTGAAGGCGGTGAGAAGCACCCAAGCGAGCGCGATGAAAGAAATGGGTACGGGTGAGTTGAACCGAATACTGAGTCGCGCGCTTGAGCATCATAGCCCGCCCATGAGCCAGAATCGAACGATTAAGCCTAAATACGCTCACCAAGGCGGCCGTAATCCACCCACAGTGGTTCTCCATGGCAATTCACTGGATAAGTTGCCGGCAAGTTATCTTCGTTATCTCAGCCGGTTTATTGCCCGAAGTTTCAAGATGACCGGGACACAGGTTCGCTTTGAACTAAAGAAATCAGATAACCCCTACAACCCAACTCCGGATAAGCGAGCTGGTCGTAGACCGACAAGAAGATCCTAGCGGCGCGCCAAACTTATTAACTTAATCTGTTTTGCCCGGTTGATCTAGCTCAGCCGTTTCAACGTTTGCCGTTGCGGTTCCTTCGGCAAATTGGGCGATAATCGTCGCACCTTTTTTTAACTGTTCAGCTGATCGGACAATGCGCTTGCCGTTCTTGGTTTTAATAATTGAAAATCCCCGCGCGAGGGTTGCGGTGGGATCCAATGTATTCAGTTTAGCCGCCAAAACATCGAATGATTTTTCATTTAGTTGGAGCTTTCGCTCTAGCTGTTGCTTTAAAAGTTTGGCCAATCCGTTTATCTGATTCGACTGAAATTTTAATGTTTCGTCAGGCGAGCGGTTCATAAGCCGCTTTTTAAGGTTATCAAGGGTGTTTTGATTTGAATCAAGCGTATGACGTAAACAGTTTTTAATCCTTCTTTCCGAATTAGCCACGGTCTGTTGCTGGTGATTAAGGCGCTCGCGGGGATGCCGAAGACGCGACGATGCGTTGTCGATTCTTTGGCTCAAAAGTTGGATTGAAGATTGCATTGCATCGAGCATTGCGGTTTGAGAATTTGACACGTCTTTCGCCAACATTTTGTAATCGGGGGAGACTGACTCGGCGGCCGCCGTAGGCGTCGGGGCGCGAAGGTCGGCTGCGAAGTCCGCGAGCGTAACGTCAGTTTCATGACCAATACCCGTCACCACTGGCAGGTTACAAGCGTGGATCGCTCTTACAACGGCCTCCTCATTAAAAGCCCAAAGATCTTCCAGTGATCCGCCGCCCCGTGCGAGCACGACAACATCGGATTTCGGTGTTCTTTCTAACAACTCAAATGCGCCGACAATTTCGGGTACAGCCTTTTCCCCTTGAACCGCGACCGGTAAGTGGATGACGTCCGCGAGCGGAAATCGCCTGGCCAAGGTAACCAAAATATCCGGGAGTGCTGCACCACTGGGAGAGGTGATCACGCTGATTCTTTTGGGGCGGTCGGGTACTGACTTTTTCAGATTCGAATCGAACAGCCCCTCACGTTCAAGCTTTTTCCTCAGCAGATCATATCGGCGTCTCAGTTCGCCT
>JABHUE010000045.1 GCA_018672825.1 Pseudomonadota bacterium | reverse complement strand
TTAAAACTTTCTTTATCGATAAAGGTAGGCGTCGACGAGATGACATACCAGGGTCCCATAAAGCGCTCCAGGTCCACATAACCAACGGGCTTAAGTGGCTCAACCGCCATGGCATGAAAAGAACATGCGGTAGTCCCAGCCGCGATGAGTACTGCTATTAACGCGCTCTTGCGCCCAAAAAATCGTTTCACTCAAACTCCTCAACGTTTATTAAATAGATAATGACAAACCCGCCATTCATCTCCTCCGTGCATTCCGAATAACTCGGCGCATGCCATAAAAAATACGCGCCAACGGTTCACCCACATCTTCGCGTTTGCTCTCCCGTAGGTTTCAGAAAAAATATCGAAGACGTCATCATAAGCCGCATCTAATTTACCCAGCCAGGCTTCTGACGTTTTCTGATATTCAACGCCGCTCCAGTCCCATCTTTTTTCAAAGCAAAGCGAATCTTGAAATTTCAATGGGAGGTCTGCACTTGGCATCATTCCGCCTGAAAAAAAATGACGGCTCATCCAATCTGATCCATCGTTGTCCTCAAAAAAATAAGGAATCGTCTTATGACAAAAAATATGCATAAAAAACCGACCTTCAGGTTTTAGCCACGCCCCTACCCGGTCAAAAATCTCGCGATAGTTTCGAAGATGCTCAAACATCTCAACTGAGACCACGCGATCAAAACTCTGATCCAACACCAGGTGGTTGATATCCGCTGTAATCACCTCGAGGTTTGTTAACTTTCGCTCGCTTGCCCGGGATTCGATAAATTCCCGTTGAGACGCAGAATTCGAGACCGCTGTTATTTTGGAATTCGGATATGCGGCTGCCATCCAAAGCGTCAGCGAACCCCAACCACAGCCGAGCTCCAGCACTTCCTGCCCATCTTCAAGACCGGCGTGATCGCATGACAAAGTCAATGCCTGCGCTTCGGCATCATCCAAAGCATCGACACCATCCCAGTGCGCACTGCTGTATTTCAGATGAGCACCCAATACGCACTCAAAAAATCGCGCTGGTACTTCGTAATGTTGCTCGTTTGCTTTCTCGACAAGAGGGGCGACAGGCGCCCGATCGAGATCTTGGATAAAACCCTGCAAACGTTGAGACAGATGCTCATCTGACACGCTGATGTCTTTCAGTCGTTGCCTACAAAGCGCCCGTATTCCTGCCCGAATGGCGAGATCAGGCGCATAGCCCGAGTCCACTGCCCAAAAAGCGACTCGCGAAAACACGCTCATAATTTCTCCTGATCCGTATCCAAAGAATAACCGTCAGCCGACCCTGACTGACGCGAAAGGCTTCGGTTTGACGCTTGTTCCAGCAATAGAATAAGCGGCATCGCAACAACCCAGGCCAGCACCACACCCAGGGGCGAATGAATCACAAGCGCCCCCATCTTCTCGCCCGCAAAATAGGCTAAGGGTCCACCAATGCCGCCAAACACAATACCTAATGCGTACCGACCACGAATCCAGTTGAGACTGTGCCTGATCGATGCTGCAAAATTAATCCAGAGAGCAATCATCCAGATGGTGGTGGGGAACCCGGGACCGGCGGGCTCAGGAAAGCTGATCACGCCGGTCAGTACCGATACAGAGTCCGTCGCCAATCCAATCAAGCCAGCTCCTACCAATAACACCAAGTCATCTCGGGCTGAAGGATGCCAAACCCAAAAAGCGGCTATCCAGGCCACAACAGCAATAGGGCCAATCCAGGGATAACCCCAGGCTGCGCCCAGCACTGCAATAAACCAGGCGGCTTGAAAGGCAACAAAATTAATAATGACAGGGCGGCTCAACACGAACTTCCGTTACCCAGGAGGCGGGGAACTTTACCCCGCCATTTTGGACGGGTCAGTACGATTTGAAGATCAGATAAATAACGCTCGTCGAACCCGGCCTCGCAGTAGCAAAAATAATAATTCCAAAGTCGAATGAAACGCTCTGGGTAGCCCAAGGCCCGAATGTCCTCACGATGCGCATTAAAATTGTCCCGCCACCGACGCAACGTTTCTGCGTAATGAGGCGCAATATCCTCAAGATCCACCATTTTGAGATCGGTACGCTGACGAACGGCCTCATTGATCGCGCCTAAAGATGGCACACAACTCCCGGGGAATATATACCGCTGAATAAAATCACAGCCTTTGAGGTATTGCGCATATCGCTGATCAGGCATTGTGATCGCCTGCAGTAAAGCGGCGCCGTTATCCTTTAAAAACGATTGAATTTTCGAAAAATAATCGCCCAAAAATTCCTGTCCCACCGCCTCTATCATCTCAATCGAAACCACACGATCATATTGACCTTGATGATCCCGATAATCGCAAAGCAAAATCTCAACTTGATCTGTCAAGCCAGCCTCAATCACTTTTGCTTTTGCGAACTCAAATTGTTCTTGCGAAATCGTAATACCGGTCACTCGACATCCGAATCGAGAGGCCGCATGAATCGCAAACCCGCCCCATCCGCAACCGACCTCAAGGACGTGATGGGAGGAGTCGAGCGAGAGTTTGTTACAAATCCGCTCTAACTTGTTCTGCCCGGCGGTATCAAGTGAGTCTCGGTCTGAATTGAAAAATGCGCTGGAGTAATTCATTGATCGATCCAGAAACAGATCAAACAGCGCATTACCGAGATCATAGTGATCGGCGATATTTTGTTGACTGCCACCGGGGGAGTTACGTCGTTTTTCATGAAACCGGCTCGCGGCTCGTGCTGCGACTTGAGACCATCCCCGATCAAAACCATCAGTGAGCTCTGGATTCTGGGCCAGAATCGCGAACACCTGTGTTAAGTCTTGACTGGACCACGTTCCATCCATCCACGCTTTCGCCGCGCCCAGACTACCGCGCAGGGCAATCTCGGAAAAAAAATCGGGATCTTTTACTTCAATGTGGGCACTGACACCCGTATCGTCCCCAAATGAATGCGAAACTCCTGCCTCTTCAATCACCAATTGACCGTGCAGGTCTGACAGCCTACGAAACAACAGGCGCCGGCATTGTTGCTGAAACCACGAAGGGTTCGCCTCAATCGAAGGTTCCAAAAGTGTTCTCGTATTATCACTCATCATCACAAATGCTATTGAATGGTTGATTTAGGGTGCGGCACAAACGGGATGCGTTTTAGCCACAGTCGCATGGCCTGCCAATAAATCGCAGCAACAACACGAACGGTCATTATTGGAAAACGCAAAAGGCAGTTCGCCAAATTCCGGCTTGTGATCTGTTTGGCTTGCATCTTTAGATTGGCAGAAAATATTAAATGGCCCTCCTCGAACGAGCGCATTGTCACCTCCAAGCCGTTGTCCGGCTGTGAAAACTGCCAGTGATAGCGTTGATTCATCTCCATAAAGGGCGAGACGTGAAAAACCTTGTCAAACTCAAAATTTTTTTCGCCCAATGCTACATTTTCAGGACATTTCAGCACGTAACAATGCTGCTCACCCCAAGGGGTATTGTTCACCTCAGCAACCACATGGGTCACTTTCTGCCCTGATTCATCCCAGCAAAAGTAAAAGCTAACCGGGTTCATGCCATAACCCAAATAACGCAGGTGCGTTAGCAATGTAATTCGTCCGCCCGGCCTATCGCCGGACTGACTTTCAACAAGATGACGAATACTCTGGTCAAGTGACTGTAACGGATTACCCGTGTGATCAGATCGTCTAAAGCGCGCAAGTGCTGTGGAGCGTGCAGACCATAACCAGTAGGCGTCAAAGACTTCCGGAATCTCATCAAGATCCAGATAGAGCATAAACAAGCGATAGCAAAATTGATGTCGCTGAGGCCGTAAACGAGTATGGCAAACACGACCCACGTATACCTTGCTATTCAGCATGGGCGCTCGACACCAAAAGCGTCACAAACCGCAATTGCGCTGCGCACACCATCTTCATGAAAACCAAACCCCCAATAAGCACCACAAAAGCTGATCGCCCTCCGGCGAATCACCTGATGGTGACGTTTTTGAAATTCATCGCGACCTGGGGTAAATAGCGGGTGCCGAACGACCTCACGGCGCAAAATACGATCCTGATCTAGTTCATCGTGTTGATTAAGCGAAACACAATAGGTGTGTTTCGCATCAAGCGCCTGCAGCTTATTCATGTTGTAAGTGACACCGGTACCTGCTGAAGCATCCTCACGAACACGATAATTCCAACTGGCCCACGCTCGTTGCGCTTTGGGCAATACACGGGTATCCGTGTGCAGTGTGACCACGTTATCCTGATAAGGAAAAGCACTCAGGAGTTCAGACTTCTCCGAATCGGGCGCCTGAATGATATTAAGACTCGTATCCGCATGTGTCGCAAGCACGACCTCATCAAAATGCTCGCGTTTACCATTATGAAATTCAAGGTCAACGCCCGTGCCAACGCGTGTCACGCGGGATACGCGATGGCCCAGTTGCAATTCGCTTTCCAATTGGCTCACTATCTTCTTCACATAGTGTTGCGATCCCCCAGAGACGGTTCTCCAGACCGGTCGATCCTCCATCTGCAGCATCGAATGGTTGCGAAGAAACTCGAGAAAAAAACGCACAGGGAATTGACTGAAAGATTCACTGGAGCACGACCATAGTGCACCGCCCAGCGGTAATAAATAGTGTTCAATCAAATTCTGGCGATAGCCCCGATGTTTCGCAAATTCGCCGACGGTAATCTCATCACTTATATGTTTTCTAAGCGCATCATTACCGTCGCGATGAAAAGCAAAAATAGATCGCAGCAATTGCCATGCCTCTCGTCGAAACAAGTTGCTTCGTTGTGCAAAAAAAGTGTTCAGATTTGAACCGCTAAACTCGAATCCACTTTTGTCACAACGGACGCTGAAACTCATATCCGAAGGCTGGGATGAAACGCCTAAGCGATCAAATAACCTGGTCAGATGGGGATAATTTTTGAAGTTAAAAACAATGAAGCCGGTATCGATTCCGATAGACCGACCGTTTTCGTTCACAACACGCGTATTGGCATGCCCGCCCGCGCGATCATCTGCGTCAAATATGGTGATTTGGTGATTGCGTTTTAGTCCGAGCGCGCAAACCAGGCCTGATACTCCGGCCCCCACAACGGCAACTTTCAACGGCGAGCCCGACCGGCCTCAAGAATCTTGCTGGGTACAGGTCGCAGGTTCCAAACCAAACCAAGAGTCTTCAAGACTCTTAAACCCATGTAGGACAAATCGACTTCCCACCAATAGAAGCCTTGCCGAGCCGCACCTGGGTAACGATGGTGGTTATTATGCCAACCCTCCCCGAGTGTCAGCAGCGCAAGTAGAAAATTATTTCGACTGTGGTCTGGCGTATCAAACCGTCGACGCCCATAACGATGCGCCAAAGAATTGATGGTATACGTTGCGTGATAAAGCGCGGTGGTCGAAATGAAAAATCCCCAGACTAGTGTCTGCCAGCCGCTCGTTTCAAGGCTGGGATATGAGGCTTGCGCCCACTCTCCAACAAAAAAACAAAGCATCCCGAGCGCCATTAGTGGCGCCCAATCAAACCTTTCTAAAACCACCAGCTCGCGACATTTTTTTAGGTCTTTCACTTGTTTCCAACGGATCGGAAATGCATCTCGCGTCAAAAACCAAAGCACGTGACTGAACCAGAATGTATCGGTCTGAGGGGAATGCGGATCGAGTGCGGTATCGGAATGAAGATGATGCTGTCGATGATGGCTGGCCCACCAGATCGGACCTCGCTGACCCGCGGTACACCCCAATATTGCCACTAGTAGTCGAAAAGGACGACTGCTCTCGAAGGCGCGATGCGCGAAAAACCGATGGTAAAACGCAGTAATAAGGAACATCCGCCCCAAATAGAGCCCCAGAGCAAGCGCCACCGCAAACCAGCTGACGCCCACCCAAATAACGGCGAAGCATCCAAGATGGATTGCTAAAAACGGAATCAATCGCCATAGGTCGAGCGAACGCGGCGATCTAAAACGAGTGCGCTCTAGGTAGCGAGCGTCGTTAATGAGCCAAAAGACGAAGGTCTGCCAGCGGGACGGAGTGTCGTCAGGGACGTTCGTAGTGTCGGTCACGAAATTATCTGAGTTAAGTTGCTGATAAGGCATCTGGAAATTCAACAACAGCCGTGGTGCCCTTCCCCGGACTGCTCGTAAGACTCACAGGCCAACCGAACCGCTCTGACAACTTTCTCACGATATTGAGTCCCACACCGTGACCACCCGGTCTAGCTTGACTTCCTCGGCTAAAGGCATGAAACGCCACATCCTGGTCATATGTTGACATCCCGATCCCGGTGTCTTCAATTGTAACGCAGTGCCCTGAGATCGACACGGTTACTGTTCCTTCATCTGTATAGGTGCAGGCGTTTCGCAGCAAATTGCCGAGCAAAACAGAAAGCACCCGCTCCGGCGCCCGAACCATAATTCGGTCCACAAATTTTGTTTCGATAGAAACAGAACGCCCTTCAAGAATCGTTCGCCCGCGATCAATTTCTTCCATCAGCAGATCATTTAAACAAACGACGCTTGATTCAATATGTCGGTCTGGCTCTCTTGCGAGCAATAAAAAAGCTTCGATCAGATTTGTCATCTGCGCAGCCGCTCGATGTATTTTATTGATCGATTTTCGAACCCGATCGTCCATCGACGGCTCTTTTAATGCGACATCGCAGGCCACGCGAACAACCGTCAAAGGACTTCGTAATTCATGACTCACGTCACGCGTAAATTCGCGCTCGCGCGCAATAAATTCCTTAACCCTTTCAACCAAATGCTTGAGCGCACCGCTCAAAACCCTAATTTCTCGATCAGCACCCTGGGGCAAATCAGTGACATCAAAATCCGGATGCTGGGTTGATTCGAGCTGAAGATTCTCAACTTCATGCGCGAGCCGGACAACAGGAGAAACTGACCCTCGGTAGAAGCGATAGCCCAGATAAAGCGAAACGTAAACGATTACCAAAACAATCATCAGCGGAACAAGTCCAAACCAAAGCGCCAATGACCGCACCTGCTCACCTTTAAATATGAGAGTTAATCTTTCACCGCCTTGCTCTGAGACATGAACAATCGAAAAATGATCCGGGGTTGGCAATTCATGAAAGCCGGTCGGCAGCGCACGGAGGTCGTCCGGCAACTCAGGGGAACCCGAAAGGAACCCGGTTAAATTGCGGGTATCCGGCGCAGGAAACGCATCATCAGCAGCACGCGCGGACCAGAAATACTCGGCCTCGGTGGAGAGCGCCTGCCGAACGAGCATCTCTTTCATTATCCATCCAGCTCCCCACGTACCAAGGACCGCCGCTAACCCGACGAGAAGGAGTTGAAAGGTAACGACGCGGGTGAAGCGTCGGACAATTCCTGCCCTAATGGGCGGCATCGGGCTCACAGAATCGATAGCCAATTCCCGGAAGTGTTTGCAAATAGGCTGAATTAAACGGCTTATCGATTACTTTGCGAAGGTTATACATGTGGCTGCGAAGGGTGTCGCTGTCTGGGAGCATATCCCCCCAAATCTCTCTTTCAATATCTTGTCTGGATACGACCGATGGCGACCGCTCCATCAGGATTTTAAGCAGCTTAAAGCCAATGGGCGAAAGCACCAATTCCTGGCCATCTCGTGTCACCACCAACGACTGCTGATCAAACTCAATCCCGCCGACCTGCAGGGAATCCGTGGTCGAAGGTGAGGCATGGCCCCGCTTGATCAGGACACGAACCCTGGCCTCTAACTCTTGTATCTCAAAAGGCTTGACCAAATAATCGTCGGCGCCAATCTCAAATCCTTTCAACTTGTCTTCTAGCGTGTCGCGCGCGGTTAACATTAATACCGGCGTGGACTTTCCCATCTTGTCGCGAAGTTCGCGACAAACGGAAAGACCGTCCTTTCGTGGAAGCATTAAATCCAGGATGATCGCATCGTACTCATTTTGCGCACAAAGATTGATGCCGACTTCGCCATCCGGCGCATAGTCAAGTTCGTAGCCCTCTCCTTCCATGTAGTCGT
>JABHUE010000070.1 GCA_018672825.1 Pseudomonadota bacterium | reverse complement strand
GATTGCCGCGGTCGTTGTTGCTGCTTTTTTGTTTATTGTCACGAGTGTGGTGAGTGCCGCTTTTGTGCTCGGCATGTTCTCCACCGGGGGCGATCTTAATCCAAGTTCCCGCATTAAATTGAGTTGGGGGGTAATTCTCGGCGCTCTCGGTTTTGTGATGATCTTGTCCGGAAGTATCGACGCAATCAAATCAATTATCGCGTTGGGCGCTATTCCATTCGTCTTTATTGTTCTTTTATTGGTAGTCTGTCTTTTGAAAATGCTGAAAAAAGAAAGGGTTGATGCTGAATGAATAACTTGCTTGATACGTTTTTGAATCTGACCGTCTTTGCTTTTATCGGGCTTTTGGTATGGCTGTATTTTAGGCCGCTGCCATCTGACGAGGATAATCAGCGGGACACCGAAAACACTTCTAGGACAAATGAAGACCTGGTTCGCGGCAGGGAGTCTGAAAATGCCTAACGAAACCCATGAGTAGCCGCGACAAGCAGATGCTCTGGGTAACTATTGTGGGCCTGGTCATCGTGGGCTTGCTTTACCTGCTCTGAGACGTTCATGATTGATCATAACGATGTCATCAAAAAGACCAATACCATTCTCGAGGGTGTGGCGAGGCTTCGAGACCAGTGGGATCGCTCAAGAGAGACTATTGATTCAGCCGATGAAATGAGTAACGTTGCAGATGACTATATTCGCGCGTTAGAGGATGCCAATCAAAGCCTGGGCGACTGTGTGAATGGCTTGATTGATGAAGTGGATCGCATTCAGGCCGTAAATGAAGAGATTTTAAGAACTGCTGAAACGATAGCAAAAATTGGAAAAGAATTAGGCTAAATATTTTAAAGTCACCAATCGCGGTCTATGCGGATAACGGAACAATGTTTTGCTTATTGCCATTCTTTATTCCTCGGTGGTTAAAACAAGAATGTCTTAAAGTCTTTTGGAGATAGTCATTGGGTTCCTATATTTTTTCGGCAGAAGAAGTTGAGTCAAACTCTGACTTTTTTTGCAATCGTAAATTACATGGCGCGCTTGTTGCAACGGGTAAGAGCTGTCAGTTGCTTTGGGCAAAATTTGAACCGGGTGGAACCTATGGACTGCATAGTCATCCCCACGAACAAATGAGCGTGATGATCTCAGGTCGAATGCGTTTGACGGTCGGAGATGAAGTCCGCGACATTGGACCCGGCGATATGTGGTTTTCGCCTGCAAATGTCGAACATGGCGGTGAAATTTTAGGCGATCAACCGGTGGTCTTTATTGATGTTTATGCGCCGCCAGCCGATTGGATCGCAAAGTGGATTGAGGACGAGCCTAAAACTCCCCGACTGTAGATTAACCCGGGGAAGGCTCATCCGCTTGTTCCAGTAATTCCGAGGCCTCCAGCCACTGACTTTCCAGTTCTTGATGGAGTTGCGCGTTCCTCGCCTGATCAAAAAGCAATTCACGTAACTGGTCCCGATTAGCTTCGTTGTAGATCTCCGGATTAGCGAGTTCCTGATCCAGTCGTCGTTTTACCTCGGCTGCCTTGTCGACTTCTTTTTCGATTCTGTTTAGACGATCATGCAATGGTTTGACCTTTTCTCTCTGCTTCGCTCTTTCTTGGCGAGTCGTTTTTGATCGCTGGGGTTTTTGGTCGACTTTCGTGTCGTCGTCTGTTGTGTTTTTGGGTTTTTTATTTGTTTGGGAATCGAGATTCTTGTTTGCTCCTTTCTGTCGTTGGCGAAGCCAGATGACATAGTCATCGATATCACCCTCGAAGCGGCGAAGAGAGCCATTATCAATAAGCCACAGTTCGTCAGTGACGAGTCGCAGCAGGTGTCTGTCATGGGCAACGACGACCAGACAGCCGCTATAGGATTGAAGCGCGAGTGAGATGGATTCGCGCATTTCTATATCCAAATGGTTTGTGGGCTCGTCCAGTAACAACAGGTTTGGTTTACTGTAGACGATCAACGCAAGGACTAAACGGGCTCTTTCTCCCCCGGACCGAATCGAAACCGGCTCTGTCGCGGAGTCACCTGAAAATCCAAAACGTC
>JABHUE010000087.1 GCA_018672825.1 Pseudomonadota bacterium | reverse complement strand
CTCGAGCAAGCCGGCGTGAACGTGACTGCCAATCCCGCTGAAATTGGACTCGCGCTACGTCAAGCCATGAAGCTCGATTAGGATTTATAAGGCTTAACGCAAAACAGATCGGACGATAAGAAACTGGTTTAAAGTTCGGTCAATACGGCGTTAATACTGTCCTTCGCGTCTCCAAACAGCATTCGAGTATTTTCCCGGTAAAAAAGCGGGTTATCGACGCCCGCATATCCGGTCGCCATACTTCGCTTTAGGACGATACAGGTTTTAGATTTCCAAACCTCAAGAACGGGCATTCCGGCAATGGGGCTGTCTGGCACCTCTTGCGCAGCAGGATTGACGATGTCGTTTGCACCAATCACCAAGACAACGTCAGTTTCGGGCAGATCATCATTAATTTCGTCCATCTCAAGGACAATATCGTAAGACACTCTAGCCTCAGCTAAAAGCACATTCATGTGCCCCGGCATTCGACCTGCGACGGGATGAATGGCAAAACGGACCTCAACATCGCTATCTCTTAATTTATTGACCAGTTCCGAAACGGCTTGTTGCGCATGGGCAACAGCCATTCCGTAACCCGGCACAATGACAGCACTTTTTGCACTGGATAATAACTGTGCCGTTTCAGAACTTGAAATTGGAACCGCTTCGCCTTCGATAGTAGGTGCGGATGAACTACTAGCCGAGGTGCCAAATCCACCCAAAATGACGGAGATAAATCGACGATTCATTGCACGGCACATAATGAAACTCAAAATCGCGCCACTGGAGCCCACCAATGCACCGGTAACAATCAGGAGATCGTTCGCTAGCATGAACCCTGTCGCAGCGGCGGCCCAGCCGGAGTAACTATTTAGCATCGAAATGACGACCGGCATATCGGCACCACCGATCGCCAGTACCATATGGAGGCCAAAGATCAGTGCAAGCCCCGTCATGATGAGGAGCGGGGTCATTCCATCGCTAACGCTACCCGCGTTGACAAATTCAACGCCAAACCAAATGCATGCGAGCCCGATAAGAATGTTAATAATGTGGCGTCCGGGGATCATTAAGGGCTTACTAGATAGGATCCCTTGCAGTTTTCCGAAAGCGGCAATTGATCCAGAAAACGTAAGCGCACCAATAAGAACGCCAAGGTAAATCTCAATCTGATGAACAACTTTTTCGGCCCCCGAGAATTGTGTACCGGCTTCTAGATAAGATCCGAAACCGACAAGCACTGCCGCCAACCCTACAAAACTATGAAGGATGGCGACAAGTTGGGGCATTGCGGTCATTTCAACCCGGCTCGCCAAAACGCTGCCTGCCGCACCGCCAGTCGCCATAACCATAAGCACAAGCGCAAGACTGATGGGTGTCGATCCGGCAATCGTCGCGACGATTGCAAGCGTCATTCCAGCGATGCCGAACAAGTTACCCCTCCGGGCACTTTCTTGATTGCTTAGACCCCCAAGGCTCAGAATAAAAAGAATCGATGCTGCAATGTAAGCCGCTGAAATCATGCCGTAATCCATTACTGCTCCTTCCTGAACATTCGCAGCATCCGTTGGGTGACCCAAAATCCGCCGAAAATATTAATACTGGCCACAAATAATGCGACCATCGAAAGCGCTATTACCGTGGCGGACGATGATCCCATTTGCACCAGCGCGCCGATGACAATAATTCCGCTGATCGCATTAGTCACGCTCATCAATGGCGTATGTAATGCGGGGGTCACATTCCAAATGACTTGCCATCCGACAAAGATCGCTAAGACGAAAACGGTGAAGTGACCCATAAATGATGCAGGTGCGACGGCACCGACTCCCAAGATTGCGGCCACCACAATCACTAAACTCACTAACGTCCCAAACGCCGATGATTTCTTTGCGAGTACCGGCGTAACAGGCGGACTCGATTCTGGAGTGGGCACGGCTGGCACTGCCGAGAGCCTAGGGGCCGGCGGAGGCCAGGTGACATCATGACCGTTGACGACCGTCATCCCCCGGATCACTTCATCATCCATATCGATATTCAGCTTTCCGTCTTTATTCGGAGATAGATCAGACAACAAATGCACAACATTGTTGCCAAATAGGGTGCTTGATTGCGCTGCCATCCGACTCGGAAGATCCGTCAAACCAATGATCGTGAGGCCTTCATCCGTGACAATTTCGTTAGGCCGTGTGAGCTCGCAGTTACCCCCTTGTTCCGCAGCGAGGTCGACAATGACACTCCCCGTCTTCATTAATCTGGCTGTATCGGCGAGAATTAACTTTGGCGCCGGTTTACCCGGAATCAAAGCGGTTGTAATAATGATGTCCACTTCGCGAGCCTGCTCAGCGAAGAGTGTCATTTCGGCAGCGATAAATTCCTCGCTCATCGTCTTCGCGTAGCCGCCTTCGCCACTTCCCTCTTCAGAGAATTCAAGCATCAAAAACTCCGCGCCCATGCTTTCGACCTGCTCTTTGACCTCGGGTCTCGTATCAAAGGCGCGAACCTGCGCTCCCATTGCCGATGCAGCACCAATCGCGGCGAGCCCGGCCACTCCAGCGCCAATGACTAACACTTTTGCAGGCGGCACTTTCCCTGCGGCGGTAACCTGACCCGTAAAAAATCGTCCAAAATGATTAGCGGCTTCCACGACGGCTCGGTATCCCGCGACGTTCGCCATTGAGCTCAGCGTATCAAGTTTCTGTGCGCGGGAAATTCGAGGGACCGCATCCATCGCGAGTACGGTGACTCCTTTATTTGCTAGGGTGGACAGGAGATCGGAATTTTGGCCTGGCGCAATGAGCGAGATTAGGGTTTGACCGGATTTCAGGAGATTTTGCTCGTCAGTTCCAGTTATGCGTCCGTCGTGAGGCGCGCGAATTTTAATAACAATCTCGCTGGAATTAACAAGTTCTTCCGCTGTATTAACAATTGAGGCGCCGCAATCAATATAATCTTCGTTTGAAAAGCCTGCGTGGACACCGGCATTCCGCTCGATTTGAACTTTAAAGCCAAGTTCGCAGGCCGCGTGCACTGATGTTGGCGCGAGGGCGACTCGTTTTTCGCCATCGCTTTGTTCTTTTAATATGCCAATGATCATAAAAATCGAGAACGCTTGTTTGAATTGAATTGAATTGAATTGAATTGAATTGTGATTGTCGTTTATAGGGTTTTTAGGGGCAAGGTTAAACTCGCCTTGTTCGCACCTCAATCGAGATATTCAAATAGAATCGCATGGGATATGAACGCGTGCTGTTTTAGCTGTTGCGTTCGGAATAAGGTAATCACACAAGTTTACAATATGGGTCCAAATGATTGAAACAGTTGAAAATTCTGCCTCTTTGAAAGAGCTTGCGAAGCGGACCAACACGCTTAGGGGGTATCTTTGACTACGACGGCAAAAAAGAACGGCTTGACGAAGTCCTGTTACGTCTCGAGGATTCTGAAATCTGGAATGATCCCCAGGAAGCTCAGAAGCTAGGGCGTGAGCGTGCCGCCTTAGAGGCGACGGTTCTTACGATCGATGACCTGACACGGAAAATTGATGAGGCCGTAGAACTTCTAGCCCTGGCCCGCGAGGAAAATGATCAAGAATCTGTCGAGCTAATTTATGCTGATGTTCAATCAATTGAACAGGCGCTTCAAAAGCTGGAATTTCTTCGAATGTTTTCCGGAGAGCTCGACAGCGCACAGGCTTTTGTCGACATTCAGGCCGGATCGGGCGGTACCGAAGCTCAAGATTGGGCAGAGATGCTTTTACGAATGTATCTGCGGTGGGCGGAAGACGAAGGATTCGCGTCAGAACTGATTGAGCGTTCAGACGGTGACGTTGCCGGAATCAAAAGCGCTACGATCCATATTAAAGGGGAGTATGCTTACGGCAAACTGCGTACTGAAACCGGCGTCCATCGATTGGTCCGAAAATCACCTTTTGACTCAGGCAATAGACGGCATACTTCATTCGCTTCGGTGTTCGCATATCCAGAAATTGACGATAGTATTGAAGTAGAAATTAATCCGGCTGACCTGAGGATAGACACTTATCGGGCAAGCGGCGCGGGGGGGCAGCATGTTAACCGCACAGATTCGGCGGTCAGGATCACTCATCTCCCAAGTGGAATCGTTGTCCAGTGCCAGAATGACCGATCCCAGCATCGAAATCGTGCGGAGGCAATGAATATGCTTCGGGCTCGTGTTTATGAAGCTGAGATGCGGGAGAAACGTGAAAAGCAGCAAGCGCTGGAGGATTCAAAAGCAGAAATCGGATGGGGAAGTCAGATTCGGTCGTATGTACTCGATCAGTCACGAATCAAAGACTTGCGCACATCAGTGGAGACGGGAAACACCCAGGCAGTTCTCGACGGGGGTTTGAATATTTTTATCGAAGCCAGCTTAAAAGCAGGGCTGTAATCCAAAAAAGAGAATGGAATGAATCGTACTGACGATAACGAACAGGTAGTTCAGCGGCGGGAAAAGCTTTCGGTCTTGAGGGAAACGACGAATCCTTTCCCAAATGACTTTCGCCGGGATGCAAAAGCGGCGGACCTTTTGAAACGTTTCGGCGCGCACGAGGTAGAAACCCTCGAATCTGAGGTGGTGAGCCTTAGTCTGGCCGGACGATTAATGACAAAGCGGGTCATGGGCAAGGCAGCTTTTGCCCACGTTCGGGATGAATCGGGCGATATTCAGATATACGCGCAACGCGATTCATTGCCGGAAGGAATTTACAACGGGCTTTTCAAGAAGTTGGACCTCGGAGATATCATTGGAGTGGAGGGGACGCTTTTTCGAACTCGCACCGGAGAGCTCACAGTTAACGTAACTGACGTTCGCCTATTGGTTAAGGCGCTTCGACCGATGCCAGAAAAGTATCACGGTCTCACCGATATTGAAACCCGTTATCGGCAACGCTACGTCGATCTATTAGCGAATCAGGACTCAAAGGAAGTTTTCAGAAAGCGGGCGCGCACAATGGCATCGCTCCGGCAATTTTTAGATGCTCGGGATTATCTCGAAATTGAGTCTCCGATCATGCAAGCGATTCCTGGGGGCGCCAATGCGAAACCTTTCATAACGCATCATCATGCGCTTGGCGTGGATCTTTATCTAAGAGTAGCGCAGGAGCTCGCGATTAAACGTTGCTTAGTCGGTGGTTTTGAAAGGGTATACGAACTCAACAGAAACTTCCGAAATGAGGGACTTAGTACGCAACATAATCCCGAGTTCACAATGCTTGAATACAACGAGGCCTACAAAGACTTCAACGACTACATGGATCTGACTGAAGAGATGTTGCGTGAGGTCGCTATTGATGTCACAGGAAGTGCGGTAGTGAATTATCAAGGCACGCCTATCGATTTTGGTAAATCTTTTAATCGAATGACCATGGCGGAGTCCGTTTGCGAATTTAATCCAGGATTGACGAGTTCTGATTGTATTGACATAGGACCACTCACCCGACTTGCCCAAACGCTGGGGATTGAAGTTAATGACCATCACTCTGCGGGGGAGATACTTCTAAGTATTTTCGAAGAAACGGTGGAAGATAAACTGATAGCCCCAACCTACATAACAGGATACCCCGCAGAGGTTTCACCTCTTTCGAGACGACAGGACGACGATCCGAATCTTACAGATCGTTTTGAACTGTTCGTGGCAGGGCGGGAACTTGCTAATGGATTTTCCGAACTTAACGATCCGGAAGATCAGGCGCAACGGTTCCACGATCAAGCGAAGGCCAAGGCTAAAGGAGACGAAGAGGCGATGTTCTTTGACGCGGATTACATCACCGCTTTGGAATATGGCTTACCCCCGAATGCTGGCGGAGGCCTTGGGGTAGACCGATACGTGATGATTTTGACGGACAGCCCATCAATAAGAGATGTTTTATTGTTTCCACATATGCGCCCTGAGAGTGGCAGCTGAATTGAGTCTATGTTGAGTTGATTCGCAATGATTAAGTCAGTTCCTATATTTGTGGGGTTACGTTACACCCGTGCCCGCCGGCGAAATCACTTTGTTTCGTTTATCTCAACCATCTCGATATTAGGAATAACGGTCGGGGTGTGGGCGTTAATCACCGTGCTTTCAGTGATGAATGGATTTGAACGCGAGCTCAGGGGTCGGATTCTGAGTGTCGCGTCTCACGCGACCGTAAGCGCGTCACGAGGGTGGCTTCTCGATTGGCCGATCCTGATGGACTCGGTAACCAATCATCCCGACGTTATCAATGTGGCTCCGTTTGTCCTGGGACAAGGTTTGGTAACCCGTGGAAATACTGTTGCAGGCGTTTTGTTTCGAGGCGTGTTGCCCGATAAAGAGGCTCTAGTGTCAGAAGTTTTGGATAATCTTACGGCCGGTCAAAGCACTGAACTGAACCCGGGCGGGTGGAATATTATTTTGGGCGCTCAATTAGCGCGAAGTCTCGGTGTATTGAAGGGTGATCGTGTAACCCTTATCGCGCCGAAAGGAAAGATCACACCGGCGGGATTACTGCCGCGGATGAAGCGGTTTACCGTAAGCGGTATTTTTGAGATGGACATGTACGAGTACGATTCCAGCCTCGCATTAATTCATTTAGATGATGCGATGACGCTTCTGGAGTCGAGCAATGGCGTGAGCGGTGTGAGATTAACGGTCACTGATGTTTACGATGCGCCCCGAATTAATTCTGAATTGAAATCCCAATTGGGCTCTTCGTTCCGGATAAGTGACTGGACAATTGAGCATGCCAACTTTTTTGCTGCCTTAAAGATAGAGCGTCGAGTAATGTTTGTCATTTTACTGCTGATCATCACAGTGGCGGCATTTAACATAGTCTCGACCCTCGTGATGGTGGTCACCGACAAACGATCTGACATTGCAATTTTAAGAACGCTTGGCCTCACGCCCCGAGGTGTGATGGGGATTTTCATCGTTCAGGGTATCATTATTGGGTTCGGCGGCACAATTGTGGGCGGTGTTTTTGGTGTGCTAACGGCGAGCAATATCGAAACCCTTGTGCCATGGGTTGAGAGCCTGTTAGGGATCGAGTTTTTTCCGGCCAATATCTACGTTATCAGTCAATTTCCGGCGGAGCTTCGATGGCCGGACGTCTTTTTGATATCAGGAATTTCTTTCTTGATATGCCTGATTGCGACTCTCTATCCTGCATGGCGGGCCTCAAAAACTGAACCAGCCGAGGCGCTCCGATATGAGTAGTTCGAATGTGCTCCAGGCTGAGATGGTTTATGTCAGTTATGTAGAGGAGGAACATTCAGTAGATGTGCTTAGGGGTATTGACCTAAATATCGACTCAACCAATACCATTGCGATTACCGGCGCGTCAGGGAGCGGAAAAAGCACTCTACTGCATACGCTTGGTGGGTTGATGAAACCTACCCGTGGAGAGGTTTTTTTGGTCGGCGAGCAATTGTCGCAACTGTCGCCAAGGGGAATTGGGATCGCTCGCAATCAGAATCTTGGATTTATTTACCAATTTCATCATCTTCTTATGGAGTTTTCCGCATTGGAAAACGTGGCGATGCCGCTACTCATCCGTGGCATCTCAAAGAACGAGGCGCGGGAGCGCGCATCAACAATGCTTGAATCAGTATCCTTATCTCATCGTCTTGACCATAAGCCGGCGCAATTATCCGGGGGCGAGCGCCAGCGCGCCGCCGTCGCACGAGCTTTGATCACCAAACCCGCACTGGTTTTGGCTGATGAACCAACAGGCAATCTTGATTCGAAAACAGCCCAAGAGATTCAGAATCTGATGTTTGAGCTCGTAGAGGCTGAAAAACTGTCCCTCCTGGTTGCTACCCATGACAGTGCCTTTGCAGATCAGTTTGAGCGCCACTATCGCCTCACGGAAGGTCGTCTTAGCCTGTTATAGCCTTGCTGTTATTTTCCGGTGACGTTTGTCGTTAGTGACTTTTTCATTTAAGTGAATTAGTTCACAGCCGAAAACAAGTCCCAAGCCCTATCCTATCGGCAACAAAGTTGTTAACAGGGTCGGCAAGAGTGTCGCAACGGTTCTTTTCAGCTATTGGATTTTCGGTTGGTATTGGACTGATGAGTCTCCAATCGGCTTTGCTGCCGGCTGCTGTCGCAGCGGGGTTATTGATTTTTGGTTTGGCGTCAGTCAGGGCAGGAATTGTTCGACCGTGTGGATGGCTTTTTATGGGGCTTGTTTGGTCGAATGTGTTTGCGGCCTGGTTACTCCATCATCGCCCACCGGAACATTGGTTTTTAGATCAGATTCAGGTATCCGGATCGATATCAGAACAATCCAAGATGGGTGATGATTTCGTTAGATTTAATTTTGAAGTCGAAAGTGTAAATAACGCAAGAATTTCAGAATTCCGGTCACCAAAATTCCGTTTATCCTGGTTTGACAATTATCAAGTTCCAAAGAAAGGAGAGCAATGGCGGTTAACGGTCAAACTGCGGCGGCCGCGAGGCTACTGGAATACGGACGGTTTCGACTATGAGAAATTTCTTTTTCTAGAAGGCATTACCGGGTTGGGATATGTCCTTGCCGGGGAACGGATCCAGCGCGGACGTGACACTGGCCCCTCCGTAAAAACAAGATTTTCCAAGAGAATTAACGCGTCGTCGTCAACGCTTCTTTATCCCGATTTAATTCTCGCCATTGCCGTAGGAGATCGCGGACTTATAACAGCTGATCGGTGGGAGTTGCTCCGTAAAACAGGATTGAGTCATTTGGTTGCGATTTCGGGCTTGCACATCGGACTGGTCGCATTCTGGTCATTAGTTCTAATTCGCTTCCTAGTCTATCCATTGAAGTTTTGTAACGGTATTTTTCCAAAAAAATACCTTGCGATGACTTTGAGCGTTTTTTGTGCATTTGCTTATGCCCAGATAGCGGGTTTTCCTGTGCCAACACTCAGAGCATTCGTGATGCTTGTAATCGTTGTTAGTGCAATTTTGTTGTTGAAGCGGGTTAGTCTTGTAGCGATTCTTGCCGCTACGATTTTCATGTTCGCCTGGTTAAATCCATCCAGCATTTTCTCTACGGCTTTTTGGCTATCTTTCTCGGCGGTCTGGATTCTCGGATCGGCGTTTGAAGGTCGTTTTTCCACTACAGTAAATGGAATGATTCCGATAAACACGAGTCGCAATCGTTTCAGACTGTTAATTCCAGGTGTTAAACGGCTGCTTATTGCCCAACTGGCGTTGTTTGTTGGATTAACGCCGTTACTCGGATTCCTTTTTCAGGAAATCTCGTTGATCTCGCCCATTATTAACCTGCTAGCGGTTCCTGTTTTTGGTCTGTTGGTTATCCCAGTTGTCATGGTTGGGTTAGTGATATCAAGTATCGGTCTCGAATCATTTGGAGATCAGTTAATCAGGTTAACGGATTTTTTTATATTTTTAGTTTTTAATTTCGCAGGTTTTTTTGAACAGCAATCCTGGTCCGTAATTCAACTTAGTCGACATTCGTTATTTTTATTGGGGATGGTTTCTGGTTTTTTATCATGCTATCTATTGAAAGCGCAAAAAACACCGAGTATTTTTTTCTTGCTTGGTATCGGAATTTTATCGATTAACTTCGAACCTCCGCAAAAGTTGTTCAACGGTGAGTTTTCAATTCGATTTATTGATGTAGGGCAGGGTCTCGCCGCGATTATTCGAACCCAAAATCACTCTGTGGCATATGATTTTGGGCCGGCCTTTGGATTATTTAGTCCAGCTAAGGATTCAATCGATGGTTCGTTTCGTCAACACGAGAAAGACGCATTTGATGTCGCGGTAGTCAGTCATCGTGCGGCCGATCACTCTGGCGGACTGGCCTCAGTCGGATCTCGCCTACAAGGCTCAAAAATATTTAGCGGTCAACCGCTCATTAATGGCGATCGACGCTGCGTGTTTCCGATGCGGTGGCATTTCGACGGGGTCGAATTTCGCTTTCTCAATCCGCCAAATATTCAATTCAATGAGGATAACAACAAATCCTGCGTCCTTCACATCAAGGGTAAATTTGGAGCCGCGCTTTTCACAGGAGATCTGGAACGTCCGGCGGAGTTTGCGCTCAGTGATTTTTATGGCCAAGAGCTTAGAGCCGATGTCATACAAATTCCGCACCATGGCTCCCACAGTTCTTCATCCACTCTATTTTTGAGTAAGGTCGATCCGAAACTTGGAATTTTGAGTAGAGGCCTGAATAACCGCTATGGTCATCCGAGCGACAGGGTGGTTAACCGTTATCGTCAACGAGGGATCCGAATTCTGGACACCGCTCGAGTCGGTCAGATTGATTTAGTTAGCCGGAGATCCGGATGGGACGAGACTACCTATATTGATCGGAATGTCCGAATATGGCGTTCATTAGATCTATAAAAACTACCGTTACCGCGGAAGGCGGTTAAAATTGAGCGGTATAACCTTCTGAATGCAAAAAACTTGATCTTTACTGACGAAACGAATGATTGAATTTATAAAAAGCGGCGGTTGGTTGATGCTCCCGATCGTTGCCTGTTCGGTGATTTCACTTGCGATTATTATCGAAAGATCTCTTGCGCTCAGAAGACGTGTCGTCATGCCGGAGGGCCTTGTTGCTGATATCGATCGTGCACTAGGTCGAGGGAGCGTTACACCCGATCGGATCGCTTTGTTGCGTCGTTCGTCGCCATTGGGACGAGTCCTGGCCGCAGGTCTTGCAAGCGTCCAAAGTCATCCAGCGCGAATAAGTGACGCGTTCGAAGAGGCGGGTCGACACGTTGTTCACGACTTTGAGCGGTATCTCAACGCTTTAGGGACGATCGCCGCAACAACCCCGCTCTTGGGGTTATTAGGGACAGTTATTGGGATGATTAAGGTCTTCGCAGCCATTACCGCTGCCGGAGTTGGGAATCCCCAAATTCTAGCCGGCGGAATTTCCGAGGCGTTAATCACAACCGCTGCGGGTTTGTCGGTTGGTATACCGAGCTTGATGTTTCAAAGATATTTTCGGGGTCAAGTTCAAGAGTTAAGTATTGAGATTGAGCAACATGCGTTAAGACTTCTCGAGATATTACAAACGAGAAATATCAGTTGAAATTCTCAACGACATCTGAGGAAGAGGTTTCAATCAATTTAACACCGCTGATTGATGTTGTCTTCTTACTGCTTATTTTTTTCATGGTCTCAACGACGTTTCAAAAAGAGACAAAGCTTGATCTGTCGCTTCCAACTGCTAATTCCATCTCTAAACCGATCGAGGGCATTACTCACATTGTTTTGGCGATAGATTCCGTCGGTCGATATAACGTCGCAACTGATTTAAAAGGTGAGCAATCTGAGCTTAAGGCCACCGCGCCTGAGGATTTAGCGAAACAACTCCAGATTCTTTTTGATCAGCATCCGGACGGGACGCTCGTGATTAAAGCGGATGGCAAAACCCCGCATGAGGCGGTGGTTTTCGGTCTCGATGCGGCACGAAAAATCGGCCTTAAAAAGGTTCGTTTTGCGGCTGAGGCGGGATCATCATGATGCGTTCGAAGACGCAATCTCCTGGGGTGATCATTTATAAGCGATTACTTGGCTATGTTTGGCCGTATAAAAAGATCTTTGTTTTCAGTCTAATCGGAATGGCAATGGTTGCAGGGGCCGAGGTGGCTTTTGCTGCCTTGCTCAAACCGATCATGGATGGTGGCTTTGTTGAGCGGGATCGCGCAATTATTCAGCTCACTCCGTTTTTATTGATGGGCGTTTTTGTCGCTCGTGCGCTGGGTGCAGTTGCGGACGAATACTGCATCGCTTGGGTTGGGCGACGCGTTATTTTCGATCTTCGACAGGAATTATTTGCAAAAATGATTCGACTACCGACTCAGTATTTCGATCAAAATTCAAGTGCGACATTAATTTCAAGATTAATTTACGATCTTGAACAGGTTTCAGATGCCTGCACGACCGCGGTCAGGGTAACGGTCAAAGACTCGTTATTGGCAATTGGACTTCTTGTTTGGATGTTCATTCTGAGCTGGTCTTTAACGCTGTTGTTTCTTTTGATTACGCCAATCGTGACTATTGTTGTCAGGAAAGCGTCTAGTCGATTTCGCCGCTCGAGCGAAAAAATTCAGAGCTCAATGGCAGGTATTTCCCACGCAACGAAGGAAGCCGCTCAGGGTCATCGTGTCATCAAAGCCTACAATGGATTCGCCGAGGAAGAGTTAGCATTTGAAACCGTTAATCAGTCGAACCGCAGGCAATCGATGAGAAAGGTCGCGGTAGCAGCCGTAAGCGTGCCTTTATTGCTGCTTATTGCAGGTACCGGGGTGTCAGGCATTATTTATCTGGCGCTTAGCGACGCAATTGTGGCCTTTGTCACACCAGGGACCTTTGTATCCTATATTGGCACCATACTTCTTCTCATGAGTCCGATTAAGCGGTTGGCGAGAGTTAATGAATACGTACAGGCGGGAATCGCAGCGGCGACAACAGTTTTCCAACTTTTGGATGAGAAACCTGAGCAGAGCGTTAAAGCGGATTCATCACAAAGCGTACCCATCGACGGGCATGTTGAGTTTCGGGATGTAATCTTTCGTTATTCAAACGCTGAGGATTGCGCTCTGGCCGGTGTTTCGTTCGAAGTGAGGCCAGGGCAAACTGTTGCATTGGTTGGAGATTCTGGCAGCGGGAAATCAACGGCCGCATCCCTGTTGTTAGGTTTTTATAGGGGGTTTGAAGGCCAAATTCTGGTTGATAATCGACCCATCGATGATTATTCGCTCCAAACGCTTCGGGCTCAGATCTCCTGGGTCTCACAAGAGCCAATTTTGTTCGATGGGTCTATCAAGCAGAATGTAACCTATGGTCAAAACGAGCAATCGTCAGCGGAACTGGAGGAAATTCTTCAGGAGATAGAGGTTGATAAACTCATTTCAGGTGATGATCAGTCGGTAGGCGAGTTTGGCAATCGGCTTTCGGGTGGACAGCGTCAAAGAGTCGCAATAGCGCGAGCCCTTCTTAGGAACGGCTCGATACTGGTTATGGATGAAGCGACGTCTGCTCTTGATATGCTCTCTGAGCAGAGGGTTCGCGAGGCGATTATTCGCCGCGCGCAACATCAGTCGGTCTTGCTGATTGCGCACCGGCTCGGGTTTATTGCCCATGCGGACATGATTCATGTCTTTTCGGGTGGGAAGATTATTGAATCAGGCAGTCATCAGACGCTTCTCAACCTATCGGGTCAATATGCGGCGATGTGGGCAACTCAGCAAAATGCGGAGCGGTCTGAAAAAGTCATTGATCAAGAGCCACAGGCATGAAAGTTGTCTCGGCTATACAGCGGTCTTGGCAGGGTATTAGCATTGTGACGGCTCTGCTGACTCCGTTGAGCCTTATTTATTACCTTATCATCACCGCCCGTCGTTGGGCTTATAAATTGGGACTGTTGTCGGTATATCATGCGCCGGTGCCCGTTGTGGTGGTTGGAAATATTACAGTGGGCGGCACGGGAAAAACACCTATCATTATTGAGCTTGCGCGCGCGCTTCAATCCCGAGGTTGGAATCCCGGAATTATCTCCCGAGGTTATGGCGTAAAATTAACCCAGCCCATAGAAGTGACCCCGGATAGCGACCCTCGAAAAGTAGGAGATGAACCTGTTCTGATATCGCAGCAGACCCGTCTACCCGTCGTGACCTATCCCGATCGGGCGCTTGCGATCAAGACCATCTTAAGTAGTGAAGTCGATATCATTTTATCCGATGACGGTCTGCAGCATTTCGCAATGGGGCGAGCAGTTGAAATCTCAGTAGTCGACGGCGAGTTTAGTTACGGAAACGGACTTCTATTGCCGGCCGGCCCACTCCGAGAGCCGCGGTCTCGCCTGAATGCTTTCGATATCCAAATAAGACGAAACGGGTCAGCAGAGGCGGGAGAGATACTAGTTGTTTCAAATCTATCCCGAGCCCGCAATATTGTCGATGGTGAACAGAAAGATCTAGGCGACTTTGAAGGGGTATCCGTCGTTGCCGTCGCTGGCATCCATTATCCCGAGCGTTTCTTCAATGGACTGGCGGCAAAGTCTATCCAATTTGAGACTTTAGCTTTTAGCGATCACCATCGGTTCACCATTGGGGATCTCCCTTCAGATCGTACCGTGTTGATGACGACTAAAGACGAGGTTAAGTGTCGTGAATTTGCGCAAAAAAGCTGGTGGGCGGTAGACCAGGAAACCATACTTCCCGATCAATTGATTGAAAATATTGAGCGCGTCATAGGACAAAGGATCGCAAATGGTTGAGTTCAGCGTGATCGTCCCTGCACGGTTTGCGTCCCTACGACTTCCGGGGAAACCCTTACGGGATGTAGCAGGTAAAACATTAATTCAACGCACGTACGAAGCGGTAAAGACGTCTTCCGCAACTCGAATTGTCGTTGCGACTGATGATGATGGGATTAGCCAAGCCGTCCATGGTTTCGGGGGAGAGGTCTGTTTGACTTCGGGCTCGCACCAGAGTGGCACGGATCGTGTCGCTGAAGCCGCGACTTCACTCCAGCTTGATGCTGATGATATTGTGGTCAATGTTCAAGGAGACGAGCCTGATATGCCGGGCGCGTTAATTGATCAGGTCGTAGAGGCATTGGTTGCTAATCCTTTGGCAAGTGTCGCGACTGCGGCAACTGGCCTTGATAATCCTGGGCAATTTATTGATCCTGCCGTGGTCAAAGTTGTTACAGATAAGGAAAACTTTGCGCTATATTTTTCGAGAGCAGGGATTCCGTTCGCGCGCAACGATGCAGAGGGTGGCGCTGATCGTGTGCCATGGCGATTAGCGCGTCGACACATTGGCATTTACGCTTATCGCGTTTGCTATCTTCATGAATTTACTGAAGAGCCAATAACACCGCTTGAGAACTCTGAGCGACTGGAACAGTTGCGGGCATTGTGGCGCGGCGACAAGATTGTGGTCGTTAACGCCCGCGAAGCGCCATCTTCCGGTGTGGATACACTCGATGACCTCGAGGCCGCCATCCGGTTGTTCAGTCGGTCGGAGTAGGATTTGTCGCTCCAGAAAACTTCCGTATTGTTTGTTTGTATGGGCAATATTTGTCGCTCTCCTTCAGCGGAGGGGGTTTTTCGGCATTTGATTGAGGGCGAGGGATTGTCGAGCCAATTCTTGGTCGACTCGGCAGGGACGCACGATTATCACATCGGCGGGTCACCGGATCCCCGTGCGCAATCGGCAGCGCTGGCGCGTGGTATCGATATTTCAATGCTAGTTGGCCGAAAGGTCCTGCCTAATGATTTTTTAGTTTTTGACTATATTCTGGTGATGGACCACGACAACTTGGACGATTTAATCTCTGTTCGGCCGGACACCGCGACCGCGGTCGTTGACCTTCTATTAAATTTTACCGTTGAGCATTATGGGCGGGTTGTACCTGACCCCTATTATGGCGGGGTTGACGGATTTGATCGGGTTCTTGATCTTATCGAGAAGGGGAGCAGTTCCTTTTTAGACTCAGTTCAGACCAGATCAAGAGAAACTAAATCATGAATACCCCCTTGGCTTTGGGCCAATTGATGATCAGTGTCGAAGGTACGACTCTGGACTCGCAAAGCCGTCATCGCTTATTGCATCCCGACGTTGGCGGGGTGATTTTATTTTCACGCAATTATGAAAATCGGCAGCAATTGATCGAATTGATTCAGGAAATCCATGATCTAAGACACCCTTCATTACTGGTCGCGGTCGATCAGGAGGGGGGAGTTGTCCAGCGGTTTAAAAGCGAATTCACGGTTTTGCCCAATATGGCAATGGTGGGCGAGGCTTTTGAGCAAAACACAGATAGCGGGTTACATCTCGCGCTAGATATCGGGCGAGTGCTGGGTTATGAATTAAGGACTGTTGGGGTGGATTTTAGTTTTACTCCTGTTGTTGACCTTGAATCATCAAATATCGCAATTGGGCGGAGATCATTTCATCGTTCACCTGAAGTCGTTAGCGCTTTGTCTCGCGCTCTTGCCAACGGGTTAAGTGAGATGGGCATGCAAGCGGTCGCCAAGCATTTTCCGGGCCACAGTGGAGTGGTCGACGATCCACACTTTGACCTGCCCAGCGACGGTCGACAGCTAGAGGAGGTTCGACTCAGAGACATGGCCGTTTATCAGGATATGGAGTCACAAGGAATAAACGCGGTGATGACCTGTCATGTTGTTTTTCCTAACATTGACAAACTGCCCGCGACATTTTCAAGCTTATTTATCAATAAAGAGCTTAGACATCGACTTGGGTTTAACGGGTTAATCGTTTCCGACGATATTATGATGGGGGCGTTGTCTCAGTTTGGGGACCCGGTCGAGAGAGTAATTGCCGCTAGACGGGCGGGGTGTGACCTGATCCTTTTGTGTAACAGTGATCACGCCGCTGACGAAGTGTTGGGCGGTCCGCGCTTACCCCAACTCTCTGAAGAATCTCTCGAGCGTTTGAGTAAAATGAAAGGTAGCCAGAAATTTTTACAACACGCCGATAGATTCAATGCGGCAAGACAGAAAATTCTGGAATTAAATCTGGATCACTAGGACCCAATTAACTATCGGCCCGTTCCATGTACTCCCCAGTATCGGTGTTGATTCTGATTTTGTCGCCTGTATTTACAAACGGAGGCACAATCACTCGTAGCCCGGTTTCAACGATCGCGGGTTTACCTGATCCGGCGGCCGTTTGCCCTTTAACGACCGTTTCGGTCTCCTCGACCTTCATGACAACGCTCGCCGGTAACTCGATTCCGATTGGCTGTTCATTGTAGAAGTTAATTTGCACTTCCTCGTTTGGCAGCAAAAAGTCAGCTTGACCCGTCAGATCATCATTTGCAATCGACATTTGCTCGAATGTCTCGAGATCCATAAAAATAAAATCCTGGCCGTCAGGATATAGATATTGCATTTGTCTTGGTTCAACGTGGGCTTTTTCCAGCTTATCCTCGGATCGAAAACGCTCGTTGAGCTTAGTGTTATCCGAAATTGCCTTCATTTCGAGCTGTGCGAAAGCGCCTCCCTTTCCCGGTTTTACATGAGATTTTTTTAAAATTCGCCAGAGTTTTCCCTGATACTCAACCAAATTGCCGATCCGAACGTCAGAAGCTGATATTTTCAT
>JABHUE010000027.1 GCA_018672825.1 Pseudomonadota bacterium | reverse complement strand
TGCTCGCCGTCCCTTAAGGTGGTGTCCATCAAAATGATATGGTCGCGCATCATATGTTCAGCTAACTGCCGTCGCTATCTTCTAAAGTGGACGATATTGTATAGATAAATAATTGTTTAATCGAACATGTTTCTCCTGAGTAATCCATTTTTCGAGCTTCCTCTCGGCAGTCTATCTAACCAATACCTACCCGATTGCCGGCTAAAACGCCCAATGAACCGGCTAAAAATTGTCCCCATCGGATGCGTCTAAAAGTATCAGCACATGAAAATCAGTCAAAACTGCTCTCGCGACAGATCAAACTAGGAAGCAATGCGTTACAGGATAATCAAAATACCTCACTCCATCGAGTCAGTTATTCAAAATTAAAAAACACCGTCAACCGCACCTGCAAGTCATCTTCTGGTCGAACACCCTGACTATTTTGATCATAAACGGTCCATGCAACATTTGGCGTAATTAGCAATTGACGACCTAAAGAAAACTCAATGCCTGCGACAATATTAGACGCGCGTGCCGACGGATCGAACGGTAAATAAGTGATACTGTTTCCTTTCGGACTCGGTTCAAATAAATAATGAAACTGGGAAACAAGCGAAGCACTTGACGTAACTTTTAAGGTTCCAAGAAGCGCTGCGACCTCAAGTGGTGGATCACTCTGGCGATCCTGATGGGTGTAGAGCACGCCCATAAAATATTGCTCTGTTTTTCGACCCGCAAAAACCTGGGCCGTTGAGCGATCATGATTTCCCGGACGGGGCTCTTCATCGACATACAGCTCAAGAAGTGATTCCTCAGTTGGCTGGAACACCACAGCACCCATAAACTTGTCATAAGCATTGTGATCGGCCTCCCAAGTTGCGCTCGAGCCATACATCAATCGATAAGACACGCGGGCATCATTTGAGATCTTACCCTTCAAAGAAATTCCCAAATCTCTTGAAGGAACGCCATGCAAATCTGGCGCAAGGCGGACCAGATACCGCTTGTTCCAATGATGTTCGATCACATCGTAACTAATCGTGGGAATCAAGCCTCCCGTGATAGCGTGCTGTCCTAATTTGCGACCGATATAAAGATCTCTTCCCTGACCCGTAAGATCATAATCTTCTGCGTTTCCTTCATCGAACGCTTCAACCCGAGCTCTCGCAAACCAGTTCTCCCCCGCCTTGGCGTTGGCGGTCAAAACCCCCCGACGAGTCACCCACCCTGCTGATTCAGTTGTATCCGGCAGATGAGATTTGGATACATAGTAAAGATCGCCAAAAAGCATGCCACCGGCGCTAATTGAAAATCGTTCATCAGCAATCGAAATTGGGCTGAAAGTCGATAGCATTAGAAAAAACAGGTAGTAAAAACGAGTCATCTGAAATTAGATCCCTCAGACAAAAATTGTTGGTATTAATTGGATTGCGTGATAAAAAAACTATTCTTAGCCGAATTTAACTGGCATTGAAAACGTAAAACAGATGCGTATCGCCCAACAAAAAAGATTTATTGCAATTTTACACTGCGATATTGTCGAGTTCTCCAGATTAACAGCACAGAACGAAGACTCAACCTTCTATGCCGTGCGCAATGCATTTTCGCAGGCTGATGATCTTGTTTCTAATTATCATGGCGAAGTTATCAACACCGCTGGTGATAGTTTTCTAGCCATATTCCCAACCGCTCAGGGTGCGATCCTTGCGAGCCAAAATATCCAACGCTATCTCTCATCAATTGCAAGGACATTGCCTGAGGGTCAACGTGTTCGTGTTCGTATGGGAATCCACGTTGGCGATGCCTTAGTCGAAGGTGACCAAGCTTTTGGCAACGACGTTAACATAGCAGCCAGACTTCAAGAAATTGCGCCGCCAGGTGGAATCTTTATCTCGGAAACTGCTTACGCCCAGATTAATAGCGAAAATAAACAGCGCTGCAAGGCAATGGGCAGCAAGTTACTACGACACATCACAAATCCGGTCAACGCATATCTACTCCGAACCGGGAGTGAGGCCCTAGAGGTCGCGGACCGCTTAATAAAACACGAAAAACCCTCAATTTTGGTTCTTCCATTCACGACACTCAAGGGGCATCCCGAACTCGACGAATTAGGCGAAAGTCTTGCTATTGAATTAATTGATGCTCTGTCAAGATTTCGACAAGTCATTATTTTAGGCCCACAAACTGCGTTATCAACTCAAATAGCGAACACAGATACTGGCAGTCTTACTGAAAAACTTGGAGTTCGGTTTGTGGTCAAAGGCGTGTTTCACAATAATCCGCACGGTATCAAGATTTCAATTCAACTCCTTGAAATGCCAACCGGCCAATATGTCTGGTCAGAATCAATTAACCTGAATGAACAAAGTCTCGAAATCTTGTCCGGGAGTATTTCAAAAAAAATCGTTACCACTTTAGTGAATAACATTGAAGTCACTGTTCGTCAGAGTAGTGCTTCTCAAAGTGATTCCGCGGTCTATGAGCAGCTGCTTCGAGCGCGGCGCTTCATCTACCGAATGCAAAACAGTAACGACTCTCAATCAGCAAGAACCGTGCTTGAAAAAATCCTGGAAAAACATGGAGAGGTTGCCGCTGCTCGTTCTGGACTTGCCCTATCTCTACTTGTTGAATTTTTGATGGGCTGGTCACCTGACCCCGATATATCACTCAAGCTTGCCTTCGAAAACGCGGCCTGCGCACTTGAGCTTGATCCGATGGATAGCGAGGCTCATGCGGTATTCGGCATAACGGCACTTTGGCATCGAAAACATGCCCTAGCCATTCATCATCTGGATCGGGCGATTTTGCTAAATCCAAACCACGCCGATGCCCTCGCTGGCCGTGGCTTGGCTCTGGTTTTTCGAGGTCAGGCCCCTAATGCATTCGATCAATTGCAGGAAGCATTAATGCACAATCCCTTTTCACCAACTTGGTATCTCTGGGGTCTCAGCATCAGCTGCTACAACATTGGTCGCTATCAAGATGTGATAGATATCATTCAAGCGATTCCGGTTCTCAACCGCTTTCATCGAAGACTATTAGCCGCAAGTTATGCTCAACTGGGATACCGATCCTTAGCAGCAACAGAGCGAGAACTTGCGATGGAAGAAGCACCCCTCTATCACGTTGAAGATTCCCGCCGCGCCTATCCTTTCGAAAAACCAGAGTACATTGAACCGCTTATTGAGGGATTGTTAGCCGCTGGCTTTCCAAGTCGCGCGACCCATCAACTGAGCCGTTAATCCATCAGCGCCTTTACGAGCGCGTCTGCCCCATCACGTACCGGATCCAAAGTTAAACGACCGGTCTCATCTGCAGTCTGCGCAATTGCGCGGCTCGCATCCGCTTCACTCAGGTGAGCGGTATTCAGCGCGATTCCTGCTGTTACAGGACGTTTAAAGGCGCCACAGCCATTAGCAATGTCCTCATAGAGCGCAATGATTTGGTTGAGTGGCGGGACTTTAACTTGATCGCCTACGGTATCGAGATGAGTCATACCTGCGCGATGACAGAGTATAAGGTGGGTCGGACATGATCCTCGCATAAGAGGTAACGTTGAGGTGCTGCCAGGATGCACAATCGATCCTTGGCCTTCGATAATTGCGAGATCCGCATCCGCTGCCTCAAGTACCATTTTCTCAATAGCACCGCAGGCATAATCCACACGAATCGCATCAAGCGGCACGCCCTTGCCACTGACCAAGATGCCAATCTGCCCGGTGGCCAAAAAATCTGCGCGCACATCATCACGGAGTGCCGCATGCCAGATCTCAAGTCCAGCGGTCATTTTTCCGACCGCCATATCGGTCCCCACCAATAAGGCACGACGATTACTCAATTTAGCGGCCCGTGCCCAGGCAATCCCGAGATCCTTCGGCTCCTGGCGGATATCCCAAATCCACTGACCCTCTGGCAAATTAGGATAACGAGGTCCAAGCTGCTCATGAAGTCCGTTAATAACACTCATTCCTGCTGACACGGCTCGATCAACTTCTTCGACCATCTCGGGCGGTAGAAGACCACCCGACGGCGCCATTCCAAGAATCAGGACCTCCCCGCCGGCAGACATTGCTGACTCGACGTTCGAGTAAATAGGTACATCAGGGCCAAAATCCAAAAGATTGCGAGTGGAACGACCTCCATGGTTCAGGTCAATCGCGCACGCAATCGGATTTCGGGAGTAGCGAAGTACGCCATGCCCCATCTTGCCATTCAGCTTGTCTATCTGTTCAAAAAAATGAATCGCTAATTTTTGATCGGGTTTCAACATGAGAGAGTAGCTCCATGCCCGAATGCACCGGGAATCACATTAACGATCCCGTCTGACAGTTCGAGTCCTGTCGCAGGATCAGGCAAAAGATTAAGGTGTGAATCAAGATCAATATGATCAAACAAAGCGCCGATCGCTGCCCCCGCCCCAATCGCGACTGAGGACTCACCCATGCATCCAATCATCGTCTTCAAATGATGTGCCCGGGCAGTGGCCACGATCCGAAGCGCTTCTGTGATGCCGCCACATTTCATTAACTTTAGATTAACGCCATCAACACAATGCGCTAAACGCGAAACATCGGAAGAAAAGTTACACGATTCATCAATAAAAATAGGAAGCGCTCGACCCTTAAAGAGCGTGGGTAGCTCGTCGTCATTATTATGGTGCAGGGGCTGCTCAACATAATCGCAATCGTGCTTTTTTAACCAAGTCATCATTTTTTGAGCATCCTTGAGGTTCCACCCGCCATTCGCATCCACTCTGACTTTGACGTCAAAAGAGGATGCCGCTTCTTGAACCGCGCTAAACATTTCACAATCTGCATCAAGCCCTTCCGGACTTCCAAGCTTCACTTTCAAATACCGGGCGCCCGTTCGCTGAATAACCTCAGGTACCCGCTCGCGGACGACATCGGGCGGGAGGATGCCAATCGTGACCGAGGTCGGTACCGCGCGTCTTGGCAATCCGAGTAACCGATACAGCGGCTTACTTTGCGAACGCGCCAAAAGATCCCAAAGCGCGGTATCGACGGCGGCCCAGGCGCATGGCGCAACACCGGCATCACGAGCCATTTGCCATCCGTCGAACGGATTATCGAGTGCTTGTGTATTTTCACCGAGAAAATCCTTGATCTGATTTTCACAATCCTCTGCGCTTTCGGCACCCGTTAACCGGCCAGGTGCCGCTTCTCCCAATCCGGATACACCGTCTTCAGTCACGGTACAAAAAAGATTGACCGATCCTGCGGATTCGCCACGACTAATACGAAGGGGATAGCGTTTTGACAGTGTCACGCTCTGGAAATGGATATTCAGAAATCTTCTCCCATAAATTGAATCTGGAAACAGTCATACAAAATTTGATGCCAATCTTATTATGTGTCGAGAACAAAAAAAACCCCTCAGCTCAGATAAGAGATTCGGCGAAGGGACGCCTGAGGACGTCTTCATACTGATCCGCTAGGCATATTAAAGGGTTTAGATTAAAACTATGATTTCAGGATCACAAGCGAGCCCAGCTCAAAAACGATCAGCAGTTTCGATATCAAATCCGCTAGCATAGGGGGCTCTAGCCAACGACGGAATAAGGCTTTGGCGAAAACGCAATCAATTCTCTCAATAGATCAGGGCACGACGAGCTCCCGAGCTATCCTTTTTGACGAGAGCGGCCGATCACAGTACACCTCACAGCGTGACTTTTCCCAGTATTTTCCGGCCGATGGTTGGGTGGAACATGACCCTGAGGATATCTGGTCTTCGGTGCATCACGTTGTTCAAGATGCACTTGTGCACGCCAGTCTGTCGCCAGTAGCGATTGGTATTACTAACCAGCGGGAAACCACCGTTATTTGGGATCGCGCCACCGGCAAGCCGATTTACAACGCAATCGTCTGGCAAGATCGGCGCACTGCCGATATTTGTAATACGCTTCGAAAACAGGGGCTCGAAAATAAAGTGGTCGCCCGAACCGGGCTGCGGTTAGACCCTTATTTTTCTGCCAGCAAAATTGCATGGATACTTGATCATGTCCCCGGCGCGCGCGCTCAGGCCGAAAAAGGTCAGCTGGCTTTTGGCACGATCGATAGCTTTCTGCTCTGGCGATTAACCAACGGCAGGGTACACGCGACTGATGCAACCAACGCGTCACGCACAGCGCTGTTCAACATCAAGACGCAGGAATGGGATAGCGCGTTATTAGAAATATTTAACGTTCCCAGCGCCTTACTGCCAGAGGTGTGCGACACGGCAAACGACTTTGGTATCACTGACCCGAATATTATCGGGCATGCAATCCCGATCGGTGCTCTCGTCGGTGACCAACAAGCGGCATTAATTGGCCAGGGCTGTCTTGAGCGCGGCATGCTAAAAAGCACCTACGGCACGGGATGTTTCGCCATGTTGAATACCGGAACTCAACCCATTGTCTCTAATCACCAACTTCTCACGACAGTGGCCTACCGTCTGAAAGCACAACCTTTTTATGCCATGGAAGGCTCGATATTCATGGCAGGCGCGACGGTGCAATGGTTGAAAGATCAACTCGGCATTGTTGATTCAGCGAGTGAAACGGAAGCGCTAGCGGCGAGCCTCTCTGACAACCAGGGGGTATTTCTCGTACCGGCGTTTACTGGGCTTGGTCCGCCACATTGGAATCCGCATGCGCGAGGCGCTCTGGTTGGCATGACCCGAGACACCAATCGAGCGCATATTGCAAGAGCGGCGCTTGAAGCCGTGTGCTATCAGAGCGCTGAACTCATATCAGCCATGACTCAAGATTACGGACAAAACGCAAGCGTTCTTCGGATTGATGGCGGCATGGCACGAAACAATTGGATGGCGCAGTACCTGTCAGACATGACTGCATTGGAAGTCCAACGGCCCACATTAATAGAAACCACCGCGCTTGGCGCTGCCCGTTTAGCCGGCCTGCAGGCCGGTCTGTATGGATCGCTCAAACAATCAAATTCAGAATCCGCCGGCGCTGATTACTTCACGCCCACTTTGGATTCGGAAAATCGACGTCAGCGGATGGTGTCTTGGCAGCGGGCTGTAAAATCTGTACTACAGTACGCTCAAAAAGACTCGTGACACGAATCAACTGCCGGCACAATTTAGACGCTGTTCAGAATCATATCGGCAGCCTTTTCCGCAATCATCACAGCCGGTGCGTGCGTATTTCCAGACACCAGTGTCGGCATAATTGAGCAATCAACAACGCGCAGACCTGTAACCCCTTTAACTTTCAGACTGGGATCAACAATCGCATTATCATCGATCCCCATACGACATGTCCCCGCCGGGTGGAAAATTGTCACGCCGTTATTACGAGCAAACTCGAGTAATGCTTCATCCGTTTGTGTATCGAACCCGGGTTTATATTCTTCGACGATAAACCTTGCGAGCGCGGGTTGCTGTGCAATGCGGCGAGTCACCTGTAAAGCCGCAACCACTGTTTTTTGATCTTCCTCTGTTGACAGGTAGCCGGGATGAATTTCCGGCCGCGCTAAAGGATCATTGCTGGTAATCTTGAGATGACCCCGACTCGTGGGTCGCAACTGGCATACGGACGACGTAAATCCTGAAAAATCATGTAGTGGCGCGCCCGGCAAGTCCGATGAGAGCGCCGCAAAATGAAACTGGATGTCTGGTCGTTCGAGGTCCGCGCGCGTTCGTACAAATGCGCCCGCCTGGTTAATGCCCACCGCCATCGGGCCTGCGCGCTTGGCAACATACTGAACAGCCATTCCGATTTTTCGAGACCAACTCCGCAAATCATCGTTCGTGGTCAATGGCTCATTACAGCGATGCATCACCCGGATTTGAAGATGGTCTTGCAGATTCTGTCCCACCTGGGGTCGATCCAACAACACGTCGATCCCAAGATTTCGCAGCGTCGTAGCATCGCCAATACCCGATAGCTGGAGAAGCTGTGGCGATTGAAGTGCACCCGCACTCAAGATGACTTCTCGCCTCGCTACCGCTGTTTTCATCCTGCCGCGTTGAGAAAAGACTACGGCGTTAGCGCGAGTGCCGGAAAACTTGATCCTGCAAACCTGGGCGTCAGTCTCAATAAAAAGATTTTTCCGGGATCGTGCAGGCTTTAGATATCCCGTTGCGCTTGAACAGCGCCGACCTTTCCAGGTGATCAGTTGATACGGACCCGCGCCCTCCTGACTTTCACCATTAAAGTCACTGTTTTTCGGGACCCCTGCCTCGGCGCACGCATCAATAAATGCCTGGGCCAATGTGTTCGGCATGCCGATATCCGATACGCCTTGAGGCCCGGTACCGCCGTGAAACGAATCGGCTCCACGAACATTGCGCTCGGAGCGAATAAAGTAAGGAAGGACTTCCCTCCACGACCAGCCCTTATTTCCCATGTGCGCCCAGCTTTCATAATCCTCAGCTTGGCCGCGTACATATATCAGTCCATTAATTGCGCTTGAGCCCCCTAAAACCTTGCCCCGAGGCCAGTAAATCGATCGGCCGTTCATA
>JABHUE010000029.1 GCA_018672825.1 Pseudomonadota bacterium | reverse complement strand
GCCCAGCCAGATCTCGTAGGCGGGTTTAAGTGAAGCCTCATTTCCCTCGACAAACTTTAGCGCGCTTCGGGGGAAAAACGGCAGCGGTCGAGTTCGGCCCTGTTGATAACGCGAGGCCCACGCACTCAGATTCTCACTTGCCTCGTCGATCGGACTGAATCGAACGATCTCTTCCGAACCGATCAGGAAACTGCAGCGAGTCGGAGAATCATCCAGTACGTTCAGGAGCAAATGCTGACACCACGCCCGAATCAGATTCCAAGGCGTTGCACCATCAACAGACCACAAAATCTGTCCGGCCGGGGTGATATTTTCAAGCACACCTGAGATTGTGCAGTCATCAACCTGATGCACGGCCGTCACAGACTCAAATGGTTCGTCCCCGGCAATTTTGACAGTTGCCCGGCATAGTCGTTCAGCAGCGGTCCATGCCGTATCAAGCGCAAGTTCGCCGGCGCTACCAGCCGCAAGCATCCCGCCCAATCGGGCGCGCGTTTGAAAACGGGACTTCTCTTCTTCGTCGAACTGGGAAGACACTGCCTGCTCAACTAACTTCCGCATGGCTCGATAATCCGGCCACATCGGCTCTTTTATGGGGAGCATCCCGTCACTACGATCTAACGTAATATTTAATTCATCACGCAATAACGATCGCGCCGGATTTACAAAAAATTCAATCAAGCGCGCGGTTGATACCTCTGATAATGCGTTCGTGGGCAGGGATTGCTTGAACAGAGGCATCCGAGCTCCCGAGGCTCCCGGGTGATCAGGCGTCATTTCGTTGGCATAGGTGAATAGAGAGGGTGCCCCCTCAAAATATCGCCGACTAAAAGGTTGGGAGGCGTGCCGGGTTATCCATCTTGACTCAATATCTGTCCCCACTGAAACCGCTTTTATCTCCTCTAAAAGTTCGTTGACCACGATTGAGGGTGGTTGAACGCTTTCGTCCCTAGCGCTTAATCCTGAATAACTCACATAAAAAGACTCTCGAGCCGACATCAGCGCCTCCAAAAACGCAAACCGGTCTTCATCTCGCCGATTCCGGTCACCGGGTTTTGGATTGAGCGTCATTTGGTCGAGGCCGTGCGAATTGTCTCGTCCTGGAAAATCAGTCGCGTTCATACCGACCAGGAATACTCGCTCCGCTGGAACGCAACGACCCTGTGCCAAGTTAGCAAAAGTCACCGCGCCGCTCATAAAGCGTCCACTTGAAGTCGTTTTCAATTTCTCCTTAAGGACAGATCTCACAACTGATAAAGGCAGCGAAATTTCGAGATTAGCCGAGGCGGCATCAGATGCAAGCGTCGCGATTTGCTGACGAAGTCGAACGAGCGCGTCGCTCTCTTGTTCTTCGAAGAAAAAAAACTGGTCAAGAAGGTCGTTAAATATGCTAACCCAACGTGACACTGCATGCTGCCCGGACATCAACGACTGGAGATTTATCACCGCTTCGATAAAGGTGCGCCACTGGCCTAATGCCCGAGCTGCACTTGAATCACCCGGAGACACTGGCAATACACCTGACACATCTTCTCCAAGATCTCCCATTCCAAAACCAAGCAACAACCGGTCAATACCGCCTCGCCATGTGTGGCCACCCCTGAGATTCAGATTAAGATCATCAACATGTTGTGCGTCATAGCCCCAGACAATCCCAAGCTGTCGAATCCATCCACTGATCGTATCCACATCAACATCGTCCAAGCCAAAGCGCCGTCGAATAAAATAAAAATCGAGTAATGCGCTGATGCGTTGGGCATCCAGCCGTGTATCTGGCAGTTCGAGTAGGGACATGAACGCTTTTGTCATTCCGCTTTCAACAGGCAGAGCGCTTTCCGCCAAGGTCCAGGGAATATGGCGTGTGCCATGGGCAGCGCCAAAAACAGTGTCAATAAAAGGGACGTAGTCCGAAAGACGCGGAATAAATATCCTCACGTCTGCCGGGGTGAGCCTAGCGTCCCGCTGAAAGGCATCCAATAATTGATCGTGCAGCACCTCGATCTCTCGCATCGGGCCGTGACAGATATGAATCTGAATAGAATGATCTTCTGGCGTCACCTCATGAGCGTCATGAATAGAGCTGTCTCTCAATTCAGTAATATCGGCCTGAATGTGCCCCAACAAGCTCGCACGGCAGGGTACCGAGTAGGATTCCGTTTCAAGGGCATTCAATTCGAGAAGCTGAGAAAGATGTTGCCGTCCAGTACGCCCCATTGATGCGAGCAATCGATTCCCTCGATCAAGATAAATAGCGATATCTTCCCCCTCACGGGCAATAAGTCGTGCGCGCTCTCGATCACTCACAATATCGGCCCAAAAGCCATGACTGAAATTCAGGTGATAAATATGGATATCAGTATGTTCGGCAAGATTCGATATAAGGTTTAAAAATTCGGGAGATAATCCAGTCAACGCAAAAAGTGAAATTCGAGCAGGTAATTTTTGTCCGGCTTCAGGATTTTGTTTTAAAAAATCGAATAATGCTTTCCTCAAATGTAGCCAGTGTTCAGAGTGGCCCCGCGACATCATTTGCCGCCAAAGCGCGCCTTGCCATTCTTCTGTTTTTTGGACTTCCCAATGGCTAATCCAATCAGGACGAAAAACAAGATACTGTTCGAAGAGTCGACCCATCTGTCTGGCCAACTGCCAATGCTTATGTAAATCGCCTTGATCAAGATATCGACTTAATTGCGAATAACGACTTACAAATTCCTCGTCCTGTAATTCCTGGAAAATTCGCCAACTTAGCGCATCAGCCGAAAAGGCATTGGTATCCGGAACGTTGGGTAGCACATCGCGAAAAGCTTTCCATAACAATCGCGCGGGCAACAACCACTGCATATTCGCACTCACACCATGGCGCTTCGCGAGATAAATCGTAAGCCACTCACTGATCGCTGTCCCCGGAATAGCAACAACCTCAGGCGACATAACCGCACCTGACGGCGTCTTCAAGGTCTCCGACAACTGGTCAGAGAGATTCTCAAGCTGGTTGGAATGGTGCAGGTGGAGCATTGATCAATTTTTGAAGAATTCAGCGCATTCGGAATCTAGATTATGCGCAACCACAGTCTCACATGGTGACCCTAGACTCGGGTGTCGGCCAAACCACCGCACAACGGGAAAATGCCCTTGTTATCAACGACAATTCAATCTAACCGTCGCGCGAGCGCGATTTGATGGCTCGCACTTCTTTATGGGCCATCCAGCTTGCCGCGCCAACAATGACGGCACCCCCACACCAAATCCACACATCTGGGCTTTCATCAAACAAAATCAGTCCCAGGAGTGTTGCCCAAACGAGCTGGATAAAAGTGAACGGTTGCACAGCGGAAACTTCACCCGCTTTTAGGGCGCGAGTCATACAGTAGTGTCCCGCGGTTGCGAGTACCGCGGTCACCGCAAGCAGCGTAAGTTCCGGCAAGGTCGGCTCGCGCCAAACCAGCAACGCGGGTACCGCCAGGACGAACGTACAGGATACTGACAGCAACACCACAATCATTGCGCTTGACTCTTTACGAGTCGCAGATTTAGCCATCAAATAGGAGCAGGCAAAAAGAGGGGCGGCGCCAAGTTGCGCAAATGCGCCGATATCAATAACCCGAAACCCGGGGCGCAGAATCATTAGCGCACCCAGGAATCCTACCAAAATGGCAATCATTCGAAAACTTTTGAACCGCTCACCAAGGAAAAAGGTTGCGCCCAAGGTTGCAAAGATCGGGGTCGTAAATCCCAGCGCCGTTATTTCAGCGATGGGTATTCGAGTCATAGCAAAAAACCATAACATGACACCGCCGCTATGGATAAGACCCCTCAACCCGTGGAAACCAATTCGCTGGGGGTTCAGCGAGAGAACGCCCATCCGCGTGAGCGATGGCAAGATCAGAATAATGCCAAAACAATATCGAATGAATGCGGCCTGAATCGGGTGCATCTCAGTACCCAGGTATCGAACAGCGACAACCACTCCAACGAACAAGGTACCCGTTAGCAGCATCCACGCAATTCCCCGCACATTGCCAGACAGCGGAGCGTCTTTAAAAAAATGACTCAGCACATGCTCAGTTGGGATATTGTTGCGCAGCAGCAGCCAAACGCTCTCGCACCGCTTGACGCAGACTGTCGGGCGCAATCACTTCGACCTCGGCCCCGTGACGCATAATATCCATCACGAGTTCTGTCTCTTCAGAGTAAGGCACCTTTAAGGTATAGGTGCCGTCAGGCTTCATCTCGCCCTGCTGGCGCGAATGCCATTTTTCTCCTGACACCCATCGGGCCGCTTCCGGCGTAAACCGTAATACGGCTTCTCGAATATCATCCCCGGCGAAAATTCCGTAGCCTGTCCCGAGCACTTTCTCAAGCTCGCTCTCCGTGACATCTTTAGCTTTCTGGGTCTCGATCGTATCGGCAGAACGAATGGCATCCACCGCAAAACTGCGAAGGCTTCGTCTTAGATGACACCAGCTATCGAGATACCAGTTGTCGCGATAATGTGCGAGCCGCTGGGGGGAGACGCGGCGCTGAGTCACTGCTCCCGTTCGGCGGTTGAGGTGCTCAATATCAAGTTGATGGCGGCGTAAGAGCGCATGGGAAATTACCCCGAAAACATCACTATCAGCGCGGCGCGCTCCCATATGTAATACCCGAATTCGCCGCGTGACCTCTTCAGCCGGGTGATCCCCACTGTCAATCAATCTTCGGATCCGATCCCTGAGCGGCTCAATATGCGGTTCAAGCAGTCCCGGCTGCAAGCTTGATAACAAGTGCTCCATGGTCAGCAAGGCATGCACCTCTGATGCATTGAACCACAGCCCCGGCAATGCATAGCGATCTGCATCTTGACTCACGGACTCATACCGATAGCGCCGTGTCTCATGATCCCACTGAATGGGCGCGGCGAGCCGGTCACGCATATATTCGAGATCGCGTCGAATGGTCGCCCTCGAGATCTCCATCTCTTCCATCATCTCCCGAAGCGTCGTGCCCCGGGCGCCCCGCATCATACGATCGATCGTGTAGAACCGCTCGGTACGATCCATTCGGGCTAGCCCGTCACCTGCATCCCGTCGTAAAGACCGTCACTGCGCGCCGCTAAAATAAGATCATTCAAATGAATATCATGTATTTTGTGGGTCCACCAATCTACAGTCACCCTTCCCCACTCGGTCAATAACGCGGGATGATGACCCTCTGCCTCAGCAAGCTCTCCGACCGCGTTGGTAAAGATCAAAGCAGTCTCAAAATTTTTAAAGGCGTAAGTCCTTCGAAGCCTTGGTTCGCCCTCAATGACCAAATGATTCCACTGATCTCGTGATTGCAAAAACGCAGCGAGATCTTCTTTGCTAACGGGCGGGGCTCCTGCTCGACATGCTTCGCACGGCATTTGGGTGTAATCTGTCATGATACTTTCCGGATTAGATAAAAATATAGGCAAATGTCTTCTTATTGCCGTGGCAGAATATCAGATCATGAACCTTGAAGAACATCTGATTGCGTGCCCCTACTGTGGCGAAAACTTTACCGCGCTCGTCGAGCCCTGTCTCGAACTTGCAGAATATGTCGAGGATTGCGAAATATGCTGTCAACCCATCGTATTCTCAATCACCGAGAGCGGTTCAGATTCACCACTCCATATCGACACACGGCGTGAAAATGACTAAGGCTAGGTCGTCTCACCCGAATAACGGGTAACGCGACACCCATTAATCCGCCAATCTTCTTGATTCTCCAGGACCATCTGATAGGCCGCAAGCCATAAGCTGCCATCGCGCGCATAAATCTTGACGCCAAACACCGGACCGTCCGCTGTTTTCTCAACCCCCAGAAAATCGACCTGGGCTGGACTAATCAGCGCGCTATAACCCTGGCGAACCATCGTCATAAAAATATCTTGATTGCGGAACATCGCTTGAATAAGGGGCGAGGCTTGAGCGTATGCCGTCGTCGCATCACCCCTCGCGAACGCGTCAAGCTGCCGTTCGATCACCTGCTGCATCGAACTAAATTGCGCTCGATCTACACTTTGACTTGATTGCGCGCTAAGGGTGAAAAGAGCAACAAAAAGAATGAGAACATGTTTCATTTGAATCTTCATCGGATCACCTGTCTTTTATTTTTGTTTTTACCAGACCCGGCGTGAAGTGAGCGAATTCAAAATTAAATCCCGCAGTCTTAGTTTGGGGTTCGACTCATCAGATGAGAATACTTAAGATCCTCAAAACTCCCGCGGTAATCATCAAGGTTAGCGATCAACATTTTACGAAATTGCTCAACAAAATAGTCAATCGCTCGATCCCGATCCTCGTCATACGCCAATACATCAGTCGCATGTGAGGCCACGACAAACGCACTAAATCTCGAAGAAGCATACAACAATCCCTCGCTCACATTCTCTTTATGAAAGCGTTGCGCCTGATCGTTTGCAAGATCAATGAAGCCGTCAGCAATGACTCGCAACTGTTTATCCAGCTCCTCGTCGGTTAGGTCCTTATTTTTCGATTCACTCATAGTCGACTGTTTCCCGTTTCAAATCTCGTTCCCATTTTACGAGCACCAAGATCAAGACGCCATTCAGAAGAAATATGTCTCAAACGACACACAACTTCGAAAGAATTTAGGCTTAAAGTACCCCGCGGCTATGGAAATCACCACCAAAAATAACCTGAGATCAGCTGGTGCTGTCGTACTGGCCATGACAGCCGTCACCGCCAGCGACGCCATGGTCAAGGGAATGTTGGATGACATTCCACCATTTCAGTTCCTTTTTGTAAGAGCGATAGTCATCCTTCTGATACTCGGTACGGCGCTTGCAATTAAGGGTCACCGAATTTTGATGCCAGGCATTCGACAACCTTTTACACTTTTACGCGGGGGCTTTGAGTTGATGTCTTCTGGATTTTGGCTTTTTGGACTTCAATTTATTGCTTTACCGACCGCCGCCGCGCTCGCCTGGACGTCACCTATCATGGTCGCGCTTCTGGGAATCTTCCTACTGAAAGAGACCAACTCCGTATGGCGATGGCTCGCGGTTCTAATGGGTTTCGTCGGTGTCTTGTTTGTCACCAAACCCTGGGGGACAGAGTGGAGTTTGTTGTTAATGCTGCCGATTGCTGCCTCATTGGCAAGCGCGGCCCGCGAAATTTCGACCCGCTTCATCAGTCAAGCTGTCCATCCGCTGCAAATCGCTTTCATCACCGTGCTGGTGACGGCGCTAGGTTCAGGCATCGGCAGTATCTTTTTATGGCAACCCCTGACTTGGAATCTGGGTATCGGAATCCTGATTTCAGCTTTATTGGTAAGCGCTGCTTTTCCGCTGATGATTGTGGCCGTTCGGCATGGGGAGATGTCTTTTATCGCGCCTTTTTTCTTTAGCGCCATTCCGGTTGCTATTATTCTGGGTTATCTGATCTGGGGTGACACTCTAGATTTCCTCGCTACGCTCGGCGTCTTTTTGATCGTTGCCGGAGGCTGGCTTAATGTTAAAAAATCCTCGCATCGGTCTCGGCAAGGTTCGTGAAAAAAGAAGTAACGTCCCCTGACTCATTTGCTTGCCAAAATGAATACCTGATAGTGGGTCTAGCTATCCAGAATAGGGATGCGTTACCGTTAGCCTGACTTTATTCGCATTTATGGGGCTAAACGGGATAATCTACACATTAAAATCAAAGAGCCTAACAAGCAGCATTCAGATCCTGCCTGGCCCTACATGAGAGCCCAGTCCAGAACTGGTACCTGCTGACAGACAATTTTGAGTTAACCTCTGACTATGCGTTTTGACCAGAAAAAAATTTTAGTGACCGGGGGATCTCGTGGCATCGGACGCGCGATTGCAACGCGTTTTGCGGCCGCAGGGGCTCGGGTGGCAATTCACTACGGCTCGAATCACGAAGCAGCAGACGTCGCAATCAAAAATCTGGAGGGCACCGGGCACATTCTCTGCTCGGGGGATGTTGCTGAGCCAGAAACCACTCAACGCATTGTTCGTGAAACAGTCGAGAAACTTGGCGGACTTGATGTTTTAGTGAATAACGCCGGCATTTTCGAGGCGCACCCGGTCGATGATGTTACGTTTGATGATTGGCAGCTTGCGTGGCAGCAAACGCTTGCGGTGAATCTCACCGGTCCTGCCAATCTCTGCTGGCAAGCCATCGACCATATGAGACACAATGGAGGTGGACACATTATAAATGTGAGCTCGCGAGGCGCATTTCGTGGCGAGCCTCGGTGCCCCGCTTATGGTGCAAGCAAAGCCGGACTCAATGCAATGACTCAATCTCTTGCGCAACACGTTGCCCCTTACGGCATTTTTGTCGGTGCGGTTGCCCCCGGCTTTGTTGAAACTGATATGGCAAGTAAAGTGCTTGACGGACCGGACGGAGATGCCGTTCGTCAGCAGAGTCCCCTAGGCCGTGTCGCAAGGCCTGAAGAAGTTGCCCACGCGGTCCTCTTTTTAGCCTCAGAAGGCGCAGAGTTCTCTACGGGCGCAATTATTGATGTGAATGGCGCTTCCTATCTTAGAAGTTGATCCTATTTTCCAAGATCAAACCGCGCAATATTGCAGGCCAGACGAAACAAATTATCAGAAATAAACCCCGTTTGCTCTAATAATTGATCGCAACCGAGAATCGTACACTCATCGTAAGCTGACAGCGGCACCACCCAATTGTCAGTCTCAATGTCAAAACCTTTCTTCACTAAACAGGCTGATCGAACCATATGGATCATGCAGTAGTGCTCGTCTTCGGCTGCATCAAGACCCAACGGTGGCTGGCAAGCCGGCAGACCAAACGCGTTGGCGGTACTAAACAAAAGCGCAACCGCCACCATAATCTCTTTGGTCTTCACAACCATGTTTTTAGAATCCCCGGTAAATTCAGATCTGTATTAACCCAAAAGCCGAACAACTTATCGTGAATATATTAAAGACTGTTGCTGTTTTCATTTTAATTAGTGTAACCCCTCAAACCATTGCTCATGATCAGGGCGATACAATCGAGCAGGCAATTAGCTATCGCCAATCTGCATTTCGCATGATTGCGTGGCATTTCAAACCCATGGGTGGCATGGTAAAGGGGAAAGTAGATTGGAATCTAGCGCATTTCCAGGGTCACGCTAACGCGGTTGCAGCACTCGCCCGTCTACCCATAAACGGGTTCATCCCGGACAGCGACTTTGGCGACACTCATGCAAAAAGTATCATCTGGGAAGAGGCGGATGATTTCGCTGAAAAAATGCAGGCATTTGTAGATCAAGCCAGTAACCTGCAAGAAATCGCTCAAAATGGCGACCGCGACCAAATTAGCGATCAGTTTATCCAGACGGCTCGCACCTGTAAAAGCTGCCACAAAAAATACCGCGAAAAAAACTGAGCCGGCCGCAATCAGGCTTTAAACGGTGTGAACTTCCCTGGCGTGTAATTTATTCCAGGCTCAAAAGCGCGACCACCACAATGGCGAGGCTGGTCCCGCCAATGAAAAATGCCTTCCAGGCGGGCTGCAGACTCGGCGCCTTCATATCTGATTTAAATTTTTTAACCCCACTCACCATGGGTCGTATCAGATTGTCGCGCTTAAAAACCCAATGCACGATAACAGCCACCACATGCGCGCCAATCAGAATCATCAGAATTTCGAACAGTTGATGATGCACGCCTGTAATCACATCGCTCAAATCTTTTCCAACAACACCTGCCAAGGGTCCGTCAAAAAAGATATCATCGTTAGAACAAAGACCAGTCAGGGCCTGAAATACCAAAAACGACAGCAATAACATCACGGACCAACCGCCCGCTGGATTATGGCCCACAAACGCAACGTCATCTCTTCGAGAAATAAACCGCTTGAGATATCGACGGACTGATTTTGGACCCACCAAAAAACTGCTGAACCGCGCAGTATCGCTTCCGACAAATCCCCAGACTATCCTCGTAAACACAATCGCGATGACCGTCGCCCCCAACCACTGATGCACTACCATCCAGTCTCCATCCGATGTTGCGGTAACCCACAATCCAGCGACTAGGGCGACTAAAAGCCAGTGAAACACTCGCACCCCTAAGTCCCATACTTTTAAAGTGACATGCGTTGAATTCATCGAGACCTCCTCATTCGCTCTATCCTGGCCGACTACTCAAGCAGTCCGTTTGCCCTGGCGTTTCGTTGCATCAACTCACACTGCGCGGCGGTTAACTCAAGGTTATTCGGTGAGGTATCCCCTCGCATCAAATTCCTCGGCGCATAGGAATGAGTACCGTCATCCATCAAAACGTGAACTAACTCATGGGCTAACGCGATATGCGGATCGACCGTCATCGTGGTCACCCACGCGGTAAATCGTAATTCAGGTGTATTCACACTATTTCGGGTTCCAAACGCTACGGCATCAAAAGCGGGTCGATCCACTGTGTCGCGCACAAAAAAGACGCTCGCGCGATCACTTTTCATCACTTTGGTGATCAGTTTTGCATTACTCATTGAAAAATCCCTGATACCGTCATTAGTCGCCAATGAAACAAGCGATGCGGGTCTGATGACGATATTGCATTGTTGAATAATCCTGGATGCTGATTGAATCAAGGTTTGCACACGATCCGCAGTCCATCCACTTTGTGAGAGGAAGACCAGCATCGGTCGAAACACCGCGTCCGAAACTCCAGAGAACTCTGTAAATGTTTCTTGCGTAATCACCTGAATCGATGCCAGATCTTGATCACGAATAAGATCCGACGGCTCTTTTATCCATCCTGACTTAACAAAAGCGCCGCGTTCAGGAGTCGCCAGTGAAAGAATTTTTGCCTTCAGTTGCATCGCATCGAGATCAGGGTGCTCTGTCAAAATACGCGCGGCAAGCGCGGTGATCCTGGCAACCGCATAGCTTGATCCTGACACGTCGATCCCCTCTCCCGAAAAATCTATCGCTGGAATGCGCTCGCCGGGCACCAGAAGGTCAACATTTTCTGTCCCCCAGTTTGAGCCTTCAGCGGGATATCCATCACCCGCCGAAGAGGTGACCACCACCATATTTTTAAGCGTTAATGACGCAGGATAAACAGGCTCAATATCAATATCGCGGTTGTTATTGCCGGCAGACACGATGAACAGCAGGTGTGGATGACGGCGCGCGGCACCTTCAAATGCGTCCCAATCACGAGCAGTGTTACTCCCCAGCGACATGTTTACGATGCGCGCCCCCGAGCGTGCAATGTGTGCAATCAATTGATGCATACGCGACATATCGGGACGAGGATATCGATAGGGTAGTATTTTGGCTGACGACGCCTCGCGCAGAATAATACTGGCGATTCGGGTGCCATGCCGTTGTGGAAAAAAAACAGATCGCGTGGGATGGGAGTCAAACGGCCGATCATCCATTTCCCAATAATCAAATCCAATCATCCGGCCATCCAATTCTCGGGCAAGACGGGACTGTATTTCTGGCAAGAGATAATTTACGCCGGAGTCAACTAATGCAACCGGCACGCCCCCAGGATCGACTCCTGTGGGAACGGGTGGATTCATCGGGATCTCCGAACCCTCTGCCACAAGCTCTGAGTTCAATGGTTGGAGGCCAACCGCTACGTCGTCTTCATACCGGATAATACGGGCCTGGTGAATTTGGCAGTTCTGATCAGATACCAGCAGGACCGCAGGGCGTAAAGATGACTTAAATTGCTCCACACTGACGCGTCTGAGCTGACCCTGTGGCGCGATACGCTGGACGACCACCTGCGTCTGATCATCAAACTCAATTTTTTGTCGCCAACCAAAAATAGTCTCACCCCGAACGAGGTCCTGGCGCGCACTAGAGACAACATCTGAAAATGCGAGCGAAAAGTCATCTTCCTTGACGTTGTCACAGGCCAGTCGAAGTGCCTGAATTGTGATCTCCGGAACTGATGCCGGTTCAAGGATATCTGCAGTACCAGAATGACTCGCCGATACCATCAGACAAACAATTGGCAAGTAACAAGCCGAGCGCAAAAAATTCACGTCAGACCCGTCCGCTTTGGTTTCGGCTCAGCGTCGATGGGCAACCATATCGACTTCCACGAGCGCGTCTCGGGCGAGCCCGGTGACGCCGATACACGTTCGAGCGGGCAAGCGGTCTGAAGGGAAGTAGGATCGATAGACATCATTCATCAGCTCAAAATCCCGCTTGAATTCAGTGAGATAAACCCGGCATGAAAGCACCTCAGCTAATGTAAGCCCGAGACCGTCTAAAACGATAATCAAATTATCCATAACGCGACGTGTCTGCGCTTCAATGCCCTCTGGAAGTGGTGCTAAATCATCGTTAGGATCAGTTGGCATTTGCCCTGTAATCTGAATCCAGCCATTTAGCTCAACCGCGTGACTAAAAGGAGCAACGTGAGTTGGAGCCGTTTCAAAATTATGAAAAATAGGTAGCGAACTCATAGATCTTCTCCGATCAAAACGTTAGGTTCCAAAAATATTATTATCGATGCCGGAAAGTAAGCGGACGACCCACTACCCACCAGTCCCATAAACGATTGAGAAGGTACGCAGCTGCAGTCGCAGCGATCGAAAGAAATCCCCAACCCACGACATCATCATGTGGCATAAAAGAAGGAATCAGAATGCCGAGCGTTGCGAGCCATAAACTCCAGATCATAAACCAACCCAACCGGTAAATCGGTCGAAGAAAATTCGTGCTTCTGGCAGACCTCGGCAAACTTACTCTCCTTTATGATAGAGTGATTTTTAGAATAATACCTGTGTAAGCTTTCGGGGCCCAAAGAAATTAATAATGGTCATTGTGATATTCGAATTTGAACCCGAGCCCCAATTTGAAGATCGATATTTCGAGCTTGCCAGTCAGTTACGAGAAGAAGTTGAAAAGATCGACGGCTTTCTCAGCGTTGAGCGATTTGAAAGTCTCAATAATTCCAAGCGCTTCGTGTCTATTTCAACCTGGCGTGATATGGATGCCGTTAAAGACTGGCACAGCCACGCGGACCATATGGCGTCCCAAACCGAGGCTAGGGCCTCCGGTATTTTTAAAGATTTCAGAATTAGGGTAGCGAACGTCGTCCGCGACTACGGGCTCTAGTTCTTAAAAACATCGGGGAACTTCCCGTCAAAACCTACCACTCCCACTCGACAGGCCGTCGATAAGAGCGTGGATTTTGAGATTGAATCCGCGCGCTGAATCTTTAGTGCCGTAATAAGCCCGACTATTTAAAAAGCCTCAGTGCTTGGGTCGGGTCATCGCCATATGATGCAATTGTGTCAGCACCGCACTTGCTTGGTATTGCTCAGGCAGTTCTTCATCAAGAAGTGTCGAGCATAGTGTTGTGGCTGCAGACAGGCTGCCGGTAAGCGAATACGCAGTCATCATGGCATCTCTTAAAATCAGGGATTGCGGGACCTGAACTTCGCTCGAGTTTTTTGGATTCGAATTATTTTGTTTTTGCATTATTTTAAAATAAGGACGATTTCTTGGATTTCAATATTTAATAAAAATTACTTTTAAGATTTTCACCAAAAATATGTAAACTTTGGGTGAAACTTGACTTGCAAGCGCTGTTGACAGGCTTTAACACCAGAATTAGAAACTATGAAGACTCGTCATACCTTTTGTGTCTCTCGATCCACAGATGCCACGTGGTCCCAGGGCCTCCGGAAATTTTTTGAATATCGTGAACTGGGTATCAACGAAGCGACAAACGGCCAATACAACGCCCAAATTCTCCGCGTCAAAAAACCGGTCACTGAGTTTCCACACACAGGCCAGCACACCCACGATCTTGATTTTCAGATGATTTATGTTTTAAAAGGCTGGATACGATTTACGTACGAAGATCAGGGGGAATTTACTTTTCGCCCGGGCGATAGCTGCTTACAGCCTCCGGGAATCGTGCACGACGAAATCGCCTGCTCAGATGACCTCGAGCTTATTCAATTCACCTCGCCCGCTAAATATGCAACTCACGCGGTCCCCTCACCCGATAGAGAAGAAGAAAAACCGATCTAGTCCTCTCGAGCCCACAACTGCTGGGTCAATATGCCTACTCGGGACTCAATGGCTTCCATCGCGTCCAGAATCAGATCCTCCCGAAAGCGCTGACCGATAATCTGAACTCCAGCGGGGCGGCCTGCAATCATGCCAATTGGCGTGACGCCCGCGGGTAAACTCACCCAATTGATCCCTGTGCTGTAAATCGCAGAGTCAAAAAGCGCTCGTGTTCCTTCTAAGCTTTTTGCATCACAGTCCCAGTCAGGCGTCGGTTGAAGAAAATAGGGCGATAGCAGTAACGGCGTATCTTCCAGAAATTGATTCCACTTTCGGGTCATGGCGGTGCGATTTTTTATCCCAACCTGATATTCAGCTGGTTTTGCGACCTGTCCCATCTCGAAGTACCACTCGAAAATCTGCTGAATCATTTCACTGCCATACGCTTTTGCGGACGGCATTAAGAAGGCCTCCAATTCTGCGCCCAAATAGGTAAACCACGCACTCGCCGCGTCATTAATTGAGGGTGGGGTCACCGACTCTACCTGGTAACCCGCATCGGAAAGGTAACCCGCGGCTCTATCAATTGACTCAATAATTTCAGGATGAATTGGGTGACCATAAGACTCTGTCGTTACCCCAACCCGAATTGGTTTTTTGGCTTCAGGCCAATCATCAAACGCGACTGGCATCCAAAAAGGATCGCGTGAATCTGCCGCCGACATTACTTTGAGCGACAACCGTACATCCCGAACTTCGCGACAAATAGGTCCTTGCACAGAAATTAACTGCGACAGTAGTCCGCGCTCCTCAAGCGCTGAAGGCAAAAAAGCAGGGACTCTGCCAAACGTAGGTTTCACCGTCGAAAGGCCACAGTTAAAGGACGGGCACCGAAGTGATCCACCAATATCATTCCCATGATGGATAGGGCCAAACCCTGCTGCGGCGGCCGCGGACGCGCCGCCCGAGGACCCGCCAGGGCTCGCCTGATCATCCCATGGATTAAGCGTTCTGCCGAATAGCGGGTTATCCGTCGTCAAACGCATTGAAAGCTCTGGCGTATTGGTTCGCCCCATGATAATTGCGCCAGATTTTTTAAAATTGGAAACAACAGGCGAATCATCCGACGCGATGACTTCTGCCAACGCGGGGAGTCCATTCGGCGTTGGCTGTCCTTTGACATCAACATTTGATTTGATTGTGACCGGTACCCCATGAAGCGGTCCAACATCCTCACCATCCGCGATCTGTCGATCGGCTTCATGCGCTTGAGCAAATGCCTCCTCAGTCAGATCAAGCACAATGGCATTAAGACGTGGATTTTCCGTTTTTATTCGGTCTGCAACAGAATCCACAACCGCTTCGGCGGTGAAATGCTTTCCCTTGATTCCAGCAGCGGTCTCGCAGGCACTTAAACGCCAAAGGTCATTACTCATGCTTTTGGTCCCAACCGTAAATTGAATATCTTATTATGCGACTTTTAATCAAACTCTTCGAAAAAAATAATTTGGTGACGACGTTTTCAGTAGAGCACGTATTTCACAGCTCGCTTGCAACATTCGCTGATCAATTCTTTAAATCTTG
>JABHUE010000079.1 GCA_018672825.1 Pseudomonadota bacterium | reverse complement strand
GCTTCCGCTGATCCGGATTCTCGGCTCACCATGCTGCCTGAAGATATTTCGAAAAAATTTGACGTTAAAGAGCCTCTTCTCATCACCAAGTCGAGTGTGAGGTCAGCCGTTCACCGACCTGCCTACATGGACGTTATCTTGATTCAACATCCTGACATCAAGCGAGCTCAGTTTCGGCAAACTTTATTTTTGGGTTTATTCTCAGCTTCTGCATATAACCGTAGTGTGGCTGATATCCCGATACTCCGTCTCAAGCTAACCAATCTGCTTAAAAGAAGTGGCCTGCCTGAAAACGGCCATGGAATCAAAGTCCTGCATAACATTGTTGAGCGGTATCCTCGGGACGATCTGTTTCAAGTTACCGGAGATGAGCTTTTCGTTAGCACAATGGGGATCCTCGACCTTCAGGATCGCCAACAAGTTCGCTTGTTTGTCCGTGAAGACAGATTTGCACGCTTTCGTTCCTGTTTGGTTTATGTTCCAAGAGAGCGTTTTAATAGCGATCTTCGAGAACGAATCGGACGTGAGCTTCTAGCGGCTTTCGGAGGTGCGGCTTATGAGTTCGACGTCCAGTTCTCAGAGTCAATATCTGCCCGAATTCACTACTTAATTAGAGCTGATAGCAAGCAAACCTCTCCGCCTGACTTGCTTGCTCTTGAAGCCAAAATTTCTGAATTTGCCCGCTCCTGGCCAGAAGACCTTCGACGGGCGTTACAAGCGCAATATGGCGATCAAGACGGTCTGGAATACGCAGATACCTGGAGCACCAGCTTTCCGACCGCCTATCGAGAAATTTATTCGCCTGAGCAAGCTGTGGAAGATATTGATCATTTATCGCGTGCTCAAAAAACAGGGAAACTCGGCATTCGATTTCGCTCTACGCGGCTACAGGATCGCTTGGAGACACAGTTAACGCTGTATTCACCAAACAATTCCGTATTCCTATCAGATGTGTTGCCCATGATCGAAAACATGGGGCTGCGCGCATTATCAGGGCGCCCTTACCGAGTCGTTAATCGTTCCGGTTACGTTATTTTCATCCATTCGTTTGAGCTGCAAAATAGCTCTGGACAAGTGCTCAGCAACGAAAATGATGCGAGAGACATTGAAGAATTGCTAGGCCGAGTCTGGACTCAAAAATCGGATAACGACGGATTTAATCAGCTGGCGTTAAGCGCAAAACTGAATTGGAATCAAATCACCCTACTTCGTGCCGTCTATCGATACTTAAAGCAAATTCGTTTTCGATATAGCCAGGAATATGTGATTCAAACCCTTGCAGGCAATCCAAATATGGCTTGCCGTATCGTACGTCTGTTCGAATGTAAATTTGACCCAGACTTAAAACAAGATCGTGATTTATTGGTGAACAATATCCGCTCAGAACTTAAAGACGGATTAGAGCGCGTCACTAATATTGATGAAGATCGAATTCTTTCAGCATATATTAATCTCATTGAATCCTTGCTTAGGACAAATTATTTCCAGCAGCATGATCCTAAACAACCCGAGCGATTATCATTAAAAATCGACTGTTCGGCGGTGACCCGGATGCCTCAACCCCGTCCGATGGTAGAGATATTTGTTTTCTCAACACAGGTCGAAGGCGTCCATCTTCGAGGCGGACGTGTTGCTCGGGGCGGTCTCAGGTGGTCTGATCGTCCCGAGGATTTTCGAACTGAGGTGCTTGGCCTGGTGAAAGCCCAAATTGTTAAAAATGCGGTAATCGTTCCAGTGGGATCAAAAGGAGGATTTATCGTCAGAAGACTTTTGGACTATTCGACAGAGGATCAGTTGAATGAAGTTAAGACGTGCTATCAGACCTTTATTCGTGGCCTTCTTGATCTGACCGATAATTACCAGGGCGATGACGTCATTCCACCAGTAAGGACGTACAGATACGATGATGATGATCCGTATTTAGTGGTTGCAGCAGACAAAGGCACCGCTACATTCTCTGACATCGCGAACGCCGTGGCTGAGGAATACCAGTACTGGCTAGGCGATGCATTTGCGTCTGGTGGAAAGACGGGTTACGACCATAAGGCGATGGGCATCACGGCAAAAGGTGCCTGGGAATCTGTAAAAAGATTGGGTCGCGATCTAGATTTGGATACCCAGTCACAACCGTTCTCTGTCGTCGGAATTGGGGACATGTCTGGCGATGTGTTTGGAAACGGCATGCTGTTGTCGCGACAAATCCGCCTGCTCGCGGCATTTAACCACAAGCATATCTTCATCGATCCCAGTCCTGATCCCGAGAACTCTTTTAAGGAGCGTCAACGGCTTTTTGATCTCGGGCAATCAAACTGGGATGACTACGATCCCTCTGTAATCTCCGCGGGTGGTGGCGTTTGGCCAAGAACCGTCAAAAAAATTCGCTTATCAGAAACCGCGCAGAAGGCACTTTCAATCTCTAAAAATGAACTCAGTCCTGAAGAGTTGATCCATGAAATCTTAAAAAGTCCGGTAGACCTTCTTTTCAATGGTGGAATTGGCACTTATATCAAGGCGTCATACGAAAGCCACGAATCGGTAAGCGATCGCGCTAACGATATTCTCCGGGTTGATGCCAGTCAATTGCGCAGCCGGATGATTGGTGAGGGTGGCAATTTAGGCGTCACTCAATTTGGTCGAATCGAGTTTAGTCAGCGGGGCGGTTTGTGTTTTACGGACGCAATCGATAATTCTGCCGGCGTAGATACTTCTGATCATGAGGTGAACATCAAGATTCTGCTCAATGAAGCGGTCAAAATTGGTGAGATCTCCCAACGCGAACGAAATAATCTTCTAAGTGAAATGTCTGATGCCGTAACCGCACTTGTACTGCGAGACAACTACGGTCAAACACAGGCGTTGTCTTTAGAGTCAGATAAAGCTGTCCAACTCATCCATCAGCACGCCCGAGCAATTCGCCAGCTTGAGGAAAATTATGGGTTAAATCGAGCCTTGGAAAATTTGCCAGACGACCAACAAATTAGCGAACGCATTGCTCGTCACCAAGGACTCACCCGACCTGAAATTGCGGTCTTGTTGAGTCATAGCAAAATCTCAATTTACCAGATGCTTCTTAACTCAAACGTGCCTGAGGATATCTTTTTATCTGAAGATTTAAAACGATACTTTCCCCAAGTCCTGTCTCCAAGATTTGACGCCCTCATGAGAGACCATCCGCTACGGCGCGAAATTATCGCAACCCATCTCACCAATAATATGATTAATCGTGTTGGACCCGGGTTTATTTTGCGAATGAATGAGCTAACAGGCGCCCATCCCGCAGACACCGTAAGAGCGTATACCGCCTGTCGCGAGATTTTCAGGCTTCGAGACTGTTGGCATGACATTGAGGGGCTAGACAACAAGATTCGATCGCAGGCGCAAAAAGAGCTGATGCATG
>JABHUE010000060.1 GCA_018672825.1 Pseudomonadota bacterium | reverse complement strand
TTAAAAACGGCCGAGTCATTGATCCTGCTTCAGGGGAGGACCAGATTCGAGATTTGTTTGTCGCTGATGGCGCGATTGTTGATCCACATAAAGCCGGTCACGAGTTCTCGGCCGATTCGCAGATCGATGCGACAGATCAAATTGTCTGTCCCGGTCTCATTGATCTTCAGGCTCGTCTAAGAGAGCCTGGGGAAGAACACAAAGCAAGCATGCAGAGTGAGCTGGCGGCTGCGATTAAAGGCGGAATAACCAGTGTTTGTGTGCCACCTGACACAAACCCGATCATAGACACACCGGCGATGGTACACATGATTCGTCAACGGGGTCGCCGACTGGAAAAAGCACGGGTGTATCCAATGGGAGCGCTCACGACCGGACTTCGCGGTGAAACGCTTACGGATATGGCCACTTTGAAGGAGGCCGGGTGCACGGTGCTCGGCAATGGCGACAATATTATTGAAAACACGCTTGTGATGCGGCGTGCCATGCAATATGCCAGTACTTTTAATCTCAGCGTCTTTCTCACTCCCCTAGATCACTGGCTTAGGGGGAATGGCTGTGTTCACGAGGGTGAGATCAGTACCCGACTTGGACTTCCCGCAATACCGGAAGCTGCAGAGGTCGTTGCACTTGCGAGAGATCTCGCGCTAATAGAAACCACGGGTGTGCGTGCACATATTACCCAAATTTCTTGCGCCCGCTCTGTTGAGAAAATTAGAGAAGCAAAAGCCCGAGGGCTTAATGTGACAGCAGCCGTGTCCGCTCATCATCTGCATCTCAGCGAACAAGATATTGGTGATTTTGATACGCGCTATCATGTATTACCGCCACTTCGAAGCCTCTCTGATCGAGATGCGTTGCGTGAAGGGGTCTCGGAAGGTGTTATCGATGCAATTTGTTCAGACCACCAGCCACACGGTCTCGATGCAAAACTTGCGCCTTTTAGTGAATCGGAACCCGGAATTGCGGGTCTGGAAACCTTACTATCACTAACCCTTCAGCTTGTCCTCGATGGCGTAATCTCGCTCCCCGAAGCAATCTCCAGAGTGACTTTCAATCCTGCCTGCATTTTAGGCATTGACGTCGGAAGACTTTCACCCGGCGCACCGGCCGATGTTTGTATTTTTAATCCTAGTCTCAAACGAAAGATAAATGTCGGTGACTTCTATAGCCAGGGCCGAAATTCACCATTTGACGATAGCAGTTTGGCAGGTCAAGTCACCGCCGTTATCGTGGCCGGCAAAGTCGTAAGTATTTAGACCAGATGCCTGATTCCTGCAGCATTAAAATTCGACTTGATCAAAAGTCGAGCCCAGATTCTTCTTGCCTTTTGAGGCTTCCCCTTCCAGCTTGATCTTTAAACGAAGATTATTGACAGACTCAGCGCTTCTCATCGCATCTTCATAGCTGATCAGGCCTTCCTCATGAAGTCGGAATAAAGATTGATCGAAGGTCATCATTCCCTCATCTGAAGAGTTCTCCATCACCTCGCGAATTTCAGCGATTTCTCCTCGCAGAATAAGATCACTAATCAAAGGAGAATTAAGCATAATTTCCACAGCTGGAACCGAGCCGTTACCTTGCGCATTGGGGATGAGCCGCTGCGAAATAATGGCTCTCAGATTCATAGAAAGATCCATATACAAGTGGTCTCGCGCATCATCTGGATACAAATTAATGATTCGCTGAAGAGCTTGATAGGTGTTATTTGCGTGGAGCGTCGCCAGACACAAGTGACCTGTTTCTGCAAAGACGAGCGCACTTTTCATCGTCTCGGGCGTCCTGACCTCACCGATCTGAATAACGTCAGGCGCCTGACGCATCGCGTTTTCCAAAGCAGATCGATAAGACATCGTATCGACTCCCACCTCTCTCTGGGAGACGATACTTCGATTGTGCTGATGGACGAATTCGATTGGATCTTCGATCGTAATAATATGCCCGCGAGTGTGCTGATTTCGGTATCCGATTACGGCTGCCTGAGTTGAGCTTTTTCCAGTCCCGGTCCCGCCAACGAAAAAAACAAGGCCTCGACGCAGCATGGCAATTTGCTCAATCATCGCTTCAGGAAGATTAAGTTCTTTAAAATTTGGAATAGCCGAGCTAATGCGTCGGATCACCATACCCACTTGGCCTTGCTGCTGAAATACGTTGACCCGAAATCGTCCCAACTTTTCCGGATTAATTGCAAAGTTCAGATCCTTATTGACCTCGAATACATTTCGTTGATCCTGACTCATGAGTGAATAAGCGAGATCTTGTGACGCTTGCGCCCCAAGCACATCCGTCTTTATGGGCAGCACCTGACCATCCACTTTTAGGCTCGGCGGCGCATCTGTCGTCACAAAAAGGTCTGACGCTCGTTTATCGACCATCAGTCGTAGAAGATTAATTATGTCCATCAGTTATTCAAACTTGGAGGAATCCACAGCCAACGGGCGAGCAACCTCTCGTTCAACTACTCCTCGACTAACAAGCTCTTCAAGAGACTGGTCCATCGTGGCCATACCTACTTCTTTACCGGTTTGGATCATCCCGTAAATTTGCGGGACTTTTGCCTCTCTTATTAAATTTCGAATCGCTGGTGTTCCAATCATAATTTCATAAGCTGCTACACGACCGCCGCCTGTCTTTTTCAACAGCCTTTGCGCAATGACACCCTGTAATGACTCAGACAACATGGCGCGAACCATTTCTTTTTCCCCCCCGGGAAAAACATCAATAATTCGATCAATCGTTTTAGCCGCGGACGACGTATGCAACGTACCGAACACCAAATGACCCGTTTCAGCCGCTGTCAGTGCCAAGCTTATGGTTTCCATATCCCGCATCTCGCCCACAAGCACAACGTCGGGATCTTCCCGCAGAGCCGATCGGAGCGCGTCACTAAAACTCTTCGTATCACGACCGACTTCCCGCTGATTGATGAGGCAGTTCCGGCTTTGATGAACAAACTCAATTGGGTCTTCAATCGTCAGAATATGGCCTTTGTGATTACGATTAACGTAATCGATCATCGCCGCCAGTGTTGTTGACTTACCTGATCCGGTCGGACCTGTCACCAATACCAAGCCACGGTGCTTATCCGAAAGTGTTCTAAATATGGGCGGTGCATTTATTGTTTCTAGCGACAGCACCTCTGTTGGAATAGCCCTAAAAGCAGCAGCCGGGCCGCGAGCCTGATTAAAGGCATTCACCCTAAATCGCGCAATATTCGGCAATTCAAAAGCAAAGTCAGTCTCCCAGCGCTCTTCGAATTCTTTCCGCTGGCTATCAAGCATGATGTCATAAATCATGTCATGCACGAGACTCGACGATAATGAGTCCACTTTTATCCGCCGAATATCGCCGTCAATTCGGATCAGTGGCGGAAGATCTGCACTAATGTGAATGTCTGAGGCGCCATTTTTTACGGCAAACGCGAGTAACTCAGATAGGTCCATGTCAGTTTTATTATGAGATGTCGGGTGGCGGTAAGGCTTCAGTATAATCGCTCAGTACTGCTGCTTCAGCAATCAATCACTTAACACAGCGTTTTTTAAAAGTTATGCCTGACCCCGCAGATAATACGTTAATAGATCGCTATCGAAATTTAGTTGCGCGGATCAAAACTGCTGAAACGCAGTATGGCCGAGCATCGGGAAACGTATCGCTTGTCGCCGTCAGTAAAACTTACCCCGCCGAAGATATCCGTGCAGTCGCCGGAATGGGGCAACGCCATTTTGGCGAAAATCAGATTCAAGATGCTATGGCAAAGATTCCTTTACTCACGGATCTTGATTGCATTTGGCACTTTATTGGATCAATACAGAGCAACAAATGTCGGGACATTGCACATCACTTCGATTGGGTGCATAGCGTTGACCGACTCAAGGTTGCACAGCGACTCTCATCTTTAAGGTCTGAAGATAGGCAGCCATTGAACGTCACGCTTCAAATCAATCTTCAAAATGAGGTCAGCAAAGCTGGCATCACCCCGGAGAGTGTTGTGGAATTAGCGCAAGAAATTAGTCAATTACCGAATATTACGCTTCGAGGACTAATGGCGATTCCTGCGCCTGAGACAAATTTCGCCGAACAACGCAGCGTGTTTAGACAACTTCGAAATATCATGGAAAACATCAATCAGTGCTTAGGTCTCGAATTAGACTGTCTTTCAATGGGTATGACTAATGACTTGGAGGCCGCTATTGCCGAGGGTGCTACTCACGTTCGAATCGGCACCGCAATCTTTGGGCCACGTCGTAAAAAGTAGACGGACGAGAAATGATCGAGAGAAAAATAGGTTTCATCGGTGGCGGTAATATGGCCCAAAGCCTTATTGGGGGACTTATTAACTCAGGAATATCTCCAGAAAATATATCGGTCGCTGAACCACTGCCCTCATTGCGAGCCAAACTAAAATCGAAGTTCGATGTAAAAGTGACGGCCAAAAATTCTGACGTTGCTGAGTCGGTAACATTACTCGTGCTGGCGGTGAAACCGCAAATAATGCAAGAAGCGATTACCTCAATAAAAAATGCGGTTGCGCTGAAGCCTGTCCTCGTGATCTCCGTGGCGGCGGGCATCAATATCCAAAGTATCGAAACATGGTTTGGAGGTCGCCCCGCAGTCGTTCGAGTCATGCCCAACACGCCAGCGTTAATAGGTGCAGGGATATCCGGACTATTCGCTAATTCTCAGGTTACTCTTGACGGTCGTGAGAATGCAGCACAAGTCATGAAAGCGGTTGGCAACATCGTTTGGCTTCAGAATGAAGGCGAGCTTGACCTAGTGACCGCTGTATCAGGAAGCGGTCCCGCCTATTTCTTCTACCTGATGGAAGCCATTGAGCGCGTCGCCGTTAGCGAAGGATTAGATCCAACGACTGCGCGCACCCTTACCGTCGAAACCGCCATTGGCGCAGGCCGACTCGCGCTGGCATCATCAGATTCATTGGCCGTTTTGAGAGAGCAGGTCACTTCTCCTGGTGGCACAACTGAAGCCGCAATAAACTCGCTCGATGAAAGTCAAGTTTCAAAGTCGGTAGGTAGAGCCGTCAATGCGGCCAAAGACCGCTCGGAAGAACTTTCTCAACTTTTAGGAACCGAGGATCGCGACAAAACATGAGCCCTTATATCTCAGACGCAGGACTTTTTCTTTTCGATACCATTCTTGGCTTTTATGTCTTGATTGTCATGCTGCGTTTTTTACTTCAACTGACAAAAGCGGACTTTTACAATCCGATTTCTCAATTCATCGTCAAAGTATCAAATCCGCCGCTTGCTCCCATGCGCCGAATCATTCCTAACGTTCTCGGAATTGACCTCGCAGTGATTATCCTGCTTATCGCACTAGAGGGATTAAGACTCGGTCTAATAACAACTGTCCTTGGTCACACACCACACTTTATCGGACTTTTTCTTCTCAGCGTCGGGGAATTACTAAAGCTTGCCGTTTACATCGTCATATTCAGTATTTTTATCCGAGCGATCCTGAGCTGGTTCGGATCCGGCAATAACCAACCGTTCAGCATTCTACTGAAATCTTTTACCGATCCGATTCTGAGGCCAGCACAAAAAATCATTCCTGCAACGACAGGCTTAGATCTCTCACCGATGATCATTTTTATCGGGCTCATGTTGATATTAAAACTATTTGTTCAACCTTTGCTGGATACCGGGCGCGCACTTCTCTAACGCTATATTCTGTCAATCACCGTTCCTTGGCGTTGTCAGGCCAGTCTAATCCTTATCAATAAAGCGGCGCGGTCACTGGCCTTCTCAACAATAAACAACAATCCTGACTCCTCTACGTTATCGCCAACTTGCGGAATTCGACGTAGTCTGGCCGTCACAAGACCGCCAACGGTATGTGCCTCGCGATCGGATAGATGCACACCCAAAACC
>JABHUE010000030.1 GCA_018672825.1 Pseudomonadota bacterium | reverse complement strand
TGCAGGCATTATCACCAGATGTGACGATATATTTTCCGCCGCGCGCCACATTTTGACGCCCTTGCGTCCGCGAGGGCACCTGAAGCTTCTGGCCGACTTGAATGACGGCCTGCCGATTAAGGCCATTAATCGCAATTAGAACGTCGCAATCGGCATTAAATGCTGCGGCAACCCCACAGGCCGTATCACCAGCCCGAACGGTATATTCGACAGAACCGCCAGGCAGCGCCTCCGGAGGCATCATTTTTAACCGAGCAACTGCATTTTTCCATCCGCTGATGCGGGGCGGCAGACGCAACCGATAACCGTCAGGAATTGTCCGCCATCCATGCCAGACGAAACGAGTCAGCGCTGGATTAAATTCTTTAAGCTGAGTCTCGGACAAGTTGAATACGTTTTTTATCCGGGAAATCGACACCGGCCGATCAAGGACAAGCGTATCGTATCGAAGCGGTCGGCCTGGCATGACGGAACCGAAAAACTTTTTCTGATTTTGTGCAACATGTCGCGCTGCAAGAAAACCTGCATAAAAATTTTTCACGGCGACCTGAAAACTACTTGAGCGATACTTATTCAGAACCTGCATATAATTGGGTCCGATCTTTGTTATCGCGCGGCGCATTCCATTCATTCCATAGTTATACGAAGTAATCACGAATGGACTGAGTTCACTGTCTTTTACTTGCGGGTCTTTTTTCCGAGCCGCTTTGGTTAAGGTTGCGCGTGCTTTTTTAAGGTAGCGCGCGGCCGCCCAGCTTGCGGCCTCTGGATCCAGACGCTCGTCGACTGTGGCATTTAATTCCAGACCCAGGTCTCGAGCCGTTGCCGGCATGATTTGCCACATACCCGCCGCACCCACGCGAGAATACGCCTTTGGGTTGTAGGACGACTCAACGAACGGCAGATATTGAATATCTCGGGGCAGTCCTGAATTCTTTAGTACGTTCCGGACAATGGGGCCATAGGTACCAAAGCGCCGAAGAGCGACTTGAAAGCCATCGCGATTTCCTGTCTGGCATCGAATATCGCCTGCTGCTCGACGAATTTCCGTGCTCGACCGATCGGGAAACAATTTTAATAAGTGTTTCCGATAGTCACTGTTGATAGGTGAGTTGCGATCTAACTGCTTGGCGAGCGTATGCAATTCACCAGAAATTCTCTTCTTCTGGTCCTTAACGAAAGCGGTGTTTCCTTTGCGACCACACGCGCGTCCTTCGAATACCGCGTAGACCCTATGCGGCACAAGCGCATCGTGAAGTACGGAATCCTGACTATCCCAGCGTCCATAGATGTCGATCCAGAAATTCACTCGATCTTGTAGGTCAGGCGGGCAGGGAAAAGCGGAATTACACTGCATCTTGTGCTTTCCAACTTCAACAAATGCATGAGACGCAAAAGAATACAAAAAACCCATGCCCATCATGCACGTCAACATGATTCGCCGTGACTGCCTAAATCTGTATGGCATATACGTAATAATTAATCAAAGAGGTTTGAAAGCCGCGCCAGTTTAAAAATAAGTTTTTTTCAGCGCAAGGCTGAAGTGTACTACGCTATTAAATAAGCGTTTTTTAGCCTCTGATGCCTTCTCTATCAGGGTGGACACCGGCATTTGTTAAACTTCCACCCGTTAAATCATGGGATAAAGTGTTGAACAAATAAATGGCTCGAATCGAAACAAGAGACATTACCGAGAGTATCGCTAATGCGTTGCAGTATATTTCATACTATCACTCTCCCGATTTTGTTAAAGCAATGACCCGCGCCTATGAGCGTGAGGAATCACCGGCGGCCAAAAATGCAATGGCCCAAATTCTAATCAACTCCCGACTCGCCGCTGAGGGTCATCGGCCAATTTGTCAGGATACAGGTGTCGTCGTTGTCTTTCTCAAAATCGGACAATCAGCTGTGATCGATGGTGATGATTCTATTCAGGATGCAATTGATAATGGCGTGCGTCGCGCCTACACAAATGCCGATAATCCTCTTCGGGCCTCCATGGTCTCTCCGCCGATTGGGGCAAGAAAAAATACCGGCGATAACACGCCCGCTATCGTCCACACCGAAATCGTGCCAGGAGATCGTATTGAAATAACGATCGCTGCCAAAGGTGGTGGGTCCGAGAATAAAGCGCGCATGACGATGTTAAATCCAAGTGATAGTCTCGTTGATTGGATTACGGACACGCTGCCGACTATGGGCGCAGGATGGTGTCCGCCGGGTGTGCTAGGCCTCGGAATCGGCGGTACGCCGGAAAAAGCCATGCTCATGGCGAAAGAGTCTCTGATGTCCTCTATCGACATGGATGAATTAATTAAAAATGGTCCAAAAAATCAGGTGGAAGAACTTCGGCTTGAAATATTCAAAGCGGTCAATCGATTGGGTATTGGCGCTCAAGGACTCGGCGGATTAACGACCGTGCTTGATGTCAAAATAGAAACTTACGCAACTCATGCCGCATCGTTACCCGTAGCAATGATCCCAAACTGTGCGGCCACTCGCCATGTTCACTTTCAACTCAACGGTGACGGCCCTGCCGAGCTGCCTCTAGTGGATCCTACTGTTTGGCCAAAAATAACCAATACCGTATCAGGCAGACGAATTGATCTTGAACGCCTGACTCCTGAAGAGTATCGCTCATGGAAAATAGGAGAGAATTTACTCATTAGTGGCAAAATTCTCACTGGCCGAGATGCGGCTCATAAGCGAGTTCTGGAATTGATCGCCGCGAACAAGCCTCTCCCTGAGGGCGTCGATTTCGCGGGTCGCTTTATCTACTATGTCGGCCCCGTGGATCCGGTGGGTAACGAAGTGGTGGGTCCTGCAGGTCCGACAACCTCTTCAAGAATGGATAAGTTTACCGACACGATGCTGGAAAAGACGGGGCTTGCAGGAATGATTGGAAAAGCTGAGCGAGGACCAGATGCAATATCGGCTATCAAGAGACACGGTAGTGTGTACCTAATTGCTGTGGGGGGTGCCGCCTATCTTGTTTCTCAAGCCATTAAATCGGCACGGGTAGTGGCGTTTGAAGATCTCGGCATGGAAGCGATCTATGAGTTTGAAGTTAAAGATATGCCGGTCACAGTCGCTGTCGACAGCTCAGGCGCATCAGCCCATATCCAGGGGCCCAAGTCCTGGAAAGAAAAAATTTCGAATTTTCCAGTGGAAATCACTTACGGGTAACACTAAAAAATGAAGCATTTTTCGGTTTTCCACTCCAGTGCTCGTTTTATATTAGCGCTCGCTCTTCTGATGCCACTGTCAACCACTTCTGTCTTTGCTTCAAGTGAATTAGGCAAATTTCTTGGCGCAATGGAATCTGAGCACCCCAGCTGGTTTAAAGATAGCTTTCTTGATTTTGAAGATGATATTGCAGAAGCCGCCACTCAAGAAAAACGGCTTGTACTTTACTTCTGGCAAGCAGGATGTCCTTACTGTAACGCGCTCATTGAACACAATTTTTCCCAGCGCGACATCGTAGAGACGATGAATACCCACTACGACGTTGTCGCGATCAACATCTGGGGTGACCGGGAAATTATTCAGGTGGGTGGTCGAACATTTACAGAAAAGACACTCGCGGCGGCACTTAACGTTAATTTCACTCCAACTTTACTTTTCTTTAACGAGTCACGTGACATTGCTCTTCGACTCAATGGCTATTATCCGCCGAAAGAACTACGAGCTGCACTCGACTGGGCCAAGAAAACCAGTAACTCCGAGAAAACATTCCCGGAGTATCTCGCCAGCCTTCAAGGCTCGCCAGATAATAATCAAATGAACAGACAAGAATTTTTTGAATCGGATTTACTCAACATCTCCAATCAAGTTGGGGAGCCTTTTGCAATCTATTTTGAGCAATCTAATTGCCGTCAATGCGACATCCTGCATCAAAAAGTACTCACCCAATCACTTGCCCGAAATCAAGCGAGACAGGTTAAGTCATTTCAACTCGATATGTGGTCAAACACTCCTGTTACGACAGTAGACGGTCATCAGATCACAGTCAGGAAATTTGCTCAAGATCTTAACGTTCAATTTGCGCCAACCATCATATTTTTTGATTCCAGCGGTAAAGAAGTCATGCGCATGGACGGCGCGTTTAAGACCTTTCATACCTACGGCATCTTTCGTTATGTCAATGAAATGGCATACACAGAAGAGCCCAATTTCCAGAGGTACCTTGGCGCCCTAGCCGAACGACTAAGAGAAGAAGGGTTTGACGTCGATATATGGAGCTATGATCTAGCTGTGAGTCAAAACAATAAGGCTGTCACACTAGACTGACTTCCCCAATTTACCTTAAATTTTAATGAGCATCCCTAATAATATCCAAGAAGACTTTTCACGAGAGCCATTGAGTCTGCATGATTTAGCCGCGCAACCTATGGATCAGTTCAAGCAATGGTTTCGAGAGGCCTGCGAGGAAAATCCAGATGCACCTAATGCCGTCAGCTTAGCGACTGCGTCGGCCGACGCAGTGCCGAGCGTTCGAACTGTTTTAATGAAACAGTTCGATCAAAACGGGTTTGTGTTTTTCACTAATTATGCAAGTCGAAAAGGTCAGGATCTAGCGGAAAATCCGAAAGCAGCAATTCTGTTTCCTTGGACATCGCAGGGTCGCCAGATCATCGCTCGCGGAGCAATCTGCCGACTGCCACATGATGAATCCTCTGCCTATTTCGACAGTCGAAGTCGCGGAAGTCAAGTTGGAGCCTGGGCATCCCATCAGAGTAAAGTTATTTCCGATCGTTCGGTTTTGGAGGATAAGCTTTTCCAACTCACTCAACAGTTCGCTGAAGAAAAAATACCGTTACCAGATTTCTGGGGTGGCTATCGACTCACCCCTGAGACTCTTGAATTTTGGCAAGGACAAGCCAGTCGCTTGCATGATCGATTTGAATACCGGCGCAATAATGACGGTGTTTGGATAATCGATCGGCTATCCCCCTAGCAATAAGACCTGTGACTCGAACACACTCTGGCCGCCTTATCAAAAGGCCTCCTCTTACTCGGTAGCGACTTCGTCCGAATCGGTGACGGCCAGTCGAACGGGATAGTGTTTTCTAATCTCCTGATCTACCTCAGTCGAAAAATGCTGCGGTCTGGGTCCCGCCAGGATCTCTGATACTCTGGCCCTTGCTTTTTCAAGCAGGTCTGGACGCCCCTTTTCGTTCCACTCCTTGGGGCTTAGGCGATCCCCCACCTCAGGATAAACATAATCTCGCTGCATGAGTTGCATCGTCTGATCATGCCCGAGAAAATGACTTGGCCCGCCAATGCAGACATCCCGAATGGTTTCAATAGACAACGACTCATCGGTTATTTCAATACCACGAATGGTTCGGTTGATCGCCCCTAACATGTCGTTATCAATGATATAGCTTTCCAAGCAGCACCCTAAAAGACTCGCGTGCATCCCTGCTGCCTCATAAATTAAGTTAGTGCCGCTGTGACCCGCAAGTACGTTTGTGTAGGACTTTTCATAGCCCGACTGGGCATCAGGAAGTTTGGCATCCGCCATTCCTGCTGCAATCCCAGTTGGCAAATCATAAAAACGACCCATCTGGCCACAGGCCGCCATTAGCACTGCCTGCTCACCGCTTCCTCCGCTCATTGCGCCCGTTCGAAGATCCGAAACAAAAGGCCAGGTCCCGAAAATTGCGGGGTGACCGGGTTTTAGAAGGTTCACGTAGACAAGACCGCCAAGCACTTCCGCAACTTCCTGTACCACTGCCCCCGCTAAAGAAGCGGGGCTGGTTGCACCAGCTTGACCTGCGGCCAGGAGTAAGATGGGCATGCCTCGCTCCACGCAGGCCTCTAACACTCGACAGGCATCCTCGGCAAAACGCATAGGCGGTACAACAAAACAGCATGAGCAGCTGACAAAAGGTCTCGCACGCCACGCGTCCTCTCCTCCCGCGACCATTTCAAGCATATCGACCGTCTGATGAACATGTGCTGGATCCACAAAACTCGTTCCGACATGTTTGCGTGTACCCGCAATAGCGGCGTAACACGTATTGAAGTCCATTTCTGCAGGATCTTCGATATCTCGCAAAACCATCGATCGCTGAAAGAAATGAATATGCTCCATTTGATCAACGATTCTTGCCGCGTCATAAAGATCCTGTGACGTCGACTCACGGTATTCTCGCTTAACGGTGTCGACCACATGAACTGCCGCGCCCGCCGTACCAAAGTAGGTTCGAGAACCACTTAGATCCAAATCAAATTCTGGATCTTGGGCGTAAAGTGTAATGTTCTTCGCCGCCTTTGATAGAGCGTCTTCAACCATCTCTCGCGGGACAAGCAGCCGGCCGTCTGAGGTCAATGAGCCGCCAGCCGCCGTAATCAGCTCAATACATGAGGGCAGGGAATTTGCAAACCCGATAGTTTCTAGAGTCTCGATAGCAGCCTCATGAATTTTTAACACTTCATCCTGTGAAAGCGGCTGATAACGACCACCTGAAAAACCCGGACGCACTGGCTTTTCATTCTCTGGAATTGGTGCCGCTCGCATTGCCTGGCGGGCTGCTCGACCCCCCATCCGATTTGATTTTTGACTCACGCTATTCTCCTTTTCAAACCCGCTAGTCAACCACCTAAGTCCGCTCAGCAGTCTCGGATAAATGTGTCACCAGCGACTGCATGTCTGTGGCCCGGGACATCATCCTCTCGATGCTCAAAGATATTTTCTGCCGTTCACTTTTTTTGCTTTTTTGCAAACGGTTACGGCTCAACAGCAAACCCGTGTGTCCTGATTGAATCGCCATATCACACGTCAGGTTATTGTAATCCTGGTCTCCTCCAAACGGAACTGAAAAAATATCGCTTTTTTGAACATTCTCAAACTGTTTCAAAAAGCGTCGGTTATCTTCGATTTCGCGCCATTGCTGATCTGTTGAAAGCGACGACATCACATAATGATTGACAGAGTGACTGCCATAGCTGATCAATGGATGCGCAACAAGCTCTTGAGGGCTTTTGAGATAGTAACCCGATGAATTTTGAACATCGCCTCGCTCAGACAGGAACTCGTCAATAGCATTCACAACTTCGATGCTGTTGTTTTTGGGGTCCTTGGTGTATCGATAAAAACTCTGGTTGGGTTGAGTTACAAATTTGTCCTTAAACTTCTGCTCAAAGTCTCCAACCTGATCCGTGGTTATGATTGCCCTAACCTTATCCCGCCAGAACACCCCACCCTCAAAAATAGCGCGATTTAGAAACAACGCCGCTGGGATACCTAACGCTTCGAACACTTTTAAACCACGATCAAGAATTCCGCGATACCCGTCATCAGCCGTTACCGCCGCAAGACCACGCGGGTCATCCGCTGCAGCAAATTCATCGATCGATACGAAACGAAAAAACTGGGATAAAAACTCGAGTTGCCTGAACAGAAATTCGGGTGTTGTATTGTGGAATTCGCCACCCAACTCCGATGGCACTTCGTCGAACAAACCATGATATAACAGTACCACTCCGCAGTGATCGGCTACATTCCTCACTAATGATTTATCCACTTTCATCGCAATCTGTCTTCCTGCCAATCAATTTTTTTACTGACTTTACACAGCAAGCCAACACCCAAGAGTCGAGGCTAAACTAAACATTAATCCCCAGCAAACAGAAATTTATGTCAACTGAATCATTTCATCTAGACGCAGAACAGATTTATCAGCATATTGACTTTCACGGGTTAATTAATGCGCTGGCTCTAATGCATCGCGAACCCGCTGCCGACCTGAAAGATTTGCTTCTTGAGCAGCAAGGGGAAACTGGGAAAAACTACTGCCTGATCCGTGCCGCCTGGCAAAAAGGGTCCGGTCTTGGGGTCAAAATCGCCAGCGTCTTTCCAAGCAATCAAACGATAGATCTTCCCGCTATCCATGCCGCGTATGTTCTTTTCGACGGAAAAACGGGTGTTCCAACGCGTTCGATTGATGGCACCGCTTTAACCTATTTAAAAACAGCTGCGGATTCGGCGCTGGGTTCACAACTTTTGGCAAAACCCGGGTCTCGAAACCTCCTGATGGTGGGTGCTGGTGCGATGGCACCCTATCTGATTGAAGCCCACTGCGCGTCAAATCCGACAATTGACTCAGTTAAGGTTTGGAATCGGTCCGCAGGTAGAAGGGATAAACTAGTAAGTGACTTGTCTCAAAAATTCGCAATAGAAGCAACTGATGATCTTGCCGAGGCAGCCGCTTGGGCCGACATTATTTGTAGCGCTACCATGACATGCGAGCCCATCATCCTGGGTCAGTGGCTTACAGTGGGCACTCATGTTGATCTCGTCGGCGCCTTTCGAAAAGACATGCGGGAGGCAGACGATCAGACACTCTCCCGCGCTAAGATTTTCGTTGACTCCCGGGCAACCACTATCGACGAAATTGGCGAACTGATTATTCCGATCGAAAAAGGCGTGATAACCGAGAATGATATCCGGGCCGATCTTTTTGAACTTTGCTCTGGTGTATCAGGACGAGACGAATCGAGCGACATCACGGTATTTAAAAACGGCGGTGGAGGCCATCTTGACCTGATGACGGCAACCTATATCGAAAAATGCTTTCGATCAGTAACCTGATCCGATCGCTGTTTTCACTGCGGATTTAAAACACCCCAAAATAAAGGCATCCAGGCGCCCATCATTATAATCAGAAACACAACCTCAACTTTAATCACCAATTGGTATTTATCCCTAAGACCAACATCGCTTGATGATCGATAAATTGCACTCATCAATACGTCCAGTAATGTGACGAAAAAAAATATAGGCACGAGCGCCGGCACGATAACGGTACTGGC
>JABHUE010000127.1 GCA_018672825.1 Pseudomonadota bacterium | reverse complement strand
TGTCGGTCGCGCTGCGTTAAAGAACTAAAATCAGGAACCAGCGTTTGGCAGCCCAGGACCCGCAGTGGTTTCCGATTCCCCGCCATCAAAACCTTACAATTTATCTAGAGTACAAAATAACTGCTCAAGCGCTTTAAGCAACCCAAAATGCTTTTTCAAGATCGTCAAAATCAGATGCGGGACCTTCAAATTTGTTACGACCCAACTCCAGCACATAAACGTAATCAGAGATATGGAGTGCGTGTCGAATTTCCTGATCGACCAGGAGAATCGTTAAATTTTCTTTTTCAACCAACATGGTGAGCATTTCATAGACCTCTTCGGAGAGCATCTTTGACAGCCCAGCGGTCGGCTCATCCACGAGAAGCATTTTAGGTTCGGCCATCAGGGTTCGGCTAATCTCCACCATTCTCTGCTGTCCACCTGACAACTCTCCGGTAATCTGCTTTCGCTTTTCTTTGAGAACCGGAAATCGCTCGTAGTTTGCTTCGATCTTTTCGGCAATCTGTTTTTTGTCGCGCTTAAACGTCCATCCGCCAAGTTCGAGATTCTCCTCGACCGACATATCTTTAAATACACCCGGTTGCTGAGGGATATAAGCCAACCCTTTTAGAATTCGTTGGTGGGTAGGCACGTTAATAATATCTTCGCCACCCAGTAAAACCTCGCCCCCATTCGGCCTTAAGAATCCAAAAACAGCTTTCAAGGCGGTTGATTTCCCCACTCCATTTGCCCCTAAAATGGCGGTAATCTTATTTTTACGCGCCTTGATATTGAGCGCTTGCAGAATATTGAGATCCTTATAGTAGCCTACATAAAGGTCTTTAAGATCAAGTACAACGTCATCCTGCTGGTCGTCCATTACGAGCTCCTTGTTCCCTCTGGTTGGCCCGTCCCTGACCGATCCTCATTAGTGCCGAGGTACGCTTCGATCACCACCGGATCATTTTTAACCTTATCAGGCGTATCATCGGCGATTAAATCCCCGTAGTTCAGCACCAGGAGTCGCTCACACAGCGCGAAAATAGAATCCATCTGATGACTAATAATGATCATTGCCTTGCCTTGCTCGTTCACGCGGCGAATGTAGTCGTATATAACCTCCATCAGTTTCGGATGCACGCCGGCAAAAGGCTCGTCAAGAATCACCACGTCAGGATCAAGCATCATCAAACGGCCCAGTTCAAGAAGTTTCTGTTGCCCGCCAGATAGCGCTCGAGCGTATTCGTTTCGAAGATGTCCCATGGTGAGAAAATCAAGAACCTCAAGGGCCTCTTTTTGAACCGCCCCGCCCTTATGGCTTTTGCCTAATGCGAGTGCAGGCACGTAAAGATTTTCAAGAACCGTCATTCGCCGAAAAGATCGAGTGACTTGAAATGTACGTCCGAGTCCCGACTTTGCAACCTCGAATGAAGGCAGCTGATCGATTCGTTTGCCATTCAAGTACACCGTCCCGCTGTTCGGCTTGACCGCTCCATCCAACACATTTGTCAATGTGGTCTTTCCTGCGCCGTTTGGGCCAATTAGTCCAATTAACTCTGCACCATTGATCGTAAACGACACATCTTTCAGGACATGGTTGCCCCCATACCGTTTATTTAAATTTGAAATCTTGAGTTCAGTCATGAATGACTCCCCGTCTGTGATGGAGAGTTCTTGGAGTCATCAACAGCGTCAGACGCTCTTTTTTCGACCGTTTCTGCCGCCACATGCCCTCTACGAAAATAATCGATTACGGGAGCCAGCAATCCGTTTCTTGCGAATCTCAGGGTCAACATCAGGAGGACACCAAAAAACACGAGTCGCCAAAGTGACATGTCGATCTCTACTCCGCCGATTGAAAAACTCGTTCGAAGCATTTCGAGCATAAATTCAATGAGAATTGCGCCGATCGCCGCGGCAATAAAATTCTCAACGCCCGCAATCACCGCCATCGCTACAACAAGACTCATTTGGAGAATCATCAGATTGTTGGGAGTAATAATCGTCACGTAATGTGCTTGGACTGCACCCGCTAGGGCAGCCATCATTGAAGTCACCACAAAAACCAGAATCTTATATCGAGTCGTATTAACGCCAAGCGCGGCTGCTGCATCTTGATCCTCTCGAAGCGCCCGCACAAAAAGTCCAAAGCGTGAACGAGACAACCAATAGAGTAGTGCCAAACACCCAAGCAATAAAAAGAACATCACAAAATAAGGCGGGATCTTATCCGTCTTACTAAAAACATGTCCTGCAACCGTAATCCCATTCTCGAACAGACTGGGCAGCTCTATTCCTGCCTGACCTCGCGTGACCTGAATTTCTGCACTGATTGTTGCGCGAAGTATTTCTGAAAATCCGAGCGTAAATAGCGCTAAATAAGCAGCTCGCAGTCGAAGGACCAATAATCCAATCAATAGCCCGAAGATGCCGCCGACGAGGGTACCCAAAATAATGCCAAGCCAGACGGGCATTCGAGTAATCTGAACTGATCCATCCCATGATTCCATTGCTTGCGCTAGGCAATCCTGGGTCAGGGTCGTCGACGTCACACCGATTGGATTTTTGATGACGAGATATTGGCCCGCGATTGCAAATTCTGTACAAATTCCAGTGGGTTCTGGAGATAGAAAAAGATAATGGCAAAACAGCGCAGTGGTATAGGCGCCAAGACCCATGAAAGCCATGTGGCCAAAAGAAAACTGACCTGCGTAACCCGCTAGCATTGACCAGCTTGAAGCTAAAATTGCATAAAAGAAGCCAACGATACAAATATGCATGATGTAATCGTAGTTCCCCGCCGAATAAATAAAGGGAAATGCGACAAAGAACGCAATAATCAATGCGCCAAGGACATGGGGTATCTGCTGACGGTTCAAAACTTACCGTGCGCCCCGCTCGCAAACTTTCGGCCGAAAAGACCCATGGGCCGCAATAAAAGCATAATCGTCAATATAATCATGCCATAGGCTGGAATATAACTTGACGCTTTTTGTGCATTAGGCACGCAGCCCGTCCCCGCTGCCTCTACTAACCCAACCAAAATGCCGCCCACAAATGCTCCTGGCAAAGAGCCAAGACCACCGAGCACCACGATCACGAAAGATCGCATTTCAGGAATCTGTCCGACGATCGGCAACCATGAAAAAGCCTGTACAAGGACAGCGCCCGACAACGCCGCAATCATGCAGCCGAGTGAAAACGCAAGCATATTCATACGATTAGGATTAATACCCGTAATTGCTGCTGCATCTTGGTCTTGACTAACAGCCCGCAGTCCTTTTCCGGTCCAGGTGCGATGCAAGAAAAACAGTAACCCCAAAAGCACCAGGATCGATAGAACGGCTGCAACGAAACGAGGATTTGATATTGATACTGTATCGAAAAGCTCCATGTTTCCACGACTGGTTTTAATGAGCCAGGGATCTGATGCGTCTGGCAATCGAATCCTCGGGAAATCGAAGAAGCGTCGAACCTTAACTGGATTTGAGCCCGCAACTGCGGCTACCAGATAGGTCAGCGTAAAGGACAGCCCAAAAGTCACTAAAATCCCGTATTCAACGGGACGTTCGACTCGGCCGTCATACATCGGCGTCAGAAACAGTCTTTCGAAAATCGCGCCGAGCATAAATGTCAACACACATGCGCCGAATACGCCGATCAATGGGTGGGTTCCAGGAAACCAAACATTGACGATGTAATAGACCAGCATGCCGCCCACCATATAAAAGGCGCCATGCGCAAAACTAACAAGACCCAAGATTGAAAAGATAAGGGTCAGCCCTAGTGCCATCAGACCGTAAATGATTCCAATAATCAGTCCATTGGTGACCTGCGAGGCGACAAAAGAGCCATTCGAGACGCAATTATTGTCAGGATCCGCATTAGCGAACGCGGCCGCAACAATCCCAATAACAACTAGGGATGACAGCGTAATCATAACTCTTGTGATTTCTGGAACTCTCACCCAAAGCGGGATGAGGCCAATAGGGCCAAATGCCGCTCCAATGACAGAGCCTCCCAGCGTCGCGTTTGAAGTATCGAGATCTTTGCGGAGGAAAACCTTTCGGGTAACCACGCCCCCGATAACACCCCACGATACCACCCAGAGAATAGTCCACCAAAAAATACTTGAATACTGCATATTTATTTTGCGTCGATCTTAGAGAAACATCTAGCTACGAGAAAAAACCAGAGTGAGCGCTTGAGGCTCACTCTGGTTACGAACAACACTCGGGCAATTTATCAATCTACGTAGATAGGATCGCCAGTTTTGTAAACATCAGGATAGACAATAGTCATACCCGGTGAGGACTCACCTTCTTTTTGATACTGCACCATCGTAATTGCCGGATCGGGCCACTGGTGCCACCACTCATCGCCTTTACCGTCCGCAGCGGGATCTTTCTTGGTGCCGTAAGGAAAGTAGATGTTCCCCAGAGCGCCTTCGTGGTTGATGTTTTCGAGGGCGCTAACAATAGCATCCCCGTTTGTTGAGCCTGCTTCGTTAATGGCTTGTGCAAGCACACCAATCGAGTCATAAGCCTCTAGCGCATAACTCTCCACACCTGTCTTGCCGGTTTTTGCCTTGTAGTCAGCGGCGAATTTAATTGCACGAGCGTTATACATTGTTTCGGGGACACCGATCCTGGCCATGAATGCAAGATTGCCATCGGGGACGTTTTCCCACCACGACTTACTTTCAAGTCCCGCCTGATTCGCGTGGAACATCATATCCTGAGGACCGATGCCTGCATCTGCTGCCTGCTGTGTGTAGTTGTAACCTGCTTCACCGGTCAGAAGGACAATAGTGTAATCAGGCTTTTCCGCTTTGATACGCTCGACAATTCCAGAAAAATCCTGGGTACCAATATCCACACCAAAAGTGGTGCTACTGATCCCTTTCGATCCAAGTCCTTTCTCGCACTCAGCTGCTGCTGGTATACCGTAGTCGGTATTTTCGGTAACAATTGCGACTTTTTTCACGCCCGGGGCCTGTGCGGCAAACTGCCAGATAACACCTGACGCCCAGGAGCTAAGCGGCGCAATTCGAAATATATATTTTTGCTTGTCGCCCGTAATCGTGTCGTTCCAGGTTTCAGCGAAAACGACTGGAATACCGCGATCGTTTGCGATGTCCTTACCCGCCACGCCCACAGAACTGTGGTAGCCGCCTCCAACAGCTACAACATTATCCTGAGTAATCAGTTTTTCCATCAAGGCGCGAGCCTTCTCAGGCAGGCCTTCGGTATCTGCAATTACAACTTTGACATCGCACCCCAGCACACCGCCGGCCGCGTTAATGTCGCGTTCGGCAAGCAGCATGGCATCACGCATCGCTTCACCACCGGTTACTGAGCCGGGAGCTGACAATGGCGCTAAACCGCCCAGTTTAATTGGGCAGTCAGCCGCGTTTGCCGTCGATACCACAGATAGGCCGCCAAAACAGATTGCGATGGCGCTTAAAATTTTTGGCACAGATATTCTTTGCATATTGATCTTCCTCTCTTTGTTTGGCTGGAACTTATTAGAAATTAAATTTGTCCAACTTTTTTCGACGAATTTTCTATCGCTTTAAATAACTAGCTTTTTATAATCGTCAGTCCACCTATTGTGCGGGAAGTGTCACGTTCCGGTCAAATCAATAGATAAAAAAGGGTAATTCAGCGATGGTTGGTATCGAAAGCACGAAATTGATAACTCAAGCTCCCGCTTCGACGCCCGAATTGACTGGAGTCAGGTAGACTCGTGCCATCGTTTTAACTCCCGAGGTTTTATGTCGACTCCGATCAAGCCTGATTGTGATTCTGAAGCGCTCTCAGAGCGCAGTATCCGACAATGGCTCAACGAAAATAACATTGAAGACATCGAGGCTGTGATACCTGATATGACGGGTATTGCCCGCGGAAAGCTCATTCCTGCGCACAAATACAGCGAGGAGGTTGGCCTGCGATTGCCAGAAGCAATCTTTCTTCAAACGGTAACCGGTGATTACCCAGAGGATTGGAGCGCTATTGATCCCGCTGATAAAGATATTTTTTTAAAGCCTGACATTGACACGTTTCGGCTAGTGCCCTGGACATCCGAGCCCACTGCGCTTGTCATTCATGACTGTTTTTACGCAGACGACAGTGCAGTTGGAATGTCGCCTCGCCATGTTCTCAAGAACATTTTAAATATGTACCGTGAACGGGGCTGGCAGCCAATAGTCGCGCCAGAGCTCGAGTTCTATTTGATCAAACCGAATCCGGATGCAGACTATCCACTAGAGCCGCCTATCGGGCGATCGGGTCGGGCAGAGACCGGACGGCAGTCTTACTCTATTGATGCAGTGAACGAGTTTGATCCGCTTTTTGAAGATTTATATGACTACTGCGAGAGCCTGGAAATTCCGCTTGAGACTCTCATTCATGAATCTGGCGCTGCACAAATGGAAGTGAATTTGCTTCATGGTGACCCTCTTGCTATGGCGGATCATGCTTTTTTATTGAAGCGCACGGTTAGAGAAACCGCACTTCGACATAAGATCTACGCCTCTTTCATGGCAAAGCCAATGGAAAACGAACCCGGAAGTGCGATGCACGTCCATCAGAGCGTTGTATCAACTGACGATGGACACAACATTTTCAGCGGGCCAGATGACACCGCGAGCCCGTTGTTCTATTGGCATATTGGCGGATTGCAACGATATCTTCCTGCAATCCTTTCATTGCTGGCACCCAACATTAATTCCTATCGACGAATCCAACGTTACAACGCCGCGCCGATCAATGTGCAGTGGGGTCTTGATAACAGGACAGTCGGGCTTCGGGTTCCTGACTCCACGCCACAGTCACGCCGCGTTGAAAATCGCGTTCCGGGCGCTGATGCGAATCCCTACCTTGCGATCGCAGCCAGCCTGGCATGTGGACTACTGGGCATGATCAATCGTATTGATCCCACGGCGCCAATTAGTGGAAGCGCCTATGAAATGCCTTATGAATTACCGAGAAGTCTCGAGCAATCCCTTGTCGCGCTTAACGAATGCCCCGAGTTGATCGAGATTCTCGGTTCACATTTTGTGCAGGCGTGGACCTCTGTAAAAGAAAAAGAGCATGAAACATTTTTACATGTCATCAGTTCATGGGAAAGAGAACACCTACTTTTAAATGTTTAGATCTTTTTTCTCATCAGTGCTAACCAACATCACGGATGTGCGAAAAAATTGGTCAAGTAACATCTGGCCCGCTGTCCTAACAGGAGAACATTAATGGCTTTAAGTACCGCGGAATATCGAGCGCTTGATAGCGCTCATTTTCTTCATCCATTCACTGATCACAAAGAACTGCACCAAAAAGGCAGTCGGATCATAGAGCGGGCTGATGGGGTTTACCTTTTTGACTCAGAGGGTAACCGGCTACTGGATGCGATGGCTGGCCTTTGGTGCGTTAATGTCGGTTATGGCCGGAAAGACCTGGCAGCGGTCGCTCAAAAACAAATGGAGCAACTTCCCTACTACAACAGCTTTTTTCAGACTGCGCATCCACCGGTTATCGAGCTTTCAAAACTTCTCTCAGAGGTAACACCCGACCATCTTAATTATGTATTCCTGACCAACTCGGGCTCTGAATCTAATGATACCGTTGTTCGAATGGTGCGCCACTATTGGACAAGCCTTGGACACCCCGAAAAGCAGACTATTATCAGTCGAAAGAACGCCTATCATGGAAGCACAGTGGCGGGCGCCAGTCTTGGAGGCATGTCTGCCATGCATGCGCAAGGCGGTCTCATTCCAGGCGTCGAACATATTAATCAACCGTACTGGTATCGAGAAGGCGGCGATCTGTCCCCCGAAGCGTTCGGTAAAAAAATCGCGCTAGAACTCGAACACAAAATTGAATCCCTTGGCGAACATCAAGTCGCCGCATTTATTGCCGAGCCGATTCAGGGTGCAGGCGGGGTTATCGTCCCGCCTGAAACCTACTGGCCGACCATCAAGGAGATCTGTGATCGTCATCAGATTCTCCTCGTGGCAGACGAAGTGATCTGCGGTTTTGGCCGAACCGGCCAGTGGTTCGGAAGCGATTACTACGATCTAAAGCCTGATTTGATGCCAATCGCGAAAGGACTCTCTTCGGGATATCTCCCGATCGGGGGAGTCATGGTGGCTGATCATGTCTCACGAGTGGTTATTGAAGAAGGTGGCGAATTTTTTCATGGCATGACCTACGCAGGTCATCCAGCCGCTTGCGCGGTTGCGTCAGCAAATATTCGAATCCTCAGGGATGAGGGCATTATCGAAAATGTTCGTGATCAAACTGCTCCCTATCTGCAAAAAAGATGGAAAGAGCTCGCTGAGCATCCTCTCGTTGGCGAAGTTCGCGGGTTAGGCTTTCTGGGCGCAATGGAATTGGTAGCAGACAAAGCATCCGGAAAACAGTTCGAACCTGGCGCGGGGGTTGGCGGCATCTGTCGAGATCTTTCGGCTCAAGCGGGTCTTGTGATGCGGGCAGTTGGCGACACAATGATCATCTCACCGCCGCTCATTATGACTCATGAGCAAATCGATGAACTGGTCACCCTTGCCCATCAAGCACTTGACCAAACGCTTGCGGCGATTAAAAAAAGCCTTTAGACAGGTGGCCTTGAAAACTCGGATAACACGCGCCTCCAGATAAAACCCAGCTTGACCTGTGGTCAGGCTGGGTGTGTACTGAATGCCTAACCCTGAACTGGTCAGCGTCCGACTACCCGCTTGAAACAGGAAAACCCATAATGGCGAAAAGTCACGTGGGACATAGAAAATGCGCATCAAGTCATGACAAACATAGAATTGTTCGATGGATAAAGCGCCTAAGAACTGAACTCTTTAGTTCGAAAATATCATACGGATAAGGACACCATCAGTTAATTCAGTCTGTAAGAAGTTGAATCTCCAATTAAGACCGCAAGATGCATTACGAACCACTCAATCACAAAAATTGGGCTCTTTGGCGTCGCCAAATCATTGCGCTCGAAACCACTGTATATGAAGCGTCAAGGCAGGATAATCCCGAAACGCTTCAAGACATTATCTGCCATCCCAAAAGCGCTAGTCTCATCGCACACGACAAATCGACTGTCGCCGGTTTTTGCCTTGGCGGGCCGATTGAATTATTTCCCCATGTTCGCGGACCTTCAGAAGACCCGACCCGTGGCCATTTTCAAACGCTTTACTCTGCAGATACCTGCGTCGCACCAATATTCCAAGGCAGAGGCATCGGTCGCGAACTGAAACTCCTCCAGAGAACCGTTGCAAAAACAAAAGGATATCGCTTTATCTCAGGTCGAAATCGCGCAGTGCTCGCCCAAAAAATGTGGAGACTCAACCAGTCCCTCGGCGCGCAACCGATACATATAATCGAAGGAGATTATCAGGATAATCTAACCCCTGACATCTGTATTTACTATGCCATCAATCTTTAAAACGAGAACCGTCGAATGACCAGACCAAAACGTATTGAAATTGTAGAAGTGGGACCTAGGGATGGTTTGCAAAATGAAGCTCAACATCTTTCACCCTCAGAGCGAATCACTCTTATCGAACAGCTTTCTGATGCGGGACTGGTACAAATTGAAGCGGGCGCATTTGTATCAACCCGCTGGGTACCTCAAATGGCAGGCAGCGATGAAATCCTAACCGCACTTAACAGTCGATCTGATTTGAGATTGCCCGTTTTGGTTCCAAACCTAACCGGCTACAACAACGCCCGCGCGGCCGGGGCGAAAGAGATTGCCGTTTTTGGCGCCGCCACCGAGACTTTCTCACAAAAGAATATCAACTGTAGCGTCGCTGCAAGTCTGGATCGATTTGCCGAAGTTTGTCAGCATGCCATCAATGATGGCATTTATATTCGAGGCTATATTTCTTGTGTCCTGGGGTGCCCCTATGAAGGTGAGGTCAACCCCGCTCAAGTCGCATCAATGGCTCGGCATTTAATCGAAATGGGCTGCTCAGAGGTCTCCCTTGGTGACACCATCGGTATTGGCACTGCTGACAATGCTCGTATCCTCGTTGAGCACTGTGCAGAACTCATTGGAATCGATCGAATCTCAGTTCACTTTCATGACACCTATGGTCAGGCGCTCGCCAATATCCTGGCCTGTATTGATTTAGGCATTAGCACTGTAGACACAGCAGTTGGAGGTTTAGGTGGCTGCCCTTATGCGAAAGGGTCTGCGGGAAACGTGGCCACCGAGGACGTGGTTTACATGCTCAACGGACTGGGTATCGACTGCGGAGTTGATCTCAATGCGCTGCTGGATATCACGAGCGATCTTTGCGCTCGACTGAATCACCCTCCCGCATCGCGGGCGGCCCGTGCGCTACTTGCACAACGAGCGTGAAGCTCGCCTAATCCGCCAGGCGACTCTCAGAGGTCGCCACGGAATCTAGGCCGCGTCGAAGATCGAGCTTGATATCATCGGGATGCTCTAAGCCCACACCAATTCGGATCAGGCTGTCCGTGATACCGGCCACCTGGCGCTGCTTTTCGGTAATTCGTGCATGAGTGGTTGATGCCGGGTGCGTGATGGTCGATTTGCTATCTCCCAGATTAGCCGTAATAGAAAGCAGCCGGGTGTGATCTATGATCTGCCAAGCATCGGACCGCGAGCCATGGATTTCAAAAGCCACAATCCCGCCGAAACCCCGTTGCTGCTTTAAAGCCAGCAGGTGCCCCGGATGGGAAGATAACCCTGGATAAAACACTCTTCGAACAGCCGGATGTCCCTGCAACCAGTCGGCCAGCTCAGCGGCATACTCGCAGTGTCCCTTCATTCGAAGGGCAAGAGTCTCAAGCCCCTTCTGAAACACCCAAGCATTAAAGGGGCTCATTGAAGGCCCCGAAGTCCTCAAGGTATTGAACAACTCATCATAGAGCGCTCGATCATTAACGACTAAAGCCCCACCCACACAGCGACCCTGACCATCCAGATACTTCGTAGCAGAGTGAACCACCACATCTGCTCCATATTCAAGAGGTTTTTGTAAAACCGGTGTACAGTAGACATTGTCCACCACAAACAACACCCCGGCTTCCTTTGCGATTTTGGATAGCGAAGCCAGATCCGCGATTTCACAGGTCGGATTGGAAGGCGTCTCCACGAAAAGAAGACGAGTCCTTGGGCTCATGGCCCGCTGCCAGGCCGATAAATCGGTGAGGGCAACAAAGTCAGTGGTCACGCCAAAGCGGCTGAGGGTTTTGGTGAATAATGACACGGTCGATCCGAAGACATTCTCTGAGACCGCCACGCGATCGCCTGCCTTTAAAACCGAGAGCGCCAAACAAAGAATCGCAGACATGCCCGATGCAGTGGCTATCGCAAAACGACCCCCTTCCATTGCCGCTAGACGGTCTTCGAATCCGCGCACCGTGGGATTGGTAAACCGAGAGTACACATTACCTTCCGTTGCGCCCGAAAACTTTGCCGCTGCATCTGCAGCATTGTCGAAAACGAAGCTCGAGGTGGCGAAAATGGGATCGCTATGCTCCGACTCAGCCGTCCGTCTCTGACCCGCGCGAATCGCAAGCGTCTCAATACTTAAAGGTTCGGTGAAATCATACATAACCTGTCTCCTTAATCCGGTCGAGCGCAGGGCACAAAAAAACCCACTGCAGTCGGGGCTGAAGCGGGGTACCGATAAGCCTCGCTTTAGCCGTATTTCTTAAGCGCCCGCAAGCTGATATTCAAATCGGCGCTAAGCGGAATCTAGCAACTTGGCAGGGTCCTGTCAAAAAAATCTCAAGAAAGCGGGCCGCGCCACGTCAGCCGATAACGATACGGTAAGAGAGCGACTCAAACAGAGTTAGCTGAAGATCAACCCCGTCAAGGAGGATAAATCCTTTATTTCAGCAGCCACCGAGGTGCCCAACCGCTCGGCTTTCTGATCGAAGCGATTCACCCAGATGACCCTGAAGCCGAAGGCATCAGCGCCGGCTGCGTCCCACGCGTTCGAGGAGTGAAAAGCGATTTCTGACGCATCGACTCCTAATGCATCAACCGCCTGCTGATACACGCGGGGGTCAGGCTTGTAAATTCGAATACCATCAACCGAAAGCACGGCATCAAAGTAAGCCTCAAGGCCCGCATGGTTTACCGCGGCCGATAGCATATCTGGAGAGCCATTGGAAAGAATGGCGCAACGGATATCTTTTGATTTCAATTCATTAAGGACCTCCGGCACTTCCAAATAGCAGGAAAGACCAAGATACGCCTGCATAAGATCAGCTCGAAGTTGTGAATCTGAAATACCGTGGGTATCCAAAGCAAAATCGAGCGCATCCCCAGTGACCTGCCAAAAGTCAACGTACCGCCCCATTAGGGTTCGCAGCCACGTGTATTCCAGTTGCTTGGTTCGCCAAAGCATAGACACGATTGACGCATTGGCCATCCGGTGAGTGTGCTGGGCTACAGCCGAGTGCACGTCGAATAGTGTGCCGTAAGCGTCAAACACACAGGCCTTAATTCCATTAAGTGCGCTCTGGTTCATCTAAGCCATTCTTTCAATTATCAAGTAATTCTTTTTTTGGAGGAATGGAGTAGGTCGCGGTCACATGCGCAACAAGTGCATCCTCGCCATCGCTATAGATCTCAACTTCGCCAACCGCAAGGCGCTTCCCGAGCTTCATGATGCGAGCTTTGGCAATCAGGTCAGATGGTCCAGGCCGGCTCAGAAAATTGATATTTAAACTAGTCGTCACAGCAAGCGGCACAATGCCGATCTCACTTAGGAGTGCCGCATAAATCCCGTAGTCGGCAAGACCCATCATAACCGGACCCGCAATCGTATCTCCCGGCCGCAAGAATTTTCGATCATATGGCGCTCGCACCGTCGCCGCGCCTTCCTCCAAAACCTCTAAAACAAAGCCATTTTCCCGAGCAAACGGTAGCTGCTGATCAACCAGCTCTAGAAGTTGAGACAGAGAAATTTTTGACACAGTAGTCCTCTCTAACAGTATTTCACTTTACTATAAGAGCCCAGCGATGTAACTTACGCTGAAATTGACATCCAATTAACGCCATGACTGACCCCTTACCCAATGACGGCTCGACATCCCTCTTTTTGAAGACGGCCTATTCACCTGGGGTGATCAATCTTACCCTGAATAATCCTTCTCAGTACAATGCGCTGTCAGAGGAAATGCTGTCGGCGATGATCTCAACAATAAACGAGATCAAGGATAATCCTGACATCAAGGTAGTAATCCTGTCTGCCAATGGAAAGGCCTTCTGCGCTGGGCATGATTTAAAACAAATGCGTGCTCGACCTGACCAAAGTTACTATGAAGACTTATTCTCTCGATGCACCGAGATGATGATGACCCTTGCATCCATGCCCCAGATTGTGGTCGCTAAAGTAGACGGGATGGCAACAGCCGCTGGCTGCCAACTCGTCGCTAATGCTGATCTTGCTATTTCCTCTAGCGCTGCCCGATTCGCGGTCTCTGGAATAAACCTCGGTCTTTTTTGCTCGACCCCAAGCGTGCCACTGAGTCGGAATGTGTCCCGCAAGCGCGCATTCGAGATGCTCACCACCGGTGAATTTATTGATGCCGAAACAGCGGTCAACTATGGCCTAATCAATCATGCTGTGCCAGCAGAAGAACTGGATGCCACTGTCGATCAACTTGTGAAAAATATTGCCTCAAAGCCATCTCAAGCGCTTCGGGCAGGAAAAGCACTTTTTTACCGGCAGTTAAACATGCCGCTTGTCGACGCTTACGCGACTGCGGGTCAAACGATGGCGAAAAACATGCTTTTCGACGACACGATTGAAGGCATCAGCGCTTTTATTGAAAAACGACAGCCAAACTGGAATTAACCCAAAAATATTATGTGTTCGTTGTCTCCAGTGAATTAAATTTCCGGTAAACGGTATTGCAATGCCTCAGCAATATGATCGTCCTGGACGCAATCAACTCCACCAAGATCGGCAATTGTCTGGGCAACTCTTAAAACAAGATGGTACCCGCGGGCCGAGATGGCGAGTGCCGCCATCGCTTTATCGAGAAACCTATCCGCACTTTTTTCCAAACTAAGTCGAGAATCAAATCGTGCCTGATGAGCTCGCGCATTGGTTGAGCCCAAGCGATCTAACTGACGAATCCGGGCATTTATCACTCGTTGCTTAACGGCCTTGGAATTCTCAATCGACCCTCTTGATTTCTTCAATTCCCTCGGGTCGATCGCGCTTAATCTCACCTGAAGACCAATGCGATCCTGCAACGGTCCCGAAATTTTTTGCCGGTAGCGCTTCGCTTCCTCGACAGTGCAACGGCAACGGCCTGATAAATCGCCCTCGTACCCGCATCGACATGGATTCATCGCGCTAATCCACTGAAACTGGCAAGGATAACGAACCGAAGCATTGACTCTTGAAATTGATATAAATCCTGACTCCAGCGGCTCTCTCAACTGATCTAAAGTCTGTCGTTGAAACTCAGGCAACTCGTCAAGAAATAGGACCCCATTGTGAGCGAGAGAGATCTCACCCGGCTGAGCGTTTCTACCGCCTCCGATAAGCGCAGCTGCTGATCCACTATGATGAGGAGCTCGAAAAGGTCTTACTTTCCAACGATCAATATCGAACCCCAAACTCGACACAGAATGAATCATTGCGGAGTCAAGCGCCTCAGTCTCACTCATCTCCGGCAATAGGCCAGGCAAGCGTTCCGCGAGCATGGTCTTGCCACATCCGGGTGGGCCGATCATCAAAAGTGAGTGTCCGCCGGCTGCTGATATCTCTAACGCTCTTCGTCCTAAGTGTTGCCCTGATATTTCAGAAAGATCAGGGCAACGTACATCGCTATGAGGGCGGGCGACCAACCCTTTGGAGGGGCGGGGATCCATCAGGGTATCGTTCCGGAGATGCGTTGCACATTCAGCAAGATGATCGCATGGCAATAATTGTGCACCCTCAGCTAAAGAGGCCTCATAAAAGTTCTGACGAGGCAACATTAGGAAATTGTTTGTCTTGCAAACCTCAAGCGCTATGGGTAGCACGCCAGGAACTGCACGCAGTTCTCCGCCCAGTCCCAACTCGCCAATATATTCACCGGGCAGATCAACCAAGGTTTTACCGAGTTGGCCGGAGGCAGCAAGAATTCCAAGTGCGATGGGCAGGTCAAATCGGCCACCTTGTTTTGGGAGATCAGCAGGGGCCAGGTTCACCGTAATGCGTCTGGTAGGGAAATCAAATCCAGAATTCAGAAGAGCGCTTCTCACCCGTTCTCGACTTTCTCTTACTGCAACTTCCGGTAAGCCAACGATACTGAATGATGGCAATCCACCTGAAAGGTGAACCTCTACCGAAACACGCGGGGTCTCAAGGCCGTACCCCGCCCTGCTCTGCAATCGTGCTAGCGACATGTTGACTACTCCTTGTCATTTTTCCCATCCTTGGGAAGTCTTGTGATGAATGAGACTGTACTTCTTATTTCTGGCCTGCTTCTAATGCCTCGATACGGGCCTGAAGCGCTTCAAGTTTCTCACGAGTGCGCATCAAAACCTTCTCTTGCACTTCAAGTTCTTCGCGGGTCACCAAATCCATCTTTCTAAGAGATGCCTCAACCATAGCGCGAACGTTACTCTTAATTTCCTTCGATAAATCATTTGGCAGCACATCATGAAGAGAATCAGTTAATTTTTTGAACGGAGATGTCATTAGTGATCACAATTTTTAGAAACGATGTTGACTGAAGACCGAATCTTAACAGCGCATCTGTCTTCTTGTGTTTAAAGCACCATTACAGTGCGAAGCCTAAATTAAATGCCCTGCTTATGGGCATTATTTAATCGCTAAATTTAACGACCGCTCGTATAACCTGTCCAAAAATTTTTTCAAGGTTGGCACGTTTATTGCTTCTAAAACAGTGATCCAGTTATCTGGCGATTTTTATCCGTTTGATGTTCATTTTAATAAGGAGAAAAAATGAAACTTGTAAGCGCCGTCATAAAGCCATTTAGGTTAGACGATGTACGAGACGCCCTGTCGGCGATCGGAGTGAAAGGTATGACTGTCACAGAAGTGAAGGGTTTTGGGAGGCAAAAAGGTCATACCGAACTCTATCGAGGTGCTGAATATGCTGTGGACTTCCTGCCCAAGGTGAAACTCGAGATTGCAATATCAACTGATCTCGTTGATCAGGCGATCGAAGCCATCAGTAGCGCAGCAAAAACAGGAAAAATTGGAGACGGAAAAATATTTGTTTTCGATATCGACCAAGCCGTTCGAATTCGAACCGGAGAAACAAGCACAGGCGCTCTTTAACTATACCTATCAAATAAAATTTAGAACTTGGAGAAAAAAGTGGAAGAAATTCTTAACCTTAAGTACGCGCTCGATACCCTTTATTTTCTTGTGATGGGCGCATTTGTAATGTGGATGGCCGCGGGATTTTCTATGCTTGAGGCGGGACTTGTCCGCGCCAAAAATACAACGGAAATTCTCACAAAAAATGTAGCGCTTTACTCGATCGCCTGCGTCATGTACATGCTGGTGGGGTATAACTTGATGTATCCGGGAGATGCTGTCAATAGTTTTTGGCCGGGAATTACTTTCCTATTAGGCGCCGAAAATGACCCCGCGACCGTCCTAAGCGTAACCGGAGATGAATGGTATTCGGGCAGTTACTATTCCGGTCGATCTGATTTCTTTTTCCAGGTGGTCTTCGTCGCTACCGCCATGTCGATCGTCTCAGGAGCTGTAGCCGAGCGGATGAAGCTGTGGCCATTCCTTGCTTTTTGTGTTGTTCTAACGGGATTCATCTACCCTATTCAAGGTTTCTGGAAATGGGGCGGTGGCTTCCTAGATACGATGGGTTTCTCTGATTTTGCAGGCTCGGGAGTCGTGCATCTGACCGGCGCAACAGCCGCGCTTGCCGGCGTCTGGCTTGTCGGCGCCCGCAAAGGGAAATATGGAAAAAATGGAAAAATCCAGGCGTTACCAGGCGCTAACCTTCCATTAGCAACGCTAGGCACGTTTATATTGTGGTTGGGCTGGTTCGGATTCAACGGCGGGTCGGAATTGGTTATCTCAAATGTAAGTGAAGCCAACGCAGTCGCTGCGGTATTTGTAAACACCAACGCAGCCGCGGCTGGGGGTGTCGTCGCAGCATTACTCACAGCTAAAGTTGTTCTCGGTCGGGCGGATCTTACGATGGTGCTCAATGGCGCGCTTGCGGGTCTTGTCTCGATTACAGCAGAACCCTTAATGCCATCGCCGCTTACCGCCACCCTAATTGGTGCTGTCGGAGGCGTTATTGTTGTTTTCTCGGTATTGGCTCTTGACCGCATCCGTATCGACGATCCCGTTGGCGCCATTTCTGTACATGGGGTCGCTGGTATCTGGGGGTTAGTCGCGGTTCCCATCACCAACGGTGACGCTTCTCTATTGACTCAGCTAACTGGTGCCGGGATTATATTTTTATTTGTATTAGTTGCGAGTTTAATTACCTGGATGGTGATTAAAGTACTATTCGGTTTACGCGTTAGCGAGGAAGAGGAATATCGCGGTGTGGACGTATCGGAGTGCGGTCTTGAGGCCTATCCAGAGTTTACAAAAAGCTCCTAGATCCAATAAATTCCTAAGTAGCTAGGCGCAGCAGTAGCGTCCTTTTTCGAAAGGGCGCTACTCGCTAAGCAGGGGCGTGCGGTATTCGACATAGGCATCTTCCCGGAGGGATTGAGACCACTGCTCCAATGCCTCATCTGTTTTCCTTCCCCTCAATACCTGTTCTGCCTCCAGCCTGCGAAGGTTCTCTCCGATATCAATCTCTCGACGACCCATCACCTGCGCAATATGCAGCCCTGCTCCTGTTTCGAATATCAGACTAATCTCATTGAGTGCAAGCGCGTCTAACGTTTGTTCAAATTCAACGGGCAACTGCCCTGCATCGATCCAGCCAAGGCTCCCACCTAATGCGCGCGAGGAAGGGTCTTCCGACTGCAATCGCGCGACAGACCCAAAATCTTCCCCCGCGAGAATTCGATCACGAATTCTTTCTAATCGAGATCGAATCTGCTCTTTCCGCAAAAGATCAGTCTGACGAAGCAAAATATGCCTGACCTGTCGCTGCAATACCATTGAGACACCCGCCTGCTGGACGTCGATCAATTTCAGGATATGCCAGCCCCGAGGGCTTTTAAACACCTCCGAAACACCGCCAATTTCCACATTATCCAGTGCATCAATAAAAATCTGCGGCAATTGGGAACGACTGCGCAATCCCAAAAATGCATTTTGTCTCTCGCCCTCGCCAGGGAGGTAGCTTTTAATCGCGTCATCAAATGAAAGCCCGCCCATTAGACTTTGATAAATCTCATTAGCCGTCTTCCCCAGCGCGAAAAGCGTTTCTTCTGTTGCATTAGCAGGAATAGATATCAGAATTTGAGCCAGTTCGAACTTGTCGTCTTGTTCGTCTATTTCATACGGATTTTGAAGCAGGTAATCATTAATCTCCTGCGAACTGATATTAATCGTCCGCCCAATCCGATTGTTGACTAATTGCCGAATCGTAAGTTGTCGACGCAAATCCATTCGGTAGTTTTCAAACCTCACGCCGTTCTCCTCAATCAGTGCCTTAAACTGAGCACCATTCAATTGATTCTGTTTTGCAATGACGGAAAGAGCGTAATTAACCTGACTGTTCGTAGTCGAAATGCCAAACCGCTGCGCCACGTCAAGCAGCAGGTTATCAACAATCATTTCTTCCAGTACTTGTGATGACAGTACAGAGTCGGGCGGTGGCGCACGCCCGCTGGCGTTAAATTCCAGTCGGGCAATAGACATCTGCTGGTCAAGGTCCGCCTGCGTAATGATCGATTCATTGACAATGACGAGCGCCTTATTGATCATCTCCTCGCCGGAAGCAAATGATGAGCAAAACAAACCTATCAAGAACACAGCTGAAAAATTTCTAATTCGGCAGTTCTGCACTACGTAACGGTTATAAAAAATTTTGCTTTTCAACTTGGAATGAAAGGTTTAATTAAGAGAGGGCGCACCGGCTGTGAATCCGCCTTCAAGCTGATCAGTCGAGATTCGGCCCATGCCTTTCAGGCTGAACGTTGCCATAAATCTCGTTTCGGACTCTTCGTCAGAGCCGTTCGGTCGATCCTCAAGCGCAACCTGTATCGCCCAACAGCACGCATCGTAACCTAGACTGACTTTCGAATAGATTCCGTCATCGCTGGAATCGGACTCACTGCGAAGCAGATTGGTACCAAACTGCCATCGGGATGAAATCGGCCAGGTGAAATCCAACTGAATGCTGCTAGACGTCTCATACCATCCGTAGGTCGCTGCAAGTTTTCGACGAAAATCTGGATTTAACGCAGCGCCAAGCCGCCAGTGCTCGACCTTGCTCTCATCCCAGTTCCAGTTCAAGAAGCCATCTGTCTTCAGTGTCTTTGTCGGATAAAAATCAATCTTTCCGACTAGCGGCGAGAGGTCGCTATCATCCACCTCTTCGCTACCAATCGTTACTTCGCGGTCAGCAAGATAAATTTGCTGCGCTAAATCCCAGCGCAACAGATCGTCGCCACTATCCGATTGATAAGTCTCACTTGCGAGCCCCAGCGTAAACCCCTGAAAATTCTGAATCCGATCTGATCCCCAGAAACCGTTTCCAAGGAAAGCATCTGCGATATTGTCGAAACCGACAGAGCCTGAATCAAAGACCGGAAGATCGTCTTGATCTTCGTAGGGCACATAGTGATATGTCAGACTTGGAACCAGAGTTTGGGTGTGGCCTGTTTCACGCCAACTGACCTCACGCTCCAAAAATAGTTTTGAACCCAATTCCAAAAGATAAATACCTCGAGTGGGATCCGACGACTGGCCAATCGGCTGGGTTTCCACATTGTATGCGGTATACGCATAAGTGACTTTTGGTGTAATTTCAATAAATGATCTTTCAATCGGCACCGCGAGGGACGTCTCGGTATCCCATCTCAATCCGGTTGTCTTACTGGAAGAGGCATGCCCGAAGTTGACCAACTCAGATTTAACTTCAGGTTTTAAAGTAAAACGAGTCTCGTTATAACTTACAGATCGCTGTGACCCTACTGTGAAGTCTTTTTCCCAATCTGCGCGAATACCGGGTAGTCGACTATATGGCTCATTATCTTTTGACACATTTTTATCGACCGTCTGATAGGCCGTCGCATCAACATTTAACAGAAAGTTTTCGTCCTCAAGAAAAATATCAGAAGGATCAATCGAAACATCTGCCCTTTGGGGAAGATGCGAAGCGCTGCTAATCGCAAGATTGTTTGCGAGGTCTGTAAGGTAGTCTTTATCTGATACGTATCCCACATCCGCATTCAGTGAAATTCTTGAACCCTGCTTTGCAATATTTTGTCTATGCTGATAACTGAATCCATAGCGGCCATCGCCATACTCGGAGTCATCGGGCATAAATTCTCCACGAACGATTCCATTGAAGTCACTGGAGGTTGTTTCGCCCATGTAGCGAAACTCCCCTGACCCTAGAACGCCTCGGTTACCCATATAGCGCCCCGCAAATGTTGCATCTTGGGATGGTGCAATATTCCAGTAATAAGGGACTTCGACATTAAACCCCCAGTTGTTACCATAGCCAATGGTGGGGAATAACAGACCACTTTTTCTTTCTTCGGTAATCGGAAAACTCAATCGCGGCGCATACGCAATTGGCACGCCATAAAACCGAACTTTCAAATTCTCGCCCACCCCAATACCGGAGGCATGATCCAAGGTGATCTCGCTTGCCTCAATTAAGACGGCATCATCTCCAGCCACACATCTTGAATAAACGACATCCTCCAGTCGCTCACGATCATGTCCCTCCAGAAACAAACGGCTCGCGGTTGCGCGGGCTTTGGCTTTAACACTAATCGGCTCAATATTGGCCTCATCCGTAATTTCTGACTCATCGCTGTTAATCGCTAATATCTCTCCCGACGACAGACGAATCGTTCCCGATGAATAACCTGTTGCGCTTGGTCCTTTAATACTCCCAGACGTTCCGGCAATCGCCATGGTGTACCCTGATTGATCGAAAGACAAAGCAGAAAAATCTTCAATTTTTCTCTTTGGAATGGGATCTCGTCTTGATAACTGCAGGGTAACGTCCGACGCGGTTCCAATTCGGGTTTCCATGTCGAGATCAAGTGCAACTGCAGTAATCCGATCGCCTTGCTCAGAAAATAAGATTGCTTTCTTGGCCTCGAGAGACATCGTCTTTTTATCAAAAAGAATTTCATTTGCATATATCGCCCGCGCGCCCTGCGTTGCGAAGGCACCCCCTCTTAGCTCAAGCTTATCCGCTGACGGAATATCAATAGAATCAGCCTCGAGATTGATCGGCAGCTGGGCAGGATCTCGGTTCAGATAGGGAATTAAATCCAGCGGTACATCGATAAGATCTGCCGGACACGCCTCTTCGTCAGCAAATATAACGGGCGCTTGCGCCTTTACAGTGGTAGCAAAAGCGACGCTAACCCATAATACAACGAGCGCCGCTCGATAAGCGCGTCTGATATCTTTCATATGGAAAACCATACCTAATGTTTGAAGGGCCTTACCGCAAAACAAAGGTGCAACAGTTTTGACAAAAAACAGAAATTTCTGGCATAAAGAATCAACATTCATAAGGCTTTATTATAGGCAAGGTCATCGGTTGTCGGAATCTCCATCGCCAGAAACATGAAGGTAAAATTTCATCATGCCTCCGAAATCAGCAATCATCCTAGCCGCGGGTCGAGGGGAACGACTATCCCCGATCACCGACACGATCCCAAAACCGTTGCTCCACATCGGCCAGACCACGCTGATTGACCACCATCTAACAGCCCTGAATGCTGCTGGAATAGACCAAATCACGATCAATGTTGCCCATTTAGGCGCAAAAATTATCGATCATGTTTCGCGATATGCGCCGAGCGGCCTTGATATTTATTTCTCGCAGGAGTCCAACGGCGCACTCGAGACAGGAGGCGGCATCCTGCAGGCATTAGATCATGTTGCATCAGACCCCTTCGTTGTTGTTAACGCCGACATCCGAACTGACTTTGCTTTTGATCGATTGCCCAACAAAATGGACAGTTATGCTCATCTGATCCTGGTTAAAAATCCCGCCCACCACCCCAAAGGCGATTTTCGCCTGGATGCAGGGCAAGTAAAGTTGCCAAGCAAATGCCCCGAAGAAAATCTAACTTTTTCAGGCATTGCCGTCTATCGTAAAAAATTATTCAATAGTTGCTCACCTGGAAGGTTTCCGCTTACCCCAATTCTGAAAAAAAAATCACAGGATGGCCTCATCAGCGGATCACTTTTTACAGGTCGCTGGATTGATGTTGGGACTCCGGAACGTCTCGATGCTGCACGAAAAAGCGAAAACAACGACTAGCCAAGACTTTCTGAGATCATCCCAGTTACCGCTCAGCGAGATGAGCAATTACCGTTTTTAGTCGCTCCGCAACATCGGCGACCGTTAAAGAGATACCGTGATCTCGCAAACTGGTCACGTTAAGGCCTTGATAACCGCAGGGGTGAATATTCGAGAATGGATCAAGATCGAGGTCTACATTAATGCTCAGGCCGTGATAGCTGCATCCGGAGCGCACTCTAAGCCCTAGCGCCGCAATTTTTTCGCCAGCGATATAAACCCCCGGCGCCCCTTCCTTGGTTTTTGCTGTAAGCCCGAACTCAGCCAACATCACAATCGTTGCCTGCTCAATCATGGAGACGAGTTTCCGGACGCCAAGTTTTCGACGCTTAAGATCAAATAAAAAATACGCGATCAACTGTCCCGGGGCGTGGTAAGTAATTTGCCCACCTCTATCCGACTTTATAACCGGGATTCCCTGACTTTCATCCATGGGTCGAGCGTCACAACTTACGCCTTGGGTATAAACCGGAAAGTGCTCGAGAAACCAGACCTGGTCGTCCGTATTTGAATCTCGCTCATCAGTCCACGCTCGCATTCGATTCATCGTCTCAACATATTCACAGCGGCCGAGATGCTGAAACTGAATAGGAGAGTACTCTTTCATCAAAATGCAGAGTGGTTATAAGGTCATCAGCACATCTTGCTCGCTGTTAAGATCCATATAAATTGCGTCCAACTGTTCACGACTTGTTGCTTGGATCGTACAACTCACCGACACATAGCGAGAACTTGAACTCTCTCTGATCGATTTATCCAGAATCGGGGCGTCATTTAAATGGCGAAGCACAATCTCGCTGACTCTCTGTTGAAACCCATCAACCTTGCGCCCCATTGCCTTGATCTGAAACTGACAGGGAAAATCCAACAATTCAGGGGACGGTCCATCTGCGTCGTTCGCCATCCCCATCAATAAAACCAGAGGCGTGCGGTATCACTTAACCTCTGCCACAATGAGCCTGCCGCGACCTGCTCAAGCGACACCACGGGACGGGAAACAATCTGCTCGCCCGCGAGTGAAACGGACAACACGCCCAACTCGTCACCCAAACTTATAGGCGCGATCACCGGATCAGCTAGTGAGACACTGGCCTGAAGATCTTTACCTGCCCCTTTAGGCAAAACAAGAGTCATAGAATCAGATAATCCAAGTGCCACCGAATTTTTTGCGCCTTTAAAAACAAAAGAATCCACAATGACTTCGCCCGCCGGGTAAAGGTCATGATGCTCGTATGCTGCAAACCCAAACCGCAGCAATGAGTAAACAGCATCCCCTCGCTCGCGATCCCCCGAAGCGCCCATCACTGAACCAATCAACCGCATCCCATCTTTTTGAGCGGAACCTACAAGACAATAACCCGCGGATCGGGTATGTCCCGTCTTGATACCATCAATCGACTCATCCCGCCCTAATAGCGGGTTACGATTCTTCTGGGTAATTCCATTCCAGGTAAATTCGCGAATTTTATATCGGTCATAGTGTTCGGGCTGATCAATCAAAATCGCTCTGGCAAGTTGGGAAATATCGCGCGCAGTTGTATAGTGATCCGGATGCGGCATCCCGGCGCTGTTTACAAAATTGCTGTTATCCATTCCGAGTTCAGAGGCGGTTTGGTTCATCAAATCTGCAAAACCCTCTTCGCTCCCGGCAACATGCTCAGCCAACGCAACAGCGGCATCATTTCCAGACTGAACCACCAGGCCCATCAAAAGATCATCAATGCGCACTTTATCGCCAACCTCGATAAACATCCGCGATCCTTCCGAACGCCACGCTTTTTCACTGACAACAACAATATCGTCAAGTGAAATAGTCTCTCTTTCGATTTCACGAAAAACGATAAATGCCGTCATTAATTTTGTAAGACTGGCAGGCTCTACCGGAGCATCTGGATTGTTTGCGGCCAGGGTTAAACCTGTTTTAGCATCCATCAAGAGCCAAGACGATACTTTAAGGTTTGGGGCCGGAATCGTTGATCTCATCGCACCTTCAAGATCTGACTCAACCTCCGATGCGATCACAGCTGACCCGGTTACTAAACCTCCGATAATAGAAATAAAAAAAACACCAACTACCTGTCTAAATTTTTCTAAAGTCTGTTGCATTAATTCACCATCAATATCTTGGGCGCTGTGCCTGTAATCGATTTAATTTTTTTTACTTTCTCACGAACCACGTCTTGATCTTGATAGGGGCCCGCTCGAACTCGATAATACAGCCTCTCATCAATTTTCACAGTCTGAATCCTAATCTCATTCATCCCGTCTTGAATGAGTTTTAATCGAAGTCGAACAGCATTCTCCTTAAGTTGAAAGCTGGCCGCTTGCAATAACACCTGAGAACGAGTCGAAGACTCTTTCGTTTGTTGTTGAGTCGCCGGCGAAACGGTACCCACCGCGGTAATCTTTACCTTCGCAGTGCCAGACTCAACAACACCCAATTTCTGAGCTGCCATGTAGGAAAGGTCAAGAATTCGTCCGCCTAAAAAGGGACCGCGATCGTTAACCCGAACGATAACCTCTTTTTGGTTGGTCAGATTTTTAACGCTCAGGTAGGTGGGCAGCGGTAATGTTTTATGAGCTGCCGTCATGGCAAACATATCGTATTTCTCGCCACTAGAGGTGGGTCGTCCATGAAACTTGCGGCCGTACCAAGAGGCTTCACCCACCTCGCTATAACCGGATTCGATCGAAGACATCGGATAATACCGGACACCGAATACCTCGTAAGACGAATTGCCGATCTTACTCAGCGGTTCAGCGCGCGGAACTGGGTTAGCGACTGTCGATGGATCAGGCCCTCCTTTTGGTGGCCCGTCATCCTGATAATACGCACCCGAGTTTTTTTCTTTGAAAATGCCACAGCCCGGCACGACCGCTAAAACAACTCCAAGAATAAGCAGCCGACTGACTGAAAAAATCAATTGCTCGACGCTGCCGCTATTTTCTCTGCAAGCTCATAGACCGACATCGCATAATTTTGACTACGGTTGTATCGTGTAATCACAAAGAAATTATGATGGCCAATACGATAATCTGGTCCCAATTTTCCATCAAATTTCATCACCCCCACCTTGCCATCATCAGGCCCCAGAATTTCAATTTCGAGTTCGCGCACTTCTGAGATCGGCGTGTTTGCCGTAAGTTTTCGAGTAACCAAATTTTCTATTTCTGATGGTGGCTGCGAGATACGAACCATGATTGGGGTTTTGGCTTTCCAGCCAAATCGAGAGAGATAATTCGCCACACTTCCAATCGCATCTGCCACGCTATTGAGAAGATCGGCCCGCCCATCGTCGTCGAAGTCAATCGCATAGTCTCGGTAACTACTCGGCATAAACTGGGGAATCCCCATCGCGCCTGCGTAAGAACCCTTCACCACAGTAGGATCCAGGCCCTCCTCCGCCGTGAGTTTAAGAAAATGTGCTAATTGCGAGGAAAAGAACTTACTCCGGCGTGGATACTCGACTGAAAGCGTCACCAGACTATCAAGCACCCTTAGGTTCCCGAGCACTTTCCCATATCGAGTTTCAACACCAATAATGGCGACAATGATTTCCGCTGGGATGCCGTATCGAGCTTCAGCCTCATCAAGAACGGCTGCATTCTCCTTGAGGAACTTAACGCCCCCCTCAATTGATGCGGTATTCACAAATAAAGACCGATAACGATGCCAATCAAGCCTTTCGGCCGGTCGATTCATTGCATCAATAATTTTGGTCTTTATCTCAGCACCTTCAAACCAAGACTCGATTTTTTCTTTGCGCAACCCCAGATTGCCATCAAGCTCAGCGGCAAGTTCGGTTAATTCCGGATATTTTTCAAGTGATACGGCATCAACGTTTGACCAGAAGAACGCCCCAAACGCCAATACCCATATCAGGCTCATGTTCCAGCGCTGCAAATAATTACGACTTTTAAAAAAAATTTTTTCTCTTATCATGTCATTAGTCTGCGTCTTGAATGCGTGCCCATCATAATTCCAAATGCTGCCATTAAAGTCAGCATCGAAGTCCCCCCGTAACTCACGAGCGGTAATGGCACGCCCACGATGGGCAAAATCCCCGAAACCATTCCTAGATTAACAAATAAGTAGAAGAAAAAGGTAAGCGCTAGCGCCCCGATCAAAAGGCGTGAATAGGTTTCCTTCGTTTGATACGCCATCGCCAGGCATCGTCCCGCAATAAAAAGATACAACACGATGAGTATCAACACGCCGATTAGGCCGAACTCCTCTGCAAAAACCGCAAAAATGAAGTCCGTGCTGCGTTCCGGAATAAATTCCAGGTGCGATTGGCTCCCCTGAAGCCAGCCTTTTCCCCAGATTCCAGCAGAGCCAATTGCGATCTGAGCCTGAATAGTTTGATACCCACTACCCATTGGGTCTGCCCAAGGATCAAAAAGAGTAAGAATCCGTTGCCGATGGTAGTCATGCAATTGCGACCAAAGAAACGGCGCAACAGCGGCTACCGTTGCAAGCATCATCATTAAATGCCGCCAACGAATACCTGCAAGAAAAATAACGAGCAAACCTGAAGCGGCAAGCATAATGCCCGTTCCAAGATCTGGCTGAATCACAACAAGCCCCGTTGGAATAGCCGTCAGCACTAACGCCAAAAGAATAATGGCAAAAGTAGGTGGCAACTTATCTCTTGTCATTAACCAGGCCACCATCATCGGTAATGCGAGCTTCATTAATTCAGAGGGTTGAAAACGGAAAATTCCAAGATCAAGCCAACGTTGAGCCCCCTTCGCAACGACGCCCACAAGTAACACTAAAATGAGCACCACCACTCCAACGATAAAAAGATGGGGCGAGAATCGTTTAATCGTCTCAGGCGAAATTTGAGCAACAAGGATCATGACCACCCACCCAATACCGAGGCGAATACCCTGACGCACCATCACACTGAAGTTTTCCCCCGATGCGCTATAGATCACAAACAGTCCCAAAAAAGAAAGCGTAATCAACCCAATCATCAGTGGACCATCAAACAACAATTTTTTTCGTCGGAGCATGCCTTAGTAAATAATCTTAAGCGCGTTCTAACGCTTTCAGGAAAAAGTGATCCAGCACTTTTCGAGCCACTGGTGCTGCCACGCCAGCGCCGCTGCCGCCATTTTCAACAACGACTGCAATTGCAATCTTCGGATTTTCAACCGGTGCAAATGCAATAAACAGCGCGTGGTCTCGAAACTCCTCTTTGAGAGAATCTTCATCGTATTCTTCTCCCTGCGCAATCGCGATAACCTGGGCGGTTCCCGTTTTCCCAGCGATTGAATAGGCGCTACGTCGTCCGCTCATTCGGGCGGTACCACGAGGACTACTCATCACCGCAGTCATTGCCCGAATCACACGATCCATCGCTTCTGTATTGATATGAAGATTGCGGGTGTTTTTTTTGTTGTTCAACTCTTCAGGCTCGCCAGACAAAGGATCATTTTTTGACATCAGCAAGCGGGGTTGTACAACGCTGCCACGATTCGCCAGAATCGACGCCACTCGCGCCAACTGGAGCGGTGTCGTCATTAAAAAACCTTGGCCAATTGCCGTAATGAGATCTTCACCGGGATACCACGGCTCATTACGGGTCGCAAGTTTCCATTCGGCGGAGGGGACCAACCCATCGGGTTCGCCCGGCAAATCCACACCACTTTGACTGCCCAGCCCGAATTTTTTTAGCACGCCAGACATCTGTCCAATCCCGAGGCGTTTTCCCATTTCATAAAAATAAACATCACAAGATTGCTCTATTGCCGCATGAAGGTCGACTCGCCCATGGCCTGTTTTCTTCCAACATCGATACTGTCGGGTACTACCAGGCAGCATGTACCATCCCGGGCAAAAAACAGATTCCTCCGGGTCAATACCTTCTTCTATAACAACCTCGGCAAAAACCGGCTTTATGGTCGATCCTGGAGCATATCGACCGTGAAGCGCTCGGTTTAGAAACGGTTTATCTTTTAGACTTCGCAACGCAGAGTAAGTCGCATGATCTATCCCGTCGACAAATAAATTGGGATCAAAAGAGGGGTTACTCACCATTGCAAGCACCTCTCCATTATTCGGATCCATTGCAACTACGGCCCCTCGACTCGCACCTAGCGCTCGACGCGCTTCACGTTGCAGTTCAATATCAATCGTGAGACGTAAATTGTCTCCGGGTATTGCGCCTTCCCGACTAATCGTCCGCAGCGTTCTACCATGCGCATCAATCTCAACCTCTTCGAATCCCGTACTGCCCACCAGTGCGCGCTCATACTGTTTTTCGATCCCTGATTTACCGGTATGTGAGATTCCCTTGTACTTCTCCTCTTCAAGGCGATTTTGATCTTTCTCGCTAATCCGCCCAACATAACCCAGAAAATGAGCAGTCAATTCTGCAAATGGATAATCTCTATGCAATACCGCTTCCAACGTCACACCCGGAAAACGATACTCATTGACGGCAAACTTTGCGGCCTCAGCATCATCAAGCTGGGTCTTCAATAGTTGTTTCTTAAATCCGGGTCGGCGTGACGACCGCTGTTTAAACGCAAGAATTTCTCGATCGGAGAGATCGACAATCTGGCCTACCTCAGCGAGCATTAAATCCATATCGAGCACGCGTTCCGGTGTCACCTTAAGGGCATACACCGCCGTGTTCTGGGCAAGAACAACGCCGTTGCGATCCAAAATTAACCCTCGTACCGGCGACAATGCTTGTAGACGAATATGATTATCCAGCGATAAGGTTTGATAACGGGCGTATTGGCTGACTTGAAGGCTATAAAGCCGCGCCAACAAAATTGCCGCCAGAATCAACGCAATGATGCCAGCTAACTTAAGCCGCTGCCGTACCATTGCATCCTCTCCAGGAGCCTGTCCCATACGACTACGAGAAACCATCGTAATTTACGACCCTCTCAGGTTGGAAGAGTGTCGACTGCGGCGAAGCACGTGATAGATCAAGGGCCACACTAGGGCGCCCACCACAACGGCTGTCCATCGATGCATACCGGTAATCGCTTCTCCCGTCAGACCGCTAATGATCACGAGGCTTGCCAACTCTAGACTCAGGAGCAAGAAAACCACTACACTTTGCTGCCAAATAGGGAAAGCGCGAATACGCAGCGCAAGCGATCCGGTGATATAAACAATGACCGACTTAGTAAATGCGTGGGCCCCTGGGATACCCAGCGTAATGATATCCACGATCAGGCCTGTCACCCAAGCAATGGGCACTCCCATTCGAACCGGGAAGGCTAATGCCCAGTAAATCAGTACGAGAGATACCCAGTCAGGAACAAAACCGCCCGGTAACTCCTGCATTGGCAACACCAGCAGTATCAACGCCGCAAAAAGGGTCAGAAAAGGAATCCAAGGCCTTCTTGGCGCGCTATCGACTTGAATCACTCTGATTTCTCCTCGACTATTGCATCGGAGCCATGATCTGAAGACTTCAACTGCGTTGGCCAAAGCAGTAACACCTCACGATCCCTGCCAAGATGGGACATCGGTTTTGCTTCAATATTCATAAATGACTCTGCAACATTGCGTTCGACTGCCGTAACCACCGCCACGGGATAACCGGGGGGATAGATTTCACCCAAACCTGAGCTGACCAGAACATCATCTGGTTGAATATCGACATTTCGGTCTAAATACATCACGCGAAGGGTTCGATTTTTTCCACCACCATATAAGATTGCACGGACGCCACTTCGAACCACTTGAACCGGTACCGCCTGGCTCTCTTCAGTGATGAGACTAATCTTGCTGGTAAAAAGACTGGATTTAGTCACCTGGCCCACAATGCCGCCGGCATCGATTACCGGCTGTCCAATATAAACATCATCGGCGCTTCCCTTATTAACCAGTACGGTCAGGGAGCCTAGATCAGGATTTACGGCGACCAACTGAGCGAGGGTCACTTTTTCAACAGCCTGGGGTGTGGCCTGCAGAAGCTCCCGAAGACGATTATTTTCATTCTCAAGAAACTCAAATCGCTGGAGTCTTGCCCGAAGAATCAAATTTTGCTCTCGTAAAAATTCAAACTGTCGCCGCAGTTGGTCTGTTGTTATAAGCCGACCTTGCATTGCCGCTAAGGTCATGCTCGGAAGCGAAGCGACAAAGTGAATAGGGATTCCAATAACGGCGAGGCTTGATGCGGCAACCTTGACTGCGCCAACATGCATATACGCGCTAATTAAAAGAATCGACGACAGAAGATAAGGCGCGAGACCGCGCCAGAAACCGCTTTTCGCATGCGGCACCATCAAATTATTCCCAAATATTGAACCGTATTAAGTCCACTGCTATCCAAGCCGTCAAACGTATGGGTTCGAGGTTAAAAAATATCTACTCGTGAGTAAATACATCACCCAAAGCGCTCATCTCTTCCAACGCTCTTCCACAACCGCGTGCGACGCAAGTCAACGGGTCATCTGCAACGACTACGGGAAGGCCCGTTTCTTGCATCAAACGACGGTCCATATCCCGAATTAACGCGCCGCCGCCTGCAATAACCATACCGCGATCGCCAATATCGGCAGCGAGTTCAGGCGGCGTATTTTCTAGCGTCTCCCGAATAACAAGCACGATTTGTCTTAATGAATCACTGATCGCTTCATAAACTTCATCGCTGCCAATGGTTAAGCTGTGCGACATCCCTTCCGCGATATCCCGACCCTTAACTTCCATCTCACGATGATCCGCCTCTTCCCAGGCGGTTCCAATGGCTTTCTTAACCCGTTCGGCAGTCGCTTCACCAATCAAAAGACCGTGCCGCTTCCGAACGTAATTAATAATAGCCTCATCAAACGTATCGCCAGCGACTCGAATCGAGGTGGCATATACGATACCACCCAACGAGAGCACAGCGACCTCCGTCGTTCCACCCCCAATATCAACGACCAAAGATCCGGTGGGTTCAGCAACAGGCAACGATGCGCCAATGGCCATCGCCATTGGTTCTTCAATTAGAAATACTTCTCGTGCACCGGCTGTGATTGCAGACTCTCGAATGGCGCGGCGCTCCACCTGATTCGACCCCCCGGGCACGCAGATCACAATTCTGGGGGAGGAAAAAAACTTGTTCTGCTGAACTTTACGAATGAAATACTTCAGCATGACCTCCGCAACCGTAAAGTCAGCGATTACACCTTCCTTCAAAGGTCGAATCGCCTGAATATTACCGGGCGTTCTACCCAGCATCATTTTTGCTTCCTGCCCTACCGCGAGGACTGTCTTTTCAGGCGCCAGCGACCCTGTTCGAATCGCAACCACTGACGGCTCGTTGAGAATCACACCGCGATCCGGCACGTACACCAGCGTATTCGCAGTGCCAAGATCGACCGCCAAGTCGTTAGAAAAAAGACCAAATAATCGCTTCAAAATCATGTGTCGCCCAAAAAAATAAATGACGAATATTGAGCGCGTAATTTATCACAGGGAATCTGATTAGGCGCCGACTGGCTAAGATATAATCCACATTCTTTAAAAAAACGCCCATTTACAAAAACGTGCCAATTTCAGAAAACGATGTAACCCGTGTTGCCCGCCTCGCCCGACTTCGCGTCACTGAGGCCGAGATTCCGCAATATCAAGCGGGTCTCGACGGCATTCTTGACCTTGTCGCCCAACTGCACGAATCGGTCACAGATGATATTGAGCCTATGGCTCACCCTCAGGACATCTCCCTGCGACTGCGGGAAGATCAAGTCACCGAAGATGACGAACGGGATCTTTTTCAAGAGTGCGCGCCCGCAGTTGAAAGCGGCCTTTATCTTGTCCCCCGGGTCATTGAATAAGGTCGGCTTTCACTTGCTTTTCTTCTTCCTCTCTTTTGATTATAAAAAATGCTTCACCTTCTCAGCCTAAAAGCGCTTCGCGAACGACTGCAAAAACGAGAAGTCAGTAGCGTTGAACTGACCAAACATTTCATCGATCGAATTGCCAGATTTTCCGATCTCAATGCTTTTATCAGCGTCGATGAAGAAGGCGCCTTGGCAGGCGCTGAAAACGCCGACAAAAGGCTCAACAAAAAGGAGTCTGGCAATCTCACCGGCATCCCAATCGCGCACAAGGACATTTTTTGCACGAAACGACTGCGGACGACCTGTGGCTCAAAAATGCTCTCTGGCTTTACAGCGCCATACGATGCGACCGTTGTCGAGCGACTCGCAAATGCGGGGTGCGTGACTATTGGAAAAACCAATATGGACGAGTTTGCAATGGGATCGTCTAACGAAACTTCATTTTTTGGAAATGTAAAAAACCCGTGGCATACCAGTCGAGTCCCTGGCGGAAGTTCGGGCGGTTCAGCAGCATCCGTTGCCGCCCGCCTTATTCCCGCCGCAACTGGAACGGATACCGGTGGGTCTATTCGCCAACCGGCTGCGTTTTGTGGACTCACGGGTCTCAAGCCAAGCTATGGGCGAGTGTCACGCTACGGCATGATTGCGTTTGCCTCCTCTCTTGACCAGGGGGGTCCGCTCACGCGCTCGGCTGAGGATTCTGCGATCATGTTCAACGCGATGGGGGGTTTTGATCCTAAAGACTCAACCTCTATCGAACGACCTGTTCCCAGCGTTAACGAATTGCTTGATCTTGACCTTCGTGGACTTCGACTCGGTCTCCCGACAGAGTTTTTTGATAGTTCAGTCGATACCGCTGTTCTGGGGAGCGTCAGGGAAGCACTTCAGATCCTTGAAAAACGCGGCGCCCAGCTGGTCGATGTCTCACTGCCCAACAGTGCTGCCGGAATTCCCTGCTATTACGTCATTGCGCCCGCAGAAGCCTCATCTAATCTTTCCCGATTCGATGGCGTCCGATTCGGGCATCGGTCCGAGCAGGCGGACAGCCTCCTGGACCTCTATGAATGCTCTCGCGCCGAGGGGTTTGGGGAAGAAGTCAAGCGTCGAATTCTTATCGGAACCTATGTGTTATCGGCGGGCTATTACGACGCCTATTATCTGAAGGCACAAAAAATACGGCGCGTAATCTCAGATGATTTTAAGAAGGCTTTTGAAAAGTGTGATGTGATTGTGGGGCCCACAACACCATCGACCGCTTTTAAAATTGGCGAAAAAACTCAGGATCCCGTGTCGATGTATCTAAACGACATCTTCACTAATACGGTCAATCTCGCAGGGCTACCCTCGCTTTCCTTACCAGTCGGTCTCGATGGGGCAGGCCTACCGATTGGAATGCAGTTGATAGGCCGATTCATGGATGAAACGTCTCTGATTGGTACGGCTCATCAGTTTCAGCTTGAAACCGACTGGCACGAGCGATGTCCCGAGGATTTCTCCTGATGGAATGGGAATGCGTAATCGGTCTTGAAGTGCATGTGCAGCTCAAGACCAAAAGCAAAATATTTTCAGGGGCATCCACCACCTTTGGCGCGGACGCAAATACACAGGCTTGCGGGGTTGATATTGGTCTCCCGGGCGTCTTACCCGTAATGAATCGTGAAGCCGTGATGATGGCGGCACGATTTGGTATTGCAATCGGCGGAACGATTAATGAAATATCCGTCTTTGCCCGAAAAAATTATTTCTATCCCGATCTTCCGAAGGGATATCAAATCAGTCAGTTCGAGATTCCAGTTGTCGAAGGGGGTCAACTTGAGATTCAAACTGCCAACGGACCTCGCACCATCCGGATCACACGAGCGCACCTGGAAGAAGATGCCGGGAAATCGCTTCACGAGGACTTTCACGGCCTGACAGGTATCGACCTGAACCGGGCTGGCACGCCACTCCTTGAAGTCGTCTCAGAGCCTGATCTTCGATCACCTGAGGAAGCGGTTGCGTATCTGAAGAAGCTTCATACGCTCGTAAGGACTTTGAAGATATGTGACGGTAATATGCAAGAGGGATCATTCCGCTGCGATGCTAATGTGTCTGTTCGGCCCAAAGGAGAAGCCCAACTGGGAACACGAGCCGAACTGAAAAACATCAATTCCTTTCGCTTTGTTGAGCGCGCTATCTATTTTGAAATTGATCGCCAAATAGGCGTAATTGAAGACGGTGGCTCTGTTGTTCAGGAAACCCGTCTTTACGATCCTGATAAAGACTTAACAAGATCAATGCGCGGAAAAGAAGAGGCGCATGACTATCGATATTTTCCCGATCCTGACCTTCCTCCGCTGATGATTACCAAGAAAGAACTAGACGCAATCCGCAGCGCGATGCCCGAACTGCCAGATACCAAACTCACTCGATTAGTCTCCAGTTATGAACTGAGTAATGATGATGCAGCGTTACTTGCGGCAGACAGTGATCTCGCCAAATTCTTTGAAGATGCAGTCAGAACCGCCAACGGTGAAAGCCGGCTTATTGCCAACTGGATTCTGGGCGATCTAAGCTCTGCTTTAAATCGTGAATCCCTCTCAATATCAGAAAGTCCGGTGTCCCCTGAGATGCTTGGCCAATTAATAAACCGGATCAAAGACAATACGATATCCGGGAAAATTGCAAAACAGGTGTTTGGTGATCTCTGGCAGGGGAAAGGACAGGTTGACGATATCATCCAGAATCAAGGCCTGACTCAAATTACAGATACTGACGCGATCTCAAAAGCCGTTGATGACGTGATTACCGCGTTTCCATCCCAAGTGAATCAGGTTCGTGCCGGCGAGGAGAAAGTGATCGGATTTCTTGTGGGACAAGTGATGAAAGCGACCTCCGGGAAGGCAAACCCCCAAGCGGTCAACAATTTAATAAAATCAAAGCTGTCATCCTGATTTATTAACAAAAACAACAGCATGTTGCTATCCTCATTGGTCATCAACACGGAATGCCTCAAACGGATAGTAGAGTAGTAAAATGACGGCAATGATCTTCCACCGCGCGACAACTATTATTCCGCTGTTTAGCGGTCTTCTTCTAATTCTCGCCATAACGGGCTGCTCAAGCAGTAGCAGCGGCGGCGGTGTTTTTGGTCAAACCTTCAACGTATCCGGACAATGGTCTGGCACCATCACTGAAACAACGGGCGTTGCAAGAGCGGCCACGGTGACCTTTGCAGATTCAGGCGGTACCGTAACCGGCACGATCAGCGTGGTCGGACATACGTGTTTTTCGGGTGGCAATCTGACCGGGACTTCCAGTCAAGCGCCTGCGAATACAACCGATGACAATCCACTCACCGCTGACCAAGAAAACAGCAATCTGGGCAGCGTCAATGTAAGCCTTGCCTCGGGCCAAACGTCTGGCGGCATCAGCGCCGTAACGATATCCTCCGGCGGATCAGGTTATGTGGAACCCCCCGTCGTCATTTTTGGTACACCCACTTCAGAGGGGAGAAGCGCTACCGGTATTGCCGTACTCGGGACCGATGCCACTTCTGATCAAGTCGCCTCGGTCGTCATCACTGATCCGGGGTCTGGATATATTTTTGGACCCGCCGTCACATTTTCAGGAGGAGAAGGCAGTGGCGCTATCGGGACTGCAACTCTTGATGCCAGTACAATCACAGACAGCGTAACAATGAATCTGGTGGGATCATCCTCGAGCCTGAATGGAACCTACAGCGGCGTCTGGAAAGGCAGTTCCTCAGAGTGTTCCGCGCAAACCTCGGGCAATATCCGTCTAACAAGACTCTAAAACATTACCCTACGTTAATGGGTCACTTTATCCCGCACGTATGTCGGTAGCGCCTCCTGCCATGTCTCTTTTATCCCTGATGCGATCAAGCGCTTGGCAATATGCATCTGACTCGAGGCGTCAGGAAATCTAGACCGTACCCACGATGTAGTCTTCGTTTTTTGAAACGTGGTTGCATAACTATCCCAGCCGCTACCAACTCCCACACAACCTTCAACAAAGTTCGCGAGTTCTCCCGGATCGCTCACTTTTGGCGTTTCCAGCCATCGCCACCCACTGACAGAGGCGTTATCTTGCCGTAACAGCCCCCAATAGACCTGGTTCATGCGAGCGTCAATTGCCGCGAGCACCGGATTTTCGGAGCCCAACTCGTCACGCACGTTTTGGGACAAAATCATCAGCGAGGA
>JABHUE010000035.1 GCA_018672825.1 Pseudomonadota bacterium | reverse complement strand
TGCTCGGGGCGGTCTCAGGTGGTCTGATCGTCCCGAAGATTTTCGGACTGAGGTGCTTGGCCTGGTTAAGGCCCAAATTGTTAAAAATGCGGTAATCGTTCCAGTGGGATCAAAAGGAGGGTTTATCGTCAGAAGACTTTTGGACTATTTGGCAGAGGATCAGTTGAATGAAGTTAAGACTTGCTATCAGACCTTCATTCGTGGCCTTCTTGATCTGACCGATAATTACCAGGGCGATGACGTCATTCCACCCGTCAGGACGCTCCGATACGACGATGATGACCCGTATTTAGTGGTTGCAGCAGACAAAGGCACCGCGACATTCTCTGACATCGCGAACGCCGTGGCCGAAGAGTACCAGTACTGGCTAGGCGATGCATTTGCGTCTGGTGGAAAGACAGGGTACGACCATAAAGCGATGGGCATCACGGCAAAAGGTGCCTGGGAATCTGTAAAAAGATTAGGTCGGGATCTAGATTTGGATACCCAGTCACAACCGTTCTCTGTCGTCGGAATTGGGGACATGTCTGGCGATGTTTTTGGAAACGGCATGCTGTTGTCGCGACAAATCCGCCTGCTCGCTGCATTTAACCACAAGCATATCTTCATCGATCCCAGTCCTGATCCCGAAACCTCCTTTAAGGAACGTCAACGGCTTTTTGACCTTGGGCGATCAAACTGGGATGACTATGATTCCGCTGTTCTCTCTGCGGGCGGTGGCGTTTGGCCAAGAACAGTCAAAAAAATTCGCTTGTCAGAACCAGCGCAGAAGGCGCTTTCAATCTCTAACAATGAGCTCAGCCCCGAAGAGTTGATCCATGAAATCTTGAAAAGTCCCGTAGACCTTCTTTTCAACGGTGGAATTGGCACTTATATCAAGGCGTCATATGAAACCCACGAATCGGTAAGCGATCGCGCTAACGATATTCTCCGGGTTGATGCCAATCAGTTGCGCTGCCGAATGATTGGTGAGGGTGGCAATTTAGGCGTCACTCAATTTGGTCGAATCGAGTTTAGTCAGCGAGGCGGTTTATGTTTTACTGACGCAATCGATAATTCTGCGGGCGTTGATACTTCTGATCATGAGGTCAACATAAAGATTTTACTTAATGAAGCGGTCAAAATTGGAGAAATATCCCACAGCGAACGAAATAATCTCCTAAGTGAAATGTCTGATGCAGTAACCGAACTTGTTTTGCGAGACAACTACGGTCAAACGCAAGCGTTGTCTTTAGAGTCAGATAAAGCTGTCCAACTCATCCATCAGCACGCCCGAGCAATTCGCCAGCTTGAGGAAAGTTATGGATTAAATCGAGCCTTGGAAAATTTACCAGACGATCAGCAAATTAGCGAACGCATTGCTCATCACCAAGGACTCACCCGACCTGAAATTGCGGTCTTGTTAAGTCATAGCAAAATCTCAATTTACCAGATGCTTCTTAACTCGAACGTACCTGAGGATGTCTTTTTATCTGAAGATCTAAAACGGTACTTTCCTCAGGTCCTGTCTCCAAGATTTGACCCTTTCATGGGAGATCATCCGCTACGGCGCGAAATTATTGCCACCCATCTCACCAATAATATGATCAATCGTGTTGGACCTGGGTTTATTTTACGAATGAATGAACTAACAGGCGCGCATCCCGCAGACACCGTAAGAGCATATACCGCATGTCGCGAAATTTTCAGACTTCGAGACTGTTGGCGTGAGATTGAGGGGTTAGATAACAAGATACGTTCGCAGGCACAGAAAGAACTGATGCATGAAACACGCCAACTGCTCGAACATGCCACTATCTGGCTTTTAAATTATCGGCCCCGTCCACTCGATATTTCAGCTACCGTCGAGGAATTTCGTGATTCAATTGCTCAAATTAAAAACGGATTTCCTCGAGTGCTTGCTGCCTCAAATCGCCTGACACAAAAACGTCGAGTGAAACGATATCTGAACGCCGGCACACCTCCATCGATTGCGAATACGATCGCTGAATTTGCAGCGCTTTCTCGAGGACTAGATATCGCAGAACTCTCACGCCTAGAGATTGGTAGCTTGTCGGAAATTGCAACAATTTACTTTGATGTTGGCGAACGAATACAGCTTTCTTGGCTTGCAAAAAAGGTGAGAGACTTACCCATCAGTAATCACTGGCATGGCCTAGGTCGAGCCGCCCTTTTGAATGATTTAGCCCTTACCCAAAGACAAATCACCGCTAAAATACTAAAGTCTGCTGCAGGTAAGGGTAAATCAGCTGTTCGAAACTGGATCGCAGAGCATCAAGCAGATAATGAGCGGCTAGCGCAAATGATTCAAGATCTCCAGAAATCCTCTGAATTTGACTTCTCGATGCTGAGTGTTGCTGTGAGTGCGGCAAATCAACTAGGTACACCAAACGCTTAGACAGGTCCTTCTCAACTCAACATGTCACTCAAGCGCGCACGAGACGAGACAGAGCAACACATTGACGGTATTTCTTATTTTTGGAACATCATAACCCATGCGAACATCACAATTTTTCTTGGCAACTTTAAAAGAAGTCCCCACTGATGCTGAAATCATCAGCCATCAACTGATGCTCCGTGCGGGATTAATCCGACAGGTCGCATCTGGTGTTTATAACTGGCTTCCGCTCGGTCACCGAGTCTTAAGCAAAGTCCAGCAAATTGTACGGGAGGAGATGAATCGCGCTGGCGGGCAAGAAATGCTCTTGCCTGCAGTACAGCCCGCTGAACTTTGGCAACAATCGGGTCGATGGGATGACTATGGGCCCGAATTGCTAAGGTTCTCTGATCGTCATCAGCGAGATTTCTGTTTTGGCCCCACCCATGAAGAGGTCATCACAACATTGGCACGGACTGACGTCCGCAGTTACCGACAACTACCGATGAATCTTTACCAAATCCAGACTAAATTTCGAGATGAAATTCGACCCCGATTCGGCGTGATGCGCTCTCGAGAATTTATTATGAAAGATGCTTACTCTTTTGATTCTGACAGCGAAGGAATGGGTCAAAGTTATAAATTGATGTACGACGCTTATAGCAAAATCTTTGAAAGACTTGGTCTTGCAGCACAAGCAGTTGAGGCAGATGGTGGATCTATTGGTGGAAACTTCTCACATGAGTTTCATGTCCTTGCTGATTCAGGGGAAGATGCGATCGCGTCTTGTGCGTCATGTGGTTATGCGGCAAACGTGGAGAAAGTCAGCCTGTCGCCTCTGCCCAGCAACCCAAGTGATCCGACGGAGTCA
>JABHUE010000036.1 GCA_018672825.1 Pseudomonadota bacterium | reverse complement strand
AGTTGTTGCGTTTGTGCACGCAGAAACCTCCACCGGTGCACTTTCTGACGCAAGAACCCTGGCAGGTATTGCGCGCCGATATGACTGTTTGACTATTGTCGATACGGTAACGTCGCTAGTGGGATCGCCACTTTATGTTGACGAATGGGGTCTAGATGCTGTGTATTCGGGTGCGCAGAAATGCTTATCCAGTGTTGCGGGAATCGCGCCTGTGACCGTGGGCGAGAGAGCGCTAAAGAAAATTAGTGAGCGAGCAGAGCCGGCGGGCACATGGTTTCATGACTTGAGTTTGATCGATAGTTATTGGTCGGAAGGCAGTAAACGCGCTTATCATCACACGGCTCCGGTCAACAGTATTTTCGCGCTAGCTGAATCCCTTCGCATGGTGCGGCAAGAGGGTTTAGAAAAATCATGGGAGCGTCATCGACATATTTCCGAGCGACTCGTTGAAGGACTCAGAGAGATGGGGTTACAGATGCTCGTTGAAGACAGTAGTATTCGTCTTGGCCAATTGAATGTTGTCAAGGTTCCGGACGGGATCGATGAAGCTGCAATTCGGGCACGTCTTTTAAATGAGGACAATTTGGAAATAGGTCCAGGGCTCGGTCCACTGGCTGGAAAAGTGTGGCGGATCGGTTTGATGGGCCACTCATGTCGAGTAGAAAACGTAGAAAGATTGCTGGCTTGTCTAAAGCGAGTGCTTAACGAACCCTCTCAATCTCAAGCGATGTCATGATCCAAAAAGGTTAAATCGGCTGTTGAGTCGGTAACGAAAATTAAAAAAAGACTCAGCTGTTGCTGGGTCTTTTTTTTGAGCGGACATTTCGTTACCGGTTTTAATAGCCAGCCGTAGGGGCGACGTTATCGAAACACGTTTAGGATAGATTCAACGAGTGACGCCAAGCCCAATGAAAACTCGGTCTCGAGCGGGAATGACAACATGCCCATGACCGAATAACCCATAAGCCACGGCATCAGGTAGAAGCGAATCATGTAAAAAAACCAGGCGATGTAGAGCGGAACCAGGGGTCGAATAAGGAAGTTTGGTGTGATCGGACTGAAGAGTTTCACTAACGGATTAGTGATTCGAATAAAAAATCGAGCAAAGAAAAAGTGAGTATCTTCTCGCAGAAAAATGGACATTCCAAATCGGCCAATTAAGGTCCACATTGTGGCGCCCAATATGTAATCGAGGGCGATTACCCACATTGGGAAAGCTTCGGTCATTTAATCTTCTCCTTAGGGCAAAAAAAACCGGGGCGAAGAACGTCTTCGCCCCGGCGATCAGTTTACGTGATCGAGTCTAGTGGCGTGAATCGAGTACCGACTCACCTCGCGGAATGCGAACTTCGTCCACCATTCGTTGAGTTTCTTCGTCGGGTTCAGCAGTTGCCAAACTCACCACGATCATTGTCACAAGGCTGACGCTGGCGCCAATAATACCGAAGCGCAAATGGTCGATATAGAGCCATGGCTCCATTCCACCCCATCGGACTGCGTACAAATAGGCAGTTCCTGCCAGTAAGCCGAAAAACATTCCGGCGATCGCGCCTTGGCGGTTAGCCCGCTTCCACCAAACACCCAGAACCAGCGGGAAGAACAGGCCAGACATTGCAAAGTCGAAGGCCCAGGCGACCGCGCCGAGGATACTGGTGAGTTTCATACTGGCGACATAAGCAGCGCAAGCGCCAATGACGATCAACAGCACGCGGGCTACAATGAGCCGATGTTTCGAGTCTGCTTTTGGATCGATGATCTTGTAATAAAGATCATGTGACAAGGCATTGGCAATCGCCAGCAGTAGACCATCCGCAGTAGACATTGCAGCTGCCATGCCACCCGCTGCCACCAGACCCGAGATGACATAGGGCAAGCCCGCGATTTCTGGAGTCGCAAGTACGACGATGTCGCCTCGCATGAAGAACTCCGTAATTTGCAGGATGCCATCGCCATTAGCATCTGAGATCGCGAGCATTTTGACTGCGCTCCACTTCTGAATCCAGTCTAAAGCACTGACTTCGCTGATTGATTTACCAATAATGCTGGTTGCAAGACTCGGGTCGAGCAGTTGCAGCTTGGTAAAAGTCGCAAGGGCGGGCGCTGTGAAATAAAGCAGGAATATAAAGAAGAGCGACCAGGCCACTGATTGACGAGCGGCTTTCACGCTTGGGGTTGTGAAGTAGCGCATCAAAATATGCGGCAAGGATGCCGTACCCGCCATCATACAAAAGACGAGGGTAACGAATTTCCACTTTGAAGCAAAGTCAGTTCCTGCTTCATAATAGGGCACTGTTAACGCTTTCAGACCCGGGAAAGCCTCGGTCGGTTGGGTACCCACTCCAATTAGACTTTCAAGTTCTCCAATTCGCATGATGGCATCGCCGTATGCCAGCTGAGGAATCATGCCGAAACCTTGTTTGTTGGACATCCAGATCACCGGCACAACATACGCAATAATCAGCACAATATATTGAGCGACCTGAGTCCAGGTGACTGCGCGCATTCCACCTAACATAGAGCAAAGCAGAATACCGAGCAGACCGAACCAAACACCGACTTCAAACGGAATCTGAAGCGCTCGTGATGCGATTGTTCCCGTAGCGTTAATTTGGGCTGTCACGTACGTAAACGAGGCAATGACCAGAACGAGCACTGCGAGAAAGCGTGCAAGATTTCCACCGTATCGGGTACCGATGAAGTCTGGTACCGTATAGCAGCCAAATTTTCTCAGATAGGGTGCCATTAACGCAGCAACCAATACGTAGCCGCCGGTCCAGCCAACAATAAACGCCATATAGCCGTGGCCGCCAAAGTAGATTCCACCGGCGAGCGCAACAAAAGAGGCACCTGACATCCAGTCAGCGCCTGTTGCCATGCCATTAAAGACCGCCGGCACCTGACGTCCTGCAACATAGTAGGCGTCGACCTGCATTGTGCGTGACATCCAACCGATGGCTGCATAAATGACTACAGTAAATGCTACAAAAAGTATGCCGATAGTATCGGCACCGACTCCAGCCTGCTCAAGAATCGCCATCAGCAGGATGAATATGAGGAACCCGCCCGTATAAAGCCCGTAGACTTTTGGCAGGTTGTCTATAAAGTCACCTTTAATTACAGACATATGAATTTCTCCTAATTCTGATGATCTTGATTATTCTTCTTCAGCCACGCCGTGCTCTTTATCTATTGAATGCTGTCTTCTAGCAAACCAGAAGATCAGCACAACAAATATCACTAAAGAGCCCTGAGCGGACATATAGAAGCCAAGTGGGAATCCAAGGAATGTGACGCTGTTTAATCCGTCAGCAAACCAGTGAACAAGGTACGAGAAGATGAACCAGACGATAAGAGTTGTGATCATCAACCCTTTGGTCTTGGCCCAATGGGCTTCACGTGTAGACTGATCCACGTTAGTCATTTATTTACCCTCCAACTGCAGTTGTTGTTAAGCCTCCGCGACAACTGTTTGTCGCGTTAGACTAATTTAAGCAAATTTCATGCCAAGACGTGGAGCGGGAATTAACGCTAAAAAATAGCGCAAAAAGGTTGTTTTGAATTCAGGTGTTACGAATAATATGTTACGTTTAGTTACACTTTACAGGAAAGTAACACACCTCGAGGGTTGAGGCCGATGAAGCGCAAGTGTTTATCAAAAAACGAATGCCAAGAGAAAAAAAGATTAAGCTCACTGAAAAAAATATCAACAATTGTCCATCTGGATTAAAAGTTCAAAACAATAACAAGGTTTTCTATTTCAAGAAAACATCTACAGTTTATTCATTAAAAAAAATTATGCCATTTTTCAGACATTTAAACGACTTATCCGATATAACGGACATCACTTGGAACGACAGAAAACGATTGGGGCCTCTCGACAAAGCATCTCAAGCAATTATGCGAGGTGAATCTTCATTTACTTCTGCACAAAAAGAAGTTTTTGCAGCTTTTGTATCAGGACTTAATGCATGCTCATTTTGTTATGGTTCTCATGCTGCAGTTGCCGATAATTTCGGAATTCCAACAAAGACTATCGAGGCTTTGTTAGAAGATATAGACAGCGCTCCAATTGTTTCAGATGAAAAACCACTTTTTCATTACCTCAAGAAACTCACACTCTCACCAAGTAAATTAATTCAAGAAGATGCAGATAAAATCTTTCGTGAAGGTTGGAGCGAACAAGATTTGCAAGATTTAATATTGATAGCTTGTTTATTTAATTTTTACAATCGGCTGCTGGATGGACATGGCATCAAAGGTAATCAGGCCATTTATGAATTTGGTGCTGCCCACCTGCACAAAAATGGATATGGGGTGCCTTGGTTTATAGGCCTAATTAAAAATTACATTAAGAAAATAAAAATCAAAAAACTCTCAGAAGCAGAAGCTCAATAATCTATATTAAATATGAAAACTGATACCACTATTCTAGCCTTAGCCATATTATTGAAACGAAGGCTCTACTCTGGCTTATTTTTATGTGGAAGATTTCGGGGTATGCCAAATCTTTGACGTCTTTCCCAAAGTGTCTTTCGGCTAATCCCCAGTTCCCGAGCCAACTCGGTTTCATTCATTGTCGACTCGTGCTGACGGACGAAAGTGACAAAGTACTCATCTAGCGATTTTTTTAATGAAGTGGAGTTGCTATCCTGATGAGAATTCTGGCTGCTCTTTTCAAAATTTAGCAGATCAGGCGTAATCTCGGATCCCTCGCAGAGAATCAAAGCCCTTTCGATCGCATTTTCAAGTTCACGTACATTGCCTGGCCAATCGTACTCACGAATTTTTTTGACCGCACCAGGCGAGAAACCCTGGACTTCTCTATTTAGTTTTGACCTAATCCGTTGCAAAAGGTGTTCTGCCAAAGCAGGAAGATCGTCTTTGCGGTTTCGCAATGGAGGCAGGTCGATCTCAATAACTTTTAATCGATAGAGCAAGTCATCCCGAAAGAGGCCTTGACCGACCCGAGCGACGAGGTCGCGGTGCGTCGCGGCGAGCACTCTAACATTTACACGTTTAGTCTTGGTTGATCCCAAGCGCCGAAGTTCGCCTTCTTGCAGTACTCGAAGAAGTCCTGCTTGAGCTGATGGGGATAATTCAGCCACCTCGTCTAAAAAGAGAGTACCATTGTCAGCGCTTTCGATGAGCCCTTGTGTTGATTTTTCAGCACCAGTGAATGCACCTTTTTCGTAACCAAATAGTTCAGATTCAATTAGGCTATCCGGTATCGCGGCGCAATTCATCGTGACCAGTGGAATACTTTTGCGCACGCCTTGTTCATGGATTGCGCGTGCAACCAGCTCTTTTCCTGTGCCAGATTCTCCGTAGATCAACACCGTTGAGTCCGTTGAGGCAACCTTTTCAATTCGGGAGAATACTTGCTTCATCGCATTCGAATCCCCCACCATTCCAGACACTGGATATGTTTGTTTAATTTCCCTTTTTAAGATCTGATTTTGTCGAAAAATAACATTTTGTCGGATAAGACGATCAGTCACGATAAGAATCTCATCGTGGTTAAAAGGTTTTGCGATGTAATCGGCAGCTCCCGCTTTCATCGAATCAACGGCCGAGTTAATACTCGCGTAGCTGGTCATAATTAAAACTGGAGTTTCGCCACATCGACCGATCACTTCGGTTCCGAGTCCGCCGGGTAATCGGAGGTCAGCAATGATGAGGTGAAACGAGTCCAGACTGTGATTGTCCTCGCCTTCTGCGACCGAACCTGCTTCAAAAACTTCATACCCTTTTCGCTGAAGTAATTTTGATAACGCCCGACGTATGACGATTTCATCTTCAATAACCAGTATGCGTTCCATAGAAAATCTCAGGGCAGAGGGAGGTAGATTCGAACTTCTGTGCCGGCGCCGGGGAAACTGTCCACCTCGATATTTCCATTGTGGTCTCGAATAATCCCATAGGTTAGCGCCATACCAAGACCTGTGCCTTCTCCCGGCTGTTTGGTAGACATAAAAGGCTCGAAAATACGTTCGCTGATTTCGTCACTCATACCATGACCAAAGTCGCGGATGCTAATTTTAATTTGATTAGCGTTTTGGGACACAAGAATCCGTATAACTTCTCCAGTCTGGCTCGCGTCATAAGCATTACTAAAAATATTGACCAGAACTTGAGAGATTTGCTGACGATCGCCCGCTATTTCGATTTCTTTTGGGCAATTGATAATCAAATCAATTAATTTTCCGGGACGCGCTATTCGAACAAGATCTTTTGCATCATCAAGACAATCTCTGATCAGGAAGCGATGTTTTTGCATAAGTTCAGTCTCGCCCCGTCTCGCAAAGTTAACCAAGGTTTGAACGATGTTATTAATTCGATAGGTCTGCTCGAGAATATCCTGGATTTCTGAATTGATTTTGGGATCTGAGATTTCTGCATCGAGATTTTGTGCGAGACAGGCAATACCCGTGACAGGGTTGCCAATCTCGTGAGCAACGCCGGAAGCGAAGCGTCCAATTGATGCAAGTCGCTCACTGTGGGCGAGTTGATTTTCCATTAAGTGAAACTCGGTGATGTCATGAACCAAGACGCTCGTGCCGAGTAACTCGTTGGCCGATGTCTCATGGTTTGATTGCACGCCCTTTATTGATGCTTTGGATAAACTAAACCACCGAGCACCGCTCTCCAGTGCGAGGAATTTTTTATGGACATGAGTGTGATCGCTTTCGATAAAATCGCCGAAAAGCTGATTCCAGGGCATGACTAAAAATTGCGGCCGCAATCCTATGGCTGTGTTTTTCGGAATGCCAGATAACGTCTCCATTTCTCGATTCCAGCCTGTGATCTCACCGTCTAAACTGATTGAGCACACACCGATGGGTAATTCCTCGAGCACTTGTCGATGATACCGCCTCATTGAATCGAGTTGAGCCGCGAGACCGCGCAGTCGATTTCTAGAAGTCTCAAGGATCTGCTCCATTGAATGGAGCTGATCAGTTTCTGCTGACCGAATTTCACGATCAATAGGTAGCCGAATATTGACAACGTCTCGGGCTAATTGTGGCCCAACGAGACCGGATAAATTACGTTCGATCCGCTCTCGAAGTCGGCTCAGGATTCGGACATCAGTCTCCTCATCCTGTATTTTGAGATCCTGCTGGGCCCGTTTCACTTCGAATTTTGCGGTTTCAGGGCCAAGCGTATGGGCTAAAGCAGGTACAAATTCTTTAGGCGAGTGAAGTCGCACGCGGTTTCGATACGGCGCTGTCAATTCTTGTACGCAAAGCGCGGCGGCCTCTCTCTCGGCAGGGTTTTGGCGCATGAGAATCGAAAAGGTAATGAAGAGAAGAGAATTAATCGAAAGGGTGGACAGTGTGACAAAGGTCCATTGATCCTGTCCTGACCAATTCCATAGCGGCAGCGTTGTGGTGCCCGCGGTTTGATCAAACTCGCTAAGCAGTGGCAGAACTAGAACAATAAACCAGACAAATCCACCGCCGATAAGCCCGGCAATAAATCCAAATCGATTGGCAACAGGCCAAAAAAGTGTGCCAACGATTCCCGGCAAGAATTGAGCGATAGCAACGAAGGAAATCAATCCTGTATTGACAAGTTTATTACTCTCCTGGGAAGGTTGGTAGAGAATGTACGCCGAGAAAACAATGACAGCAATAATGATTCTTTTTCCCCAAAGTAGCCAGCGATATAGGCTGACCTGTGCGCTTGGCGTCCCAATAGCGGGAAGCACAATATGGTTGATGACCATACCCGCGATTGCTAACGTGCTGACAATGACGACGGCACTAGCAGCTGATGCACCGCCGAAAAAGACAAGAAGGGTTAAAGCTGTGGATTCGCTTTTTTGCGCTATACCGAGTACGGCATAATCAGACGAAGTATCTATGTTTTCCTGGATTGATGCCCATAGGACGATCGGGGTCGCGAGACTGAGCACAAGAAGAAATAAGGGTAGCCCCCAGGCCGCATGTTGCAGCGTTTTTGGAGAGATGTTCTCGGTGAACATCATATGAAATTGGCGCGGTAGCAGAAATGCTGCAGCGAATCCAAGAATGATGATGCTCACCCAAGGACCGTTTTGCCCGGGCTTGGTCATTTCTGCAATCACTTCAGGGTGTCCAGCTAGCCAATTTTCTAGGTTTGCAACTCCGCCAAAAATTCCGAAAACAGAAAATCCAGCAACCATCAAGAGTGCGATCAATTTAATTAGCGATTGAAAAGCAATTGTGACTATAAGACCCTCATGCTTTTCCTGCGGAGAAATATGGCGAGTTCCGAACAAGGCGGTGAATAGAATAATTAGAGTACAGAAGCCTATCGCTATCTCATCCGATGGAAATTCGCCCGTTAAAATTCGAGTTGACTCGATGACGGTTTGGATCTGTAACGAGATGAAGGGAAGGATGCTAGCGAGCGTGAACAAAGTGACCAAAATACCAACCGTTTGACTTCTAAAGCGAAAGGCAAATAAATCAGCGAGTGAGGTTAGTTGATATTCGCGAACGAGGCGAAGAATCGGGGTAATCAATACCGGCGTTAAAATAAATGCGATTGTCAGGCCCAAGTAGGTTGCTAAAAACAAAAATCCGTTATCGTGGGCAAAACTGATGCTTCCGTAAAAACTCCATGACGTGGCATAGACGCCGAGCGAAAAAATATAGATCAGTGGGTGCCTTGTTACCGAGGACGGTAGCCATCGCTTATCGGCTGCAGAGGCAATCAAAAGCATTATTAAGAAGTAGATAAGACAGCTTACAAACAGGGTTTCGGCCGCTATGGTCACCGGTTGAACAGCCGGCTATGCGCCCATGGGATCATTACAATAATGAGCAGCCATAGTAGGTAAGCAAGATACCAGGGAAGCGCGGGCCTGAGCCACCAAGATAAGATTGGCGATAGAAATACGAGTGCCGAAAGCCCTAGAACAAGAATAATCCGATCCATTGGAGCCTCTGAGAGAGTGCCAAATAGTTGTTACAAAATGTAACATAGGGGTCAAGTAAGGCAAACCGAATTTTGCGGCTTAATAGCGCTCTTGAATGACGGGGATAAAGACTGGTGATAAACAAGATCAAGGAGGCGTTAACCGCGTTAAAGACACAGTTCTGGCATCGGCGAGAGAAGCTAGGCCCGATTACAGATGAAGAAAAGCTCGCAGAGTTCATCACAAGTCGTGCAAGTATGGTCGGACAGACGTCTCTGTACGGTTATATCAAAACTCGAGCCGGCACTCGCTTTCCAGAACTTTTTAAAAACGACACATTCGTGGTATCTATTAATATTGCTAAATGGCAGATCTGGTCAGCCTGCGTTTCTGATCTTGTGATTTATACCGGAAGTTTGATTTGTCGTGAGCATGTACAGACCACCGAGGTGCGCGCGACAATGCAGTCAGTCGTGAACCTGATCTTTGATACCGTCGGAAGTCCAGAGGAGGCCGGGCCGGATTTTAAACAATCAATTGAAAGGATAAAAAATCGGCTGAGTTCATATGAATTTGATAAATCCCTGGACCTGGATGCCATATTCATTCAGAGCCCTGACGCACTAGTACATTGGTCTCCAATTGTGGACGAGCTTAAGGATCTCGATGAGGATATCGTGCGAAACTCGATTCGATTCCGATGGCAGGAACCCAGGCGAGAGTTGCGTGACGCGTTACAGGTTGGACCATTGATGAATTAAAACCCGGATCAATCTCTGATTGAATTGAAAATTACTATCGCCAATACTGCAGTTCCTGTTTGATATTCCACTCAAATTACTAATTAATTAAATCGATATATATGAATGAAAAGCAAATCAGCCGTTATCCTGTTCCTGATATCAATGAATTACCTGAAGATCTAAGAGACCGCATTCTTGGTGTTCAGGAAAAAGCCGGGTTTGTCCCCAACGTATTTCTGACACTCGCCCATCGTCCAGAAGAGTGTAGAGCGTTCTTTGATTATCATGACGCGCTTATGTCTCGTGAAGGTGGGCTATCGAAAGCCGAGAAAGAGATGATTGTGGTTTCAACATCCGGCGCTAATAACTGCCAGTATTGTGTTGTGGCGCATGGTGCAATTCTTAGAATTTATGCCCGCGATCCGCTTGTTGCCGATCAGGTGGCGATTAACTTTCGAAAAGCAGATATCACCGCAAGACAAACCGCAATGTTGCATTTTGCGGACAAAGTCGCACAAGATTCAGCCGGGCTCGAAGATCGGGATTACAAAGCGCTTAGAGATTATGATTTTAGTGATGAAGATATATGGGACATTGGCGCTATCACGGCATTTTTTGCGCTATCGAACCGCATGGCGAATTTGATCGGAATGCGGCCGAACGATGAATTTTATTTAATGGGAAGATCGCCACGCGAGAAAAGCGCGTGATTAATTCCTCGGATAAGGCGCCGGCGATTCGAACAATCGCGATGCCAGCCGATGCCAACCCGAATGGGGATATTTTTGGCGGGTGGATCATGGCGCAGATGGATCTTGCAGGCGGCGCGCACGCGTTTGCTGTTGCAGGCGGTCGTGTGACTACTGTGGCTGTTGATGGGATGACTTTTCATCGACCTGTTCAAATCGGTGACCAGGTGAGCTGTTACTGTACGACTGAACGCATCGGTAATACTTCCATTGCAGTAAGGGTCGAAACCTGGGTTCACCGCCGGGAGAGTCAGGTTGAAGAGCGTGTCACCGAAGGTCTTTTTACATTTGTGGCGATTAACGAGAGTGGTCAGCCGATACCAGTAAAAAGTTAGCCCCGTGACTAATCAGGATCACAATCAGCTCGGACCTCTTGAGGCGTTGGCGCTTCAGGCGAAAAATGAGAAGCGTCCACCGCTTGGTTCATGGTCTTCAGGCGTTGCACGGGACTTTCCGTTACGTATCAGCCGTGATGGTCGTTGGCATTATCTTGGTTCTCCTATTGAGCGCGCTAGCCTTGTAAAACTGTTGTCTAGAGTAATGGTGCGCGAGGGCGACGAATTCTTTTTGGTTTCTCCGGAAGAAAAACTCCGTATTGAAATTGAGGACGCACCATTTTTGGCGGTCGAAATGGAGAAGATCGGAACTGGAGATCTACAAAAACTTATCTTTCGCACTAATGTGGATGACGTCGTTATTGCCGGCGTTGATCATAAGATCTGGGTAAATGAGAACCCAAAAACTCAAGAGCCTTCTCCCTATATTGAAATTAGGGATGGCCTTGATGCGCTGATTAATCGGGCCGTTTTCTATGATCTAGCTGAGCTGGCGATCTATACTTCTGTTAGTCCGAATAAAGATCTGTGCGGTGTGATGAGCGACGGGTATTTCTTTAACCTGGCCGAAAGTGACGACGATCGAATCTGAGCGAAAGCACTCTTGCGGGAATAAAAAAGTAGGTTTTGATCTGCCACTCGTTTCCTTTAAAAAGAATTAACGGAGAGCGAGTGGCAGAATTCTTAAATTGCTTAGACCTTGAGAGGTGTTAGGATTTTTCGAGCGCTTTTTCCAGATCTAAAATAATATCCTCAACATCTTCAATTCCGACCGAAAGGCGAACAAGTCCATCGGTAAGGCCACGCTTGCGCCGGTCTTCAACTGGAACATCAACGTGAGTCATGCTTGCAGGGTGGGTAATCATTGTTTCAACGCTACCGAGTGATTCAGCAAGCCCGCAAAGTTGAACATTGTTCATGAGCGTTTTACCTGCTTCAGTTCCGCCCTTAAGCTCAAAGGTAATCATTCCGCTGAATCCAGACATTTGGGCCTTTGCGATAGCGTGTTGCGGGTGCGAGGGAAGCCCGGGGTACAAGACTCGGTCGATTTTTGGGTGCGCTTCAAGAAATGCGGCGACCTGAAGTGCGGATTCTTCGTGGCGCTTCATTCGCAGGTGCAATGTTTTAAGGCCGCTTAGATTAAGCCAGCAGTCAAAGGGGCTCGAGACCGCTCCAATCGTTTTTTGAATGTACTTCATTTTTTCAAAAACATGCTCATGATTCGTGATCAATACGCCACCAATAATCTGGTTATGACCTGCCAGATACTTGGTTGTGCTGTGCATCACAATATCAGCGCCAAATTCAAGTGGTCGCAGGAAGACGGGTGTTGCAAAGGTCGCATCAACGCCTAGTAGAATGCCGGCATCTCGCGAGATTTTTACCATAGCCTCCATGTCGCTGACTTTCAAAAGAGGATTAGTAGGTGTCTCAATCCAAAGCATTTTGGTTGCGGAGGTAATAGCTGCTTTGACGGCGTCAGTGTTGGTGGTGTCGACATAGGTAATCGACAGTCCCTGCTGAGCGGTCACATTATCAAGCAGTCGCGTAACGCCACCGTAAACGTCATCGCCACAAACAATATGATCGCCAGCGGTCAGTAATTTAAAGCAGGCATCTACTGCAGACATTCCACTAGCAAAACTGATGGCATATTTACCGCTTTCGATTGCCGCTAGGTTCGCTTCCAGAACTTGGCGTGTTGGATTAGATGAGCGGGTATAGTCAAATCCACGGTCTTTTCCTACTTCAGGAAGAACAAAGGTAGCGGTTTCGTAAATAGGCGGCAAAATCGAGCCGGTCGTCGGATCGGGTTCAATTCCTGCTCGAACGACTTTAGTGTCAAATTTCAATGTGGTTCTCCAAAGAGTGTTTAGATTTTTGAGCTAAGCGCTCTAATGACTTTTCTTGTTTAAAAATTCAAGTAGGTCAATCTTGTTTACGATTCCTGCGATTGTGCCACTATCAACAACAACGGCAACGTTATTCTGCTCGAATATCTGCTGAACATGTGAAAGGCTGTCGGATAAACTGACTCGACCTTCTAGAGGTCGCGCTACGTCACGAACACTGTCGTCAAGGCCGTGCTCATTACTTGCGACTGCCCTCAGAATATCGAGTTCTTCAATCATCCGCAGGTCACCGTTGCCCGAGGTCACGGGCATCTGGGATATGCCTTTGGTGGCCATTCGAGCGATTACATCTCGCAATGTTTCATTGGGAGATGCAAAGGAGACATCTTGGTTTCGGGTATCAAGTAACTCCTGCACGGTGCCAAGATGCGCTTCTGGCGCGAAGTACCCCATGTCACGCATCCACTCGTCGTTGAAACATTTACTAATGTATCTGTCCCCTGAATCGCACACGATCGCAACCACGATTTTCCCGGGCCCCAGCTTTCGCGCCTCTTGAAGCGCGCCGGCGAATACGGTGCCTGTTGATCCACCTGATAATATGCCTTCGTGTCTTGCAAGACGTCTTGCCGTGAGAAAAGAGTCTCGATCGGAAATATTGATCACTTCATCCACGACCGTCAGATCAAGTGTGTCCACCATGAAGTCATGGCCGATACCCTCGACACGATAGAGTGACGGGGTGCTCCACTCACCTTTCTCATGAGCTTCCTTATAGATGCTGCCAAAGGGATCGGGGCCAACCACTCGAACGGTGCGCCCTGTTTCCACCGCTTTTTCTTTAAGATATTTTCCGGTGCCTGAAATAGTGCCACCTGTCCCGAGACCTGCGATGAACGAATCAATTTTCCCGTCTGTGGCTTCCCAGATTTCGGGACCGGTCGTGAGGTAGTGGGCTTCAGGGTTATTTGGATTAGAGTATTGATCAGTATAGAAAGACCCGGGTGTTTCCCTGGCAACGCGTTTAGCGATCTCGACATAACTGTCGGGGTGGTGATGATCAAGATCAGTCGCCGTGACAATCACTTCAGCACCATAGGCTTTCAGCATATCTATTTTTTCCTGACTCATTTTGTCAGGGATCGTGAAGACACAACGGTATCCGCGCACGGCTGCAGCCATCGCCAGTCCAAGGCCGGTGTTTCCCGAGGTGCTTTCCACAATCGTGCCGCCGGGCCCGAGAAGTCCCGCGTCCTCGGCACGTTTTACCATATTAATGGCCATGCGATCTTTAACAGACCCCGATGGGTTTAAGTTTTCCATCTTTGCATAAACGGTTGCCATGTCATCATCGACAATATTATTCAGTCGAACAAGCGGTGTTCCGCCAACAAGATCGATCACACTTTCAGCTGATTTCATGCGTGCCTACTTTTAACTTGTTAAGGTAAATTTATGAATATCGGATTAGGGACAAACGTCGGGATCCGTTAGACTTCTGCAAGATCTTTCACTGCATCAATAGCCTGTTTGATGTCCTCCTCATCGGTGAAATATCCAGCCGCAAAACGAACCGTACCGTTCTGACCCACTGTTCCTAGCAGTTCATGAACATCAGGGGCGCAGTGAAGACCGGGCCGGACGCATACAGCATGATCTGCATCAAGCATTGCACCCACTTGGTCTGCGGGCATTTCCCGAATGTTGATCGAGAGAGTAGCCACTCGGGGCTGTCCGATTGACGGGCCGTAAATTTTTACGCCGTCAATTTTTTCGAACGCGCTAACCAGTTGTTCGGTAGCGGCACTTTCTACTTCGTGAATGTGTGCTAGAGCTGCACCGCAGGCTTGCCCATGCGTGGCATCCTCAGGGGCGCCGTGCTTTTTGCCTAGTTCTGCAAACCATTTTTGTCCGGCGTGAAGGCCTGCAATGCCGGGAAGACAATGTGTTCCCGTCTCAAGACGGTAGGGATACTCATCAGGTTGAAAAGGAGAGATTGAATTAACGCCAGTACCGCCAACACGAGGCGCTTTTATGTCGACATTCTCTCCCACAATCATCCCGCCAATGCCCATTGGACCAAACAATCCCTTGTGTCCGGTGTAGACGAGAATGTCCACACCCCAGTCGTCCATTAAGATCGGAACGACGCCAGCCGTTTGGCAGGTATCAAGAATAAAAAAGGCATCAGAATCGCGGACATGTTTACCAATTGCCGCCGCATCTTGAAGAGAACCGGTGACATTCGAAGCATGATTGATAACCACTGCGCGAGTATTCGGACGAATACTTTTTTGAACGTCTTCAGGATTTACATACCCCTGACTATCGGCTGTTACCCGTGTGACTTCAATCCCATGATCTCTCTCGAAGTGATTGGCAGGTCTTAATACGCAGTTATGCTCCATTCGAGTAATGACCAGATGGTCTCCTGGATTCAGGATTCCAGCCAGCGCTGCATTCATTGAATCGGTTGCGTTCTGTGAAAAGGTGACGCGGGCGGGATCGCCACCGTAGCCAAAAAATTCGCCAAGCATCCTGCGCGTTTGGACAATCATGGCTTCTGCTTCAACAGCGAGTTGGTGGCCTGATCGGCCAGGGTTAACGCCGTGACTTCTGTAAAATTTATCAATAAATTGATAAACCGGCTCCGGTTTGGGTAGCGTAGTAGCGGCGTTATCAAAATAATAATGTTCTTTCATTTTTACGGTTCCTGGTGAATTTAACTAACGCTTTGACGTGTTTGTTGAAGAAGGGCTGCTTGTGAGTGAATTACGTCGCCTCGAGATCACAAAGGTTTCGTCGTGAAACCAAATTCCTTTGTATTTTTGCAATACCTTTTGGGTCGCCGACAGATACGCGCCTGATGTTACCGCGTCTTGCAAGCGGTCGTCTTCGATCTGCGCAACATATGTTGAGGCATTCCAAGCTGCAAAAAGAGTTGAGGTTCCGATGCTGTCCGCTATCTCGTTGGGAAGCGTTTTCATTTTATATTCGAGCACTGACTTGTTATCTGATCCGGCGTTAAAGTTGTAGTTAGCCGATGACCGTCCGAGTTTATCTTTAAGCGCTTTTATCAATAGGTGTCGATCTACTTTGAAAGGTTGTTCGTCTGGCCAAATCTCGTTGATGAGTTCCATTCCAGGGCCGCCGCCAGTGGATTGGACAGCGAGCAGTCGACCACCCGGACGGAGGCTTCGAACGAGTGGTTCCAGAACTTTCTCTGCTTTAAACTTCGCGCTCATTCGCGCACGCCACGGCTGAGCTGCCAGGATGAGATCGTAATCTCCCGATACCTGCCCCCGTTTTGGAATGACCGAGTCCAGCAGAAAACGGCAATCTTCCCTGAAGATCACCAGCACTGATGGTCGAACGTATTGCGGATTGCCTGTTTTCTCGCTAACTTTAACTTCCCAGCCGTTTACGAGAAGGTCATCAATTGCCCGTAATTGTTCTCCGTAAGCCTGGGAAGATGATCCATGAAGCGCAATTTCATGCCAGTTAAGCGCGGCTGCTGAGTCGATATTGCCTGGCATAAGCCATGGCGCTTCACTGTAAAAGAGGTTTGTAATGCAAATGACGCTCGCCGGATGCTCGGCAAATCGATCCGGGAGATTTTCGAGGCATAGCCTTACGTCTTCGAGACTGATTTCCTTGCCAGCGACAAAGAACGGTATGGTCGGAAATTTCTGATGAGTGGCTCGCAGGAGATGGCTGAGGACAGAGCCATCACCAATACCGGCATCGAAGATTCGAAGTGCAGGCGGAGCAGGCTGTACATGGGATAACTCATGAGATGCTCTCTCGGCGACTTTCCATTTTTCATCGGTTGTGTTGACAAAGCCAAGATATTTTTGGCGGTTATCATAAAACCGGAAGGGTCGCCCCTGCTTCTTTTCTGACTGAAAGTCGGATACTCCGGTACTTGAGAAAGCTTCAGCAGATGGGACTGCACCAGATTGCTCACTGTCCCTTGGCGAATCATCATTCTCTTTGATGAATTGTTGAATTCGGTTAACCGTCCTGAGTGTAACGCCCTTACCACTGCGTAGCCGGTGACAAAGCTTTCCATCATTAACTGCCTGCCGACCGAAGGTCGTTTCAGCGACTTTCTGAGATTGGCAAAAGTTTTCAATATCTCGAAGCAGCAACTCGACGACGTCACTCGAGTCATGAACCGCGCTCTCTGTAGATTGTTCATTCATAGCATTGCGCCGTGGGTATTAATTGGTTCTGGGTTCGCGTGGAATTCAATCAAGTCAAAGCCTGATTTCGCCTACCTTATGGAAAAATTCCAATAAAGTAAAACTTTTTTGTTCAATAAAATAAATGGGATAAAAATGGGATAAAAACCATAAAACCCAATTCCAGTTGATAATTGTCGGAATAACTTGACCTCCTCATCTTTTCAATCGATTTAGGGAGGCGATTCATGTTGATTAGTGGGAAAAAACCCACTCGTTATTGGGTCTATTCCTATCTTTGGGATCGGGTCGCCGTGGGCGAACAAGGCATCCCAAGATTTTTGTGAAAAAGTGTTGACTCGAGCACGGACTTAAGATCCCCAGACGATCGTTTTTATAATTGAGGTTCTGCATCTTTTATGCTTTTTTTGCAGTGTCGAGTGATCCCTGGTTGGTGGTTTCTGTTAGGGTTGGAGCGATTCGGGACAGAAGAACTCGAATCATAATTAGAGAATAAAATGATTACAGATATTGAAGACGTTCGAAGGGTGTTAGTTGAGAACAAGGTCATTGCGGTCGTTGGACTTTCCGCAAACTGGTGGCGCCCGAGTTTTTTTGCGGCCAAATATATGCAGGACCATGGGTATCGGATTATTCCGGTTAACCCCAATTATGAGGAAGTCCTGGGTGAAGTTTGTTATCCGTCTCTCGAGGCGATTCCATCCGATTTGGGGGTTGAGATGGTAGATGTTTTCCAGAGGCCCGAAGCGGCGCCGAAGCTAGCCGAAAGCGCGGTAAAAATTGGCGCTAAGGTGTTTTGGTTGCAGTTGGGTGTCTTGAGTGATTCAGCGGTTGACATCGCCGAGCAGGGCGGGCTTGAAGTTGTTTCAGACCGTTGTGTAAAAATTGAACACGCTAGATTGTTAGGTGGTCTTAACCTACTTGGCATCACAACCAATGTCATTTCTGCGAAGCGGCCGAAATGGCTTGTTTATTGAGAATTTCTTATGGCCGATCGTGAATTCGGATTTGAAACGCTTTGCCTTCATGCGGGGCAACTGCCTGATGCGGCAACAGCTTCGCGCGCAACGCCAATCTATCAGACGTCGTCTTACGTATTTGATAGCACGGATCATGCGGCGAGCCTCTTTAATCTTCAAACCTTTGGTAATGTTTATTCGAGGATGATGAACCCGACGAACGCGGTGCTTGAGGAGCGTCTCGCAACGCTCGAGGGAGGTCGAGCAGGCTTGGTCGTCGGATCCGGGATGGCCGCCCAAATGGTCGCACTGCTGACATTGCTTGAGGCAGGGGACGATCTTGTAGCCGCCAGTACATTATATGGGGGGACATACTCTCAGTTTGATTACACCTTTCGTCGCATGGGCATTAACACGATTTTTGTTAATCCGGATGATCCAGAAAACTTTGCCAGCGCGATCACGCCTTCTACAAAAGCAATCTATGCCGAGACAATTGGCAACCCACTCAACAACGTATTGGATATCTCTGCGGTTGCAGAAATCGCCCATGATGCAGGCGTTCCTTTGGTGATGGATAACACTTTTGGCACCCCGTATCTTTGTCGGCCATTCGAGCACGGGGCCGATATTGTGGTGCATTCGGTGACTAAGTGGATCGGGGGGCACGGTACATCGATCGGGGGAGCTGTTGTCGAATCAGGAAAATTCAACTGGAACAACGGCAAATTTCCAGGAATGACCGAGCCGTCGAAGGGATACCACGGTATCCGCTTTTATGAAACCTTTGGTGATTTTGGATTTATTACAAAAGCTCGAATGGAGACCTTGCGTACGCTTGGACCATCAATGAGCCCGCTGAGCGCTTTTTTATTTATTCAGGGTCTAGAGACGTTACCCCTTCGGATGGATCGCCATTGTGCTAATACCTTAGCAGTTGCTCGATTCTTAAGAGATCACTCTGCCGTCTCCTGGGTGAAATACGCTGGACTTGAAGATAACCCTTACCATTCCCTTGCGAGGAAGTATCTTCCTAAAGGAGCAGGAGGTGTGTTGACCTTTGGGATTAAAGGCGGGGAAGCCGCGGGCATAAAGTTTATTGAAGGCGCTCAATTCTTGAGCCATCTGGCAAATGTTGGTGATGCTAAAACACTGGTGATCCACCCGGCTTCAACGACTCATCGTCAGTTGAACGAGGAAGAGCAAGCAAGTGCCGGCGTGTCGCCGGATATGGTTCGTATGTCAGTTGGTCTCGAAACGCTAGATGATATCTTGTGGGATATCGACCAAGCTCTCGCAAAAGCTCAAATGCGATAAAAACACCCTGATGCGCTGAAAACAAAGAATGACCTGTTGTCACTACTATCAACTGAACACAGACCAGGAGAACATATTCTCCGGAGACGTTAGCCGTCTGCGCTATGGACCGGGCGTCATACGGGAGTTGGGCATCGAAGCGATGTCGTTTGGACTGTCGCGAGTCGGCGTATTTACTGACGTCCGGGTCCGTCAGATTGAGTTGTTCCAGGAGGCGATTCAGTCGCTGGAGCAATCCGGATTGACCCCTGTTATTTTTGATCAGACTCGCGTCGAGCCGACTAATCGCTCGTTTCAGGAAGCTGCGGCATTTGCAATTGACGAGAATCTAGATGGTTTCATTTCTATCGGGGGCGGGTCCGTTATTGATACCTGCAAGGCAGCCAACCTATATAGTACTTATCCCGCTGATTTCCTTGAGTACGTCAATGCGCCTATTGGTGAGGGGTGTCCGGTGCCTGGAACGTTAAGGCCGCATATCGCGTGCCCCACAACAGCCGGGACCGGAAGTGAGGCAACCGGAATTGCGGTATTTGATTTCCTCGAGATCGCTTGTAAGACCGGTATTGCATCAAGAGCCATGCTCCCCGATCGAGCTATTGTGGATCCCCGTTGGACGGAGACGCTGCCAACATCTGTATTGGCTGCAACTGGCTTTGATGCAATTAGTCACGCGCTCGAGGCGCTAACTGCAAAGCCTTATTCCGATCGTCAACCAACGACTCACAGCCTTCCAAGACCCATGACTCAGGGAGCGAACCCTTTCAGTGATCTTTTCTGTCGAGAGGCGTTGCGACTTGCCGGCGAGAACCTGGTTTCGGCTGTAACTAACCCAGCGGACTCAGGGGCCAGACATAGCATGATGTATGCGGCCACGTTGGCCGGGATTGGATTCGGTAATGCGGGATGTCATTTGCCTCACGCAATGTCCTACCCGGTATCGGGGAAAATCAAAGACTACCAGCCAAGCGGCTATCCCGAAGATCAGCCGATTTGCCCGCATGGGGTGTCGGTTATCTTAAACGCGCCCGCAGCATACCGATTCACCGGAGTCGGGTGTCCCGAGCGCCATCTGGATGGCGCCAGCTTGCTTGGGGCTGACACCAAGAACGTATCGGAGATAGATGCCGGAGAGATTCTGGCGAGCCATATTGAAAATATGATGCGAGAAACCGGTATACCTAACGGTATCTCGGGTGTTGGCTTTGATGCTTCCGATGTGTTAACGCTTGCCGAGGCCGCCAGTGCTCAAGAACGCCTTTTAGCGGTATCGCCAAGAGCACTAAAAGACGGCGATCTTGCTTTGTTATACAAAGATGCGCTCAAGTACTGGTAGCAAATTTCGACCGCAGGCTTAATGACTTCAACATTGGCGCGTTACGGCAGTCAGCCCGAAAGAGCTGTCAGTGTTTTCTGTACGGACTCTGCATGTCCTTTTGCAGAAACGCGCCGCCAGTGTTTTGTCACCTTGCCTTTGGGGTCGATCAGTACCGTTGACCGTATGACGCCTTCGGTGATTTTTCCATACATATTCTTTTCTCCCCAAGCGTTGTAACGACTCATCATTTTGTGGCTAGGGTCAGATAATAAGCTGATCTTCAGTTTGTATTTGCTGATGAACTTCTGATGGGATTCGACTGAATCTGGACTGCAACCGAGGACGGTGGCACCTAGCTTTTCAAATTGCTTCAGATCGCGGGTGAAATCCTTGGCCTCAATCGTGCAACCGGGCGTATCGTCTTTTGGGTAGAAGTACAGAATGACCCATTTCCCGGAGAGGTCTGACAATTTCACCTTCTGATTTTTTTCATTCTCCAGCGTGAATGCAGGGGCTTTTTTGCCTTCTTCAATCGCCATCTTTATGCTCTCCTATACAAGTTTGATTAAGGCGTGCTGACACTTTGACAAGTCTGCTAGCACATGCCTAACAACCCCTAATTATCTTCTTTATTTCATTAACAGCGGTAGCGATTTTTAAAGAATTTCTTGCATTAATATTGTTATAGTATAACATCACACGAATCACAAACTACTGAATTTCAGAAATGCAGAAAAAATGTTTTAAGGAATCACTTCTTGTACTAGCGTTGCCAATAATTCTCTGGAGCGGGTCTTTGAAAGCTGACGTTCCGCGAGTCGTCGCTGATATTGTACCGATACATTCGCTTGTCTCGATGGTCATGGATGGACTTAGTGAGCCACAACTGCTCATTCCCCAGAATGTCTCCCCGCATGACTACTCTATGCGCCCTTCAGAGGCCAAAGCCCTGCAAGAGGCAAGCCTGGTGGTTTACCTGGGTCACGATATGACGCCATGGTTGGAGCCACTTTTTGAAACGATCGCGGCTTCGGCCGATGCTCTAGATCTTTCGGAGGTGAAAGGCGTGTTAAAGCTTCCATATCGAGACGGACCGATCTTTGACGATCACACGGACCACGACGAGTATGAAGAAGAGACCCATGCTGACCATGAGGAAAAAGGCCACGACGAGTATGAAGAAGAGACCCATGCTGACCATGAGGAAGAAAGCAATGATGCCAGTGCTTTCGAGTGGGCAGGCGTCTTCAGCGTGGATGATTCTTCACACACCTGGTTGATGCAGAAAGTGGGTGGAGAGTACGCCGATCCGACAATGCGACTGGTGCTGTTGCCAACTGACTCCTTAAATGAAGAGACGATGCACGCGCTTGAAGAGATTGCTGAGACTCTAATCACTGGTGAATCTTGCACTGTAATTGAGGATGGTGAGTCCATGGCCCCTAGCGCAGAAGGCTCGTGCTTCGAACTCCACGTCGGAAACGGTGATGATTCGAAATTTATTATTAATACATCAGGACTGTCTGGTCTGACGGCTTATGCCCAACATGTTCCCACAGAGTTCGAGCGTGACCAGCACTATATTAAGAATTCAGTTGGTATCGATATTGACCCGGTTGCTCAGAAAGGAGTTGATGGTCACGATCATCATCATCATGGCGAAAGTGACCCTCATATGTGGCTTGATCCAGATAATGCGGTCATCTGGCTAAATGTAATTGCATCCCGACTAGGACGAATTGATCCAACGAATGCCGACCGTTACACTGCGAATGCAAAATCTGCGATACAGCAGATTAAATACACTACGCATAAGATTGAAGATCAACTTGCGTCTATTCAAGGTAATCGTTTTATTGTCTACCATGATGCTTACCATTATTTTGAGAAGCGTTTTGGGGTTACCGCAGCAGGGTCTATCTCACTGGGAGATGCGTCAAAGCCGAGTCCGAAGAGATTGCGCCAGTTAAAGAACTTGTTTGAAGACGGTCAGATTAATTGCGTGCTTTCTGAGCCACAATACTCATCAAAACTTATTGATAGCGTTTTTGCTGGCTATAAACCGTATATTGGATCCGTTGACCCAGTTGGGATAGACCTTAAGCTTGGTCCAGCGCTTTACTCTGAGTTGCTTGAAAATATTGCGTTCGACATTGCACAATGTGTGAACCATTAATTTTTCCGGATCCAGTATGACTGCCAAAAAAGATACGCTAGGTCTTGTAGCCGGCGCTTTTCGCCAGCATGATCACGCGAAGTGTATAAGTTTGCTTATGAATGCGGCGCGTGACCTTTGTACTGAGCGGGGGCTTCGGCTGACGCCAGTGCGTGAGAAAGTACTTAAGCTGTTACTGAAGTCGCATGCACCTCTCGGTGCTTATGACATTTTGTCAGAGCTTGCTGCCTCTGGTTTTCGTGCACAACCCCCCGTTGCGTACCGCGCCCTTGATTTCCTAGTGGACAATGGATTTGCCCATCGTATTGAGAAGATAAACGCATTTGTGGCCTGTAGTCAGCCGCGCGATAAACATTCACCAATTTTTATGATTTGCAACGATTGTCACCAGGTTGCTGAAACTTCGGTAAGGTCTCAGAGCAGTTCGCTCGATCGAACCGCTCGGGCGATTGGTTTTGATATTAAGCATACAGTTGTTGAGGCGGAGGGGTTGTGCGCTGAGTGTCGTGAACGGATGCCGCAATGAGCCTTATCGAGACTCAGGGAGTCGGCGTTAGCCTAGGGTCTCGACAAATTCTGCGAGATGTCAATCTTTCTATTCGAAGTCGAGAGATCGTCACAGTTGTCGGACCTAATGGCTCTGGTAAAACTACGCTGCTCAAAATATTGATTGGCGCGCAGGCGCCGTCTGAGGGGGCCGTCTTGCGCCAGGCGGGTTTGAAGATCGGTTACGTGCCACAACGACTTGCTATTGATCAAGCCATGCCGCTGACGGTGTCGCGCTGGCTTAGCTTATCGGGAGCTTATAGTGAAGTAAAACACTTAGAGATCGCCGAGCAGGTTGGGATATCAAATCTTTTGAGTCAGCAGATGGCGTCTCTTTCAGGCGGAGAATTTCAGCGGGCATTGCTTGCCCACGCGCTGTTGGTCCGACCCGACTTGTTGGTACTGGATGAGCCAACCCAGGGACTCGATCAGCCGGCAGTCGCATCTTTTTACCGCCTTATTGAAGGGGTTCGAGCGGATTTTGATTGTGCCGTACTCATGGTGAGTCATGACCTGCACGTTGTCATGCGTTCTTCTGATCACGTGATATGCCTAAACGGACATGT
>JABHUE010000094.1 GCA_018672825.1 Pseudomonadota bacterium | reverse complement strand
TGATTGACTCTTCCTGGACTAGCGTTCGGATTACAACTGGCGTATTTTGCGCACCCTGGACGGGCGCGACGTCTTCAGGCCTTATGGGCACGTTAATTTCGTGACTCATTCCGTAAAGTTGAAGATCAAACTCCGGATCGGGCATGTCGTCCTGCTTTGCTGGATCGGGCGGATCGTCTTTGTCAACCTTATAGGCCCTGACTCGACCGATTAGTGCCATGATTGTTTATCCTTCATGAATCAAAAGAGATATCCGTCGAGAAAGCCAACGGCTTCTGGTGCGTCTGAGCATGCAGTTTAAGATCGACCCGAAATAGCGAAGACTCCTGATCAGACTGAATGGATCTGACATGCGCAAGTCGGAACGGTCGGGCTTTCACACTCTCAGGGTCTGGATCACTGCTATCCAAAACGTAACCAGAGAGCCGGGTATTAATCTGGGCAAGACGTTGATCGGGCGACGCGGAACTACCGATTTCTTCTCGAGCCCATGTTTTAAGGGAGTGTAGAACCTTAAGCATTTTCGATAATGCCAAGATATCTGGCTTAGTACTGTTATCCGGAGGGTCGAGATTCTCCGGAAACTGGCCAGCCACCGATAGTGGCTGGATCGCACCAAACTCATAGCCACTGCCCGGGTTATCGGTAAACGGTGTGTTCAACCCAAACTGCGACAATTGGTCAGCCAATTCCACTGAGACCCAATAGGAAATTGTGTTTTCATAGGTCATTTTTTCTTGCGGGCGACCGAACTCATAAGAAAGGGGAGCGCTACTTGTGTGAATTACTGATTTCACAACCTGAAGACCACCGGATTCATCAAAAACCATCGAAGTCGGGCCTGTGACCGCACCTGCCGCCCCATGGACCAACTCGCAACGTGATTGCAGGCTACACGGCGCAAAAAACAGAAAGTTATCCGCCCCGGATCCAAGGATGGTCCTGATGTTTGGGCTCAGCCGCGGCGTCAAGTTTTCAAACCCATCTAGTTCGGATATCGATTCGATCCCAAGTAGCGAGAATCCAGGGTCACACACAACCGGTACGCTGGATGCTTTTCCCAAATCAGCAAAAAATTTAATTAGCGCGTCTCTGCCTTTGCTTTCCGCAAAACTCTCTCCAATTAAGATCAGCGTAAAGGCAGACCCACCAAATTGACCAAGTTCGTTGGAGTAGACGTCGTCAAAAATTGAGCTACCCGCCACGGACAGGTCGGCTTGTTCTTCCAATTCAGGAATTCCAAGGGAAAGCACCCATATTGAAACGTCTTCATAACCTCGGGAAAAAGAAAGGAGTGAATCGAGACTCAACCAATTTGACTGGAATCTTTTAAACCGGGGATCAGTGACTAACAATCCTCCAAAAAACATTTCAGCTTTTCTTTTCGCCTGAAGAATTGATAAAAAGCTTACAACTCCGCCTTCACCCACCTCGAGTTGCTTCAGCACGATAAGTCCATTGATCATGCGGCCCATCAGGCTGGTTTCGTCGACTTCGGAAAGATTGATTACTGAGCTTTCGTCTTTCGAGAAAATCCTTTCCTCAATCTCACGTACTACTTTCTGAGCGCCGGTAACGGTTACTTGCTGAATAACGGAAACCAAGTCGCCCAGCGCATGGCCCGCGTCCCCCTGGCTGGAAAGCGTTCGCGTGACCATTAGAGGATTTAAGAGGTCTTCGATTGCTCGAGGGCGAACACTCGCGGTAACTCTGGCACTTAAATCATCTCCGGGGACGACTATTTCCAACTCGATTTCAGGTTGGTAATAGTCGATCAGCTCCTGTGCAGAAAAAACCGGCAGCGCCTGGGGCTGCTGGGATGCATGCTTACCGGCAGCATATAAATCGGCGACATACAGGATCTTTTGAGAAACACTAGGCGAGCCGGGAGGTAACTCGTTATATATCCAGCTCCGAGCTGCGGTTTTTTCAATTGGAAAGGAGTTGGGCATTATTCCATCGTACTTTCTGACTCTGACATAAATGCCTCGCCACCAGACCCATTAATTACTTTTTTTCCCCTGCGAGACAACAGGCCAACAAGAGGAGATATGTGGCGGCGTATCAACCGGGCGCTGTTTGGCGGCATTAATAAGTTGGTCTTTACCCACTATTTCGTAATTCAGGTCGATCTGCGAAATTCGCTGTTGCTTAAATACATTTTTATATTCTGGAAAGTCCGTGTTGGTTAATGAAAGCACATTACCATCGAACCCTTTTAGGAAATCCGGGTATCCGGTTACGCCAGGATAGACCTTGCGCAATGTGAAAATTCCGAAATCGATATCGAGCCTAAGATCGGAACAGGCTTGAGACCATTCGAACCTACCCTGAGTTTCGAAATTCTGATTGACGATGGTTTGCTTCGTCTTTCCCCCGTCGCAACTCAAAATCATGCTCGTCTTTAAGGGCTTTAACAATGATTGTTTATTGACCGTTACTGGTTTCACCATAATGGGGGTAGTGAATGTCTCCTTCATACCTTGTAGGCCAAGCCGGCCATAGGAGAGGAAGTCGAAAAAGTTTTGACCCAAATCCAGAGTCAGGTTCCCCACCTTCCGAGGCATCAGACCAACGCCGGGCGCCGTCTTTACAAAAGGTTTCAGGTGTGTGTCTACATAAGTCCAGGCAAGACCCCCTTCGTTGAACATCCGGCCGAATCTAGCGCTAATAGGAACGTTATCCATCGCAGCCCTGACCTCTTCCTGCCAAATGGCATCTGCCTTGCAGGAAGCCTCCTCCAGCATGAAAACTTGCGCATCTCGTAGTGACGCCTGAAGCAGATCCCAATAAATGTAATTGTATTTATCCTTAAGGCCCAACATCATCTCCATAGACCGAGATGCTTTATAGCCAGCAGCCAGTGGCGTTCCCCCAGCGCTGGGGTCGTCCCCTGATTCGAAACGAGAAGTAATGGTTTGAAAGGATGTATCACGACTGTCGGCCGAAAATGCGATCGCGGCCAATGCGGGAAGGTATTTTTCTTTATAAACCTTCGCGGCAGCATCAAGCTGCTCGTCCCGATCGGGTGCACCTTTCTCCTTATCAAGTTTTTTCTTGGTCTTTAAGCCTTTTTTCCCGGCCTTGCTTACAGCCTTACCAACCCCGCCAAATTTCCCAACCAGCTTCAGTCCTAATTTTGTCAGTGTCTTACTGGGGCCCCCACCCTCTTCATCCCCACCAAGAAGCTCGATCTTCTCGTGGAACATTGCAAGATTAAGCCAGTCTGGACGATTATCTGGAAAGTAAGAGTCTTTGTTCCCGCTGCCGATTAACCTCAATGCATTTCGATAGGGGTTTCGTCGACTCGACGCCATTTCTATTACATTGCCAAGCGCTGCGGATCGGGTGACTAACTGATCGTTCCCCTTAAGCACCGTATTGGCATAATCCTCCCAGAGAACGATTCGGCGTTTAGCATAGGCTTTTTTGAAATTGGTTTCTGCAGTATCTAGCCACTCTCCCCTCAATCCTGAATTGCGGATAACTCCGAAAAATTCATCAAAGTACGCGATCCCAAGATCAGTCCATACTGGGGATAAGATCATGACTTTTGAAGGTGGAAATTCTGGCCACAGATCGCCTGTTGAGATCAACGGGGTATCCTTCAAAATATGATCGTTTGCCGCGTACATCAACCACGTCATATCAGGGTCTAGTTTTGAAATTAAGTTCTCGGCCTTCGTTGTCCAGTTGCTCCTGTCATCCTCAATACTGCTGAGATCAGGAAAACTCTTTGACCACAATTTGGAATAAACAAATGTGTCGAACATTTGGTTCGCTAGATCTGGATCATCCTTGGTAATTTCATATGCTGAATCTTCGGAAAATGGATTTGGCAAACTTAAGATATCTCGATGCGAATTACCGTGTTCAATCGCTCTTAATACCTGAATTCGGCTAAGCGCATTGGTCATCGCCAACCCAAACTTTGAGAAAGGCGTCATCGGTCGCTCATCCAACCCCGGGCTATTTTCAGCTCGGGTTTTTCCGCGGGCAGCGCCAACAAATATTCCTTTTTAACCGCACGCACGTAGTCGACATACTGCAGATCGATCTCTTTAAGAATCTTGGTCGCGAGAACGACCCATTGGCGCTTCATTTCCGATATCTTTTCTTTATCAGGCGGAATTCCGAGCCATGGGATAGGGAGCGGAGGCAAGTCGTAACTGTTCGCCTGTGACTCAAGGCGGCTAATAATCTTACGCTTGTGATCAAGCTGGTTTAACGTGTTGATCTGATAATCGGCGACCTTGGCCGGGCTTAGCGCAATAGAATCCTTTCGAACTAATTCCAATGACTGCAGATCGAGGGCCCCCTCAAGCAAGACTACTCCAACGATCAGAATCCAGATGATCGAGATCCGGCTGAAAACCTTTCGACGGGCGCCAATAAAAAGACGTTCCGCAAACTCCAGTGTTGTCGAGGCGCCACTCTCTTTTGGAAGAATCTTCCGAAGAAGTTCTGAGCTGAAGACAGACTGGTCAGCGGACGCCTGATCGGTGGCGTTTGTGCGTGGCGGAAAACTAAGTAGGTAAACTCCACGAAAACTCGGGCGGACTTTCTGCAGTATGCTCCCAGATACCGACTTAACCAGAAGCTCAACCCCCCTCTGAAGGCGTCCGATCTCAGCCGCGAGTCTCATTAATGCCGCGTTTGAAACGTTCTGATCAGTAACTTCGGTAACATTCAGCGCGATCTTGCTTTCGATTACGCGCAAAAGGTTGCCACACAACTGCCTTGAGAACTGGGCGAACCCCTCGTCCATTTCAAAAAGCTGCTGATCGTTCCTGCCAAAGCCAAGGCCCAAAGCCTGTTCCTTCTCCCGCTCTGACAACAAAGCGGTAAACGGTTCGAACCCATCAATCCGCCATAAATCCGTAACAACCAGGAACACCGGGATTTGCATCCGAAAGGTTCTCATCGCGTTTTGGATTAACTCATTGACAGACCGGCCGGTGTCGGTGACTTGATCTTCCGACTCCAAGAGGAACTGAACGGGCAAAGACACAATGACGCCATCAACAGGTTGTTGATCTCGATATTTACTCAATCCCTCAAGAAGATTGCGCCAGGTGCTGCCTCCATCCTCCTGATTCGTGATCTCCTTTGAACAGGACAAACACAAAAACGAATCGACAATATCGATATCGATCGCGGAGCCTGAAGAAATATCCGGGCTGAGGTCTAGCGCTACGTTGTTACTGTTTTGCTTTAGATATCTTCTGAAATCACCAGTGTCGCACTCGAGCTCTATAAACCATGGCACGTGGTATTCCCCGCCACGTCCAATCCGCTTTCGCAGAGTCTTCTGCAGTATCCGGAAACGATCCTGATCGGCATCGCGGGAGAATCCGAGCGATGACCAAAGAGACGGTTCGCGTTCTTCCAGGTCTAAGAGTTTTTTTGCCCGCTGTTTGGCTCGCCACCGATTAAGTATTCGCCTCAGAATAAAGAAACCGAAAACCGCGGCAAGAAAATAAGCGGCCCAACGAAATGCGAGGTCCTGCGGATAACCCAGGCCCAACGAGACCACAATAATCCCGAATGCTATTGCGAGAACTAGAACCGTGATTAGGATCCATTTAAAAACTTTCATTGCTTTTTTTAGTATCTCGCTGAAAAAGGTCTAACTCTGGTCTCTCGCTCTTTGCCTCGAGATAGATAAGTTTCCCGGCCAATCATTCTTCGGAAGATTCACCAAATATCCCCGAACTCATACCCTGGATCAGCTCCATCAATCGATTAGGCTGTTTGGCCTCAGTGGATTCGACCTGAACGGTTTGTCCGAGAAATATTGTATCGGCCGCCAGGGTCAACGTTTTGTCTATAGTTTGAGAAAAATACAGAAAAACTCCAACCAGCCCTATCAGACCGATCAAGTTAACGGTGACCAGGCCACTCCTTCTTGGATGGCGCTTAACAGTGCCCTGCTCGCCTAGGCCATGATAAGCGCTAGGACACAGCCGATCCGGGTTGACCATAGTTCGTCGTGTCATCTGGATTGATTCCCTAAGGCGATATTTCACAGCATCGATACTCGCTGAATCCTTGTGCAGGGAGGCAACCAGGCCCGAATCCAGGCAATTAAGGTAAACCAATTGAATATCGTAGTTTGCAGGTAGCGGGTCCAATGATTCACGCATCTGCGAGAAAACCCGATCCCCGCCTGTAATCGTCCCGAAGAACTTTTCTTGCAGGAGGTTAGTTTTCCATTCCAATTCAATACTTTCAGATCTGGTCAGCATCACCTCATCTATCAGGACAGCGTAAGCGAATTTCGCCGATTCGATCTGCTGCTCCTTAAAGCCCTCTTCCGATGCAATCTTCACCGAGGCGTTTATCGCCTCGACGAACGAGTCTCTCAGCGGACCAACCGCGATTTCTTCTTTGTCCAGATCCGCAAGGTTCTCTACAAGACTCACCACGGACTGGAAACATTGAATTAACAGCATCTGAATGAACCCCTAGCGCTCGACCGCAACCAACTCAACCGTGACGCCTTCAGGAATCTGCTTCCACTCAATCGAGATCCCTTTTGTCTCCTCGATCTTGCGCCACAGATCGTTATCCGGGCGGAGTTTTATATAGATTGCGTTTTCCCGGATCGGTGCCCCCGACGGCCTCGTAGGTGAAAGGCTAGATGGCACTCCCGAAAGGGAATGTTTGATCAGATTAACGATGTCATCCTGGGCCGCTATCTTCACGCGATGCTGAAACTCTTCCAACCACGAGTTATCGCCATCTTTTGATTCAATCAACAGGAAGTAATCCATCGACTCCCCAAAGAAATGAGCCGGCACCTCTGTATACAACCGATCTTGATCGAGTGTGACGAACGGCACCACCAGGCGAGGGCTCGGCGCCAACTCATCGAGCAGCATCGGGAGAATCTCCACTGCCCGTTTGAAGCACACACCTTGATCGCTATGGTTGTACTTTAGGTTTTCGGCCGATCCACCACGGTAACTCCCAGTGACATCTATATGAGCCGAGAAAACACTCAACCGAGCAATTAATACCGCGATTGGCTGAAAGATAAGCGACGGATGCAGAAACGGGCCGCTTAAGAGATGGCGCATGCTCGCACTACATTCGCTCAGGGCCTGAATTCCACCCATCATTCGGGCCTCTCGTCTCCCGTACTCCTGGGATTCGCCATTAAAAGAGCTTTTGGTCTCTTCTAACTTTCGGACGGCAATCATTACTGCATCATAAAATCCCTCAACGTATCCTTTGAGAACTGGGGAAGCATGCAAATTTGTAGCTGCAAAAGAGAATTCTTTATCGTGCTGTATTACTCCGTCCTGGTTCACCAACCGAGCGCACTGAAGTTTCTCATAATCGGAACCTTCCGAGAGATCGTCTGACGTAAAGAATCTAACGTCTAACTCCAGTAGTTCGATCTTAACGGACCTATCTGCGTCGTTATAGTCGAACATCTCCAGGGATGAACTCAACCGGCTTCGTCCAGAATTATCATCACTAACGTTCGGTGCCGAAGGGTTATAACGCCGGATACCAATATAAATATCCAGCGGGTCCTTTGGATTTCGCCAGTGATCGATGAAGCTCAAATCAGGCACCCGACTGTTGCCGGGATACTGAATAAGCGATCCATCCTGGGTGATCGCCGCCATGGATGAGAGGCGTAACGTGCCAGATTGAAGCAAACTATTATCTATCTCAAGGCTCGCAAAGCCATAGACCTCTTGTGGCACCATTGTGAGTGCGGTACCAAGGAGTGATTCCGTGTGCATGGTGAGGTACTGAAGGTGCTGCGACTCCAGAAACTGTCCAGAAAACCACCTAGGCTGCCTTCCATAGTTCATGTTTCTGATCCTCTAGGGCCCGAAGTGGGCGCACAATTGTTCGACATTAATTTGCGCATCATCATAAAGGTGGAACTGTATAAAAGAATTTACCAAGTAAACCTTTCGTCTCGAGCCAGAAGACCGAAGACACTGTTTCTTCCTTATTAATCTCTGTCTGATCAAGACTTAGGTGAATCAATTCGTTAGGCGCATACAGCGGTGTGTCTGTATGAAATAACGCAAAAGGATCGAGATGATACGTTCGATCAAGATACAAGGAGGTGTCAAAGACCAACATCGACTTGGTAGGATCCAAACTAAAGTAGCCCGCAACAATCACAAAGTACTTACCCATTTCTGCACGTGCCACTGGCACGGTCAGTTGCGTCCCTGGCTGAATCAGGAATGTGTCGGTTTGAACAATCGAAGGATCGGTAATAGTCCCCTCGAGAATCTGCTGCAGACCCAAAGAACTCTTCGCCAACTCTGAAATGACCTGGCGGGAACTCGCCTGCATGAAAGCAAGCGTCAGACCGTTGCTACTACTTCCAAACCAGTTCAGATCTTCATGGGCATCAATCTCAACAGTAATAGCCCCGGGCTGAGCGGGCAGGTTACCGGCAGTTACCTGGGCCAGTTTGACAGTATTTGTTACCTCTACGGGTCGGGTGATACAGCCCGACACGAGGAGGCAACAAAATACAATTGCCAGTAGTCTTTTCCACATAATGAGGCTCTTAATCCCGGGATTCGGCCGGTCAGCTTGACACTTGAAGCAGAGTAACCTCGCCCCTGAAGCAGAGCAATTCTGTTTCGAGATTGAGCCCCATTACTACAGGTACAGACCGGAGGTTGGCGAACTACTAGCCCGAATCCTCACTGAAAAGACCGTTTACTCTCCAGTCCAGGTATCGACAAACTCGGTACCGCCCGGCTCATGAGATGCAGTCACTTTGTTATAAGCAAATGTAACGTGCTCAAAGACGGGCATATTATCGTTTTCAGGATCGAGAATATCCGGCGAGGTCACATTTACTGCCACCACTTTGGCTCCCTCGAGAACAATCTCGTAAAACGGCTCTGGATCGCCCTCACCCCCTATATCCCCTGGGCGGAAGAATGCAAAAGTCAGCTCAAGTGGGGTTGGATTGGTCAAGGCCTGGGCGAGCAACGGCGAAGACTTATCAAGGTGTTTCTTGATCGTCAGGTGCTCGTGCCGGCGGTTGCCGGTAATCTGCCCTGACAGCCCGTCGGTCGGGATACGCATGCCCCAGCGAAACTCCAGTACAGTGATTTCATCCTCGTGCTCAGCAACGGCGAACTGTCCGATACT
>JABHUE010000032.1 GCA_018672825.1 Pseudomonadota bacterium | reverse complement strand
GGAATCGTAGCAGACTGATTAAACCAATCCTCGATCAACCGAAATGAGATCGATATCTTGGGGGGCGGAACGAATAATCCCTGACGTAAACGAGTGATTATCTCCCCACGAGAAAGCCATTGCGCATCCTCAAGTTCTTGATCATTAAGCGATATTTGAGTTTTTGTTGCTGTCGCATGATAGCCAAGCATCAAAGAGCCGGGAAACGGCCACGGCTGAGAAGAATGATAGTGGGCAGATAAAACGTTGATGTTAGTTTCTTCAGCGACCTCGCGAACCACGGCTTGTTCCGCACTCTCTCCAGGCTCAACAAAACCCGCGATGGTGGAGTATCGATGTTTAGGCCACTCTGGTTTTCGACCAAATAACGCATGATCATTGCTCTCAACGAGCACAATAATCGCAGGATCGGTTCGAGGGTAGTGCGTGGTTCCGCACGATTCGGCTGAACACACCCGGACGTGACCCCCTTGGGTGATGATTGTGGGCGTTCCGCATTGTCCGCAATAGCCATGTCGTTTATGCCAGGCGGTAAGTGCTTGCGCAAAAGCAAGAAGGGTCGATTCGGAGGCGTCGAGATGAAACGCCAATGCTCGAAGTCCGGCAAAATGATCATCAGACTGAGGCAGACTATCTTCGAGCATCACTGCAAAGTGGAACGTGCTATTTTGTTCCCCGAGATAGATCCAGGACTCACAATGCCCGAATCGCGAGATGGTTTCGTCTCGTGTTAGCCAGGCGGGCCCGAGATTGCGATTGCTATCAACTGCGATTTTCATCCGGTGGATACCAATGAATCGCGCACGATCGCTCATGACCCGCTGGGATAGTTTTTCGGGTTCAAGCCGCACCAGAGTGCCCCTGTTTAAGAGGTCGCTGGTTAAAAGATTAAGGCGGCTTCGCTGAAGATGATCCATCTCGTTATGCAGATAATGAGAAATTTGGTCGAAGGTTACACCATACGGCTACAGTAGGTGCGAACCTTTGGTTAAAATCCCCTACTCAATGAGAGGTCTGTAGGTTAATTCTCAGGCCCGGTCTTTTCACCGATTTTTGGTCCTTATCTATGCGCAACGAAGTTTGCCAACTGCTTGGCGAGGCGGTCGCGTCGCTCAAAAAAGAGAACGTGATCAGCGAGCCCGAAGATGTTCCCATTCAAATCGAAAGATCCCGAAATGCGGATCATGGTGACTTCGCGAGCAATCTAGCGATGGTCCTTGCCAAGCGTGCGGGATTGAAGCCTCGCGAACTTGCCGAGAAAATCTGTGCAGCGTTGCCAAAATCCCCAGTCATTGACCGAACCGAGATTGCAGGTCCCGGGTTTATTAATATCTTTCTTGCCCCAGACGCTTACCATGATTTACCTGATCAGATTCGGGTGAGTGGGGCGCGCTACGGCACGAGCGGGATTGGTGCTGGTCATCGCGTGATGGTTGAGTTTGTATCGGCCAATCCAACTGGCCCACTCCATGTGGGACATGGCCGCGGGGCGGCTTATGGCGACGCGCTGGCGCGAGTTTTGCGGGCGGCCGGATTTGATGCCGTTAGCGAGTATTACATTAATGATGCGGGGCGACAGATGGATATTCTCGCGTTAAGTGTCTGGCTTCGATATCTGGAACTTTGCGGAGAGACATTCAGCTTTCCCTCTGCCGCGTATCAAGGCGATTACATTTTTGATATCGCCGCGACATTACATCGTGAGGCGGCGGGTGAATATCGTACTGAGGCTGAAACATTGCTTAACGAATTGCCAGAGGGCGATGATGCGAGACTCGACAGCCTGATTGTGCGGGCCAAGTCATTGTTGGGTGCGCAAGGGTTTGGGCGAGTGCATCGTCTCGCCCGTGATACGCTGGTCGAAGAGATTCGTTCAGATTTGTTGCAGTTTGGTGTGGAGTATCAAACATGGTTTTCAGAGCAAAGTCTGATTGACTCTGGTGCTGTTCAAGGCGCTGTCGATGAGTTGAAAGAGCATACTGTTCTCTATCAGAACGATGGCGCATGGTGGTTCCGAACCACGGACTTCGGCGATGAGAAAGATCGAGTCGTGCTTAGAGCTAACGGAAACCATACCTACTTTGCCACTGACATTGCTTATCATCAGGATAAGCTGCGCCGGCAATTTGACCGAGTCATTAATATCTGGGGTGCTGATCACCATGGTTACATTAAGAGGGTGAAGGCCTCGATGTCAGCGCTTGGTCTTAATCCAGATTTGCTCACGGTATTACTGGTCCAGTTTGCCGCGCTCTACCGGGCCGGTGAAAAAGTTTCGATGTCCACGCGCAGCGGCGAATTTGTGACGTTGCGTGAATTGCGCGAGGAAGTGGGCCGAGACGCAGCGCGATTTTTTTATGCGTTGAGAAAACCAGATCAGCATATGGACTTCGATCTGGATTTGGCAAAATCGCAGTCCAGTGATAATCCGGTTTACTACGTGCAGTACGCCCACGCAAGAATTTGCAGCGTTTTTCGGCAACTCGCTGATAAAAATATCGCGGTTGATCTCTCTAAAGCGAATGCAGAATTACTGGTTGAAGCTCGTGAGTCTGATCTATTACAAAAACTCTCGATATATCCTGAAGTCGTTGAATCGGCTGCACGAAATTATGAACCACACCAGGTGGCGTATTACGTGCGAGAGCTCGCTAATGATTTCCACACCTACTACAACGCTCATCCGTTTATCGCCGCGGAAGATGATCTTCGTCTGGCTCGCCTGTCATTGATTGACGCCACCCGAATCGTGTTGGCAAACGCGCTAGCGCTGCTAGGAGTGAATGCTCCAGAGCGAATGTAGGACATGGGTCGGAACGTTCGAAAGCGTCAAGCGTCTTTTCGTTCACGTTTTGGGCATGACGCTGTTTTGCTGCTTCTGGGGATTGCCGCAGGTGTGTTAGTGGCGGTTTTGTATCAAGGCGCAAGAAGCGGTGATCCCAACCGCGTGGGCGCGGGCCTGTCTGAATTAATCGGAGAGTCAGTGGAAGACAATCGGGAGCCTGCTGACCTTTCAGATGCGAGAATCAACGCTGAGTCTCCGGAGAGAACTCATTTTGAGTTTTATACGGTGCTGCCAGAGATTGAGCATGTTATTCCCGAGCCCTCTCTAACTTCTGAATTAGAAACGGCCGAGGTAACTCCACCCACTTCAGAGATCGCGAAGAAAACCGGCTTCTACATGCTGCAGGCCGGCGCGTATCACAATCCGGTCGACGCTGAACGGATGAAAGCCAAACTTGCCATGGCAGGTTTTGAACCTAATGTGCAGAAAATCTCATTCCAGGGCCAAGGCGATTTCTATCGGGTTCGCATTGGCCCTTATCCGAACATGGAGATGATGGAAAGCGCAAATCGAGCGCTGGTGAGACTCAATATAAAAGCCCTTCGATTGAAGGTTTCCAGCCAGCCCTGATTTCTTAAAGGCTAGGATCGCGCCAGAATCCACTGGGCTATCGATGCTGGGATTTTCTGCTGTGCCTGGCGGCTGACGTAGATGCCGATATGCCCGCCGTCAAATGTGAGTTCACTGTAATCATCACAGCCGACGTAGTTTGCGAGCGCTGTAGATGCTGAAGCCGGCACGATATGGTCAGCAAGTGCATAAATATTGAGGACCGGGCACCGGATTTTGGAAAGATTAACAATTTGATTATCGACCACAAACTTGTCTTTTATAAGCGCATTACGTTGATAGAGGTTTCCGACAAATTCATTAAATGCCGTCCCTGCCTGATCGGGACTGTCTGCAATCCATCGCTCCATGCGGGCGAAGGTTTTAAGTCTTGCCGGGTTATCGGCTAGATCGATAAGGTCGATATATTTTTTGCTCCCGAGGCGAAAAGGCTGAAGGGACACAAACAGCGTGTTCAAAAGGGAGCCTGGCACGTTTCCGTAGCAGCCCACGAGGCGATCAAGATCCACTTCTCTGACCCACTGTGATAACACGTTGTCTTCAGTCTGAAAGTCGACCGGGGTAACCATGGTAATCAGATTTTTTACTTTTTTTGGATAAAGCGCGGCGTAGCAGAGGCTGAGCGTTCCACCCTGACAGACGCCGAGGAGGTTGAGCCGGGAGGTTCGACGGGCTGTATTTACGGCGTCCACACATTGATCGATCATGATGGTGATATAGGTACTCAGTGATCGAGTTCTATCTTGGGCTTTGGGATCCAGCCACTCGACGAGAAAGACGTCCATTCCGCGTTCTAGCAATCGCGCGATCATGGATCGCTTCGGCTCAAGGTCGAGAACCCAGGGTCGATTAACAAGCGCATAGACAATCAGCACTGCGGGTTTTTTGTCGTGCGCCGGGTTCGTGCCATAGCGGAGGAGTCTAAAACCGTCGCCAGTCAAGACGATCTCGTGAGGGCTTGTGCTAGGCGCAGATTCACCGATTTGACGAATTTGGGAGAGACTGTGCGAAAGCTTCTCTGCAAAGGCTTTTATCTCCTCGGCGGTCTTTCGGGCCGAGGTCATGGCTTTGGTCTCGATTTTTTTAGAGTCGTCCCACTTTTTGATGATGCATTGGTGTTGGTCGGATGACTCGCTTTTGAGGGGGCTTTTTTCTTGGATGTGGCGCGCGCGGGTTTTGTTTTTTGTCGAGATTTCAGCGCCTCAAGTTCAGAGCGTAGTTGTGCTTCGCGGGCCTCGGCCTCGGTCAACGCTGCTTTGAGGTCTCGCGGATCTACACAGACCGGCACCTCACCCATCCCAAACGCAAGATTGAAATCGACTTGTGCATTAATCCATTCACCCACTTGACGCGCGTATTGTTTTGTAACGGCTCGTTCGCGAAATAGCGCCTCGCCGGCTTCAATCCAGTCATCATAGAATTGCCGAATGTTCGTGGCGGATGACGCTTCAATAGATTGCATCCGTGCCGTGTCCCAGCTTTTCGAGCTAATGTCTATCCAGTGAACTTGTAGGGCTTGAAACGCGTGCCAGTACCGTGATGCGGCTTCTGATTTGGCGGGATCATCCAGGAGTTGAGCTTTTAGGGTCTTAAGCTTTTCAATCGAAGTGAAATCACTGGCCGGATCGTTATCCGCTTTTAACCACTCCCGCCATCCGGGCAGTTGGGAAAATGCCGGCATCTCGGTCTCGGCATCATTCATTTGCTGAAGGTATTTTCGCAACTCGAAAAGAAAATCCTGATACTGATCTGCGGGGTCGTGCGGCATAGCAGAATTCTAGATCACCCGGTTGTATCGTGGAAATCTGGACTAAAATCTAGAAATGTGGTGCGATGCATTCAGGATCAATTAACAGAAAAAAAATTTAGTTTGGAATATTTTTTATTTAAAGTACTGTTTTTAATAGATTTTAAAATTATTCTATTTATTGTTGCAATGCACCATTAAACCTGTTATTGTGCGCTGCAACAAATTTAAGAATCTATCACGCACAGTCGATTTTAGGATGAGAAAATGAAAGAAAATATGAACGAAACGTATCAGACCGCTATTAAGGCCGCTTCGGGCGCCGCGAGCGACGCGGGTCAGTTAGTAATTAAAAACATGGAAAAGATGATTGAACTGCAGATGAACTCCGCACGGATCTACGCCGACACCATGCTTAGCAATGCCCGCGATGTTCTCGAAATTAAGGATATGCAAACAGCCCGGACCTATTTTGAGAGGCAGCCGGAACTCACGCGTAACTTGGTTCAGAAGATGGCTAAAGACTCGGGTGCTTTGATGGAAATTGGTCAGAGTTATGCTGATGAAGCACAAGCGCTTTTGAAAAAATCAACCGCGGACTTTGGCGGCGTGGCAAAGGCAAAAGCCAAAAAGTCCTGAACGTTTCGCGAGTTCAAGCGTCTTTGAGACGCGACGAAAAGTTAAAAGCAGGGAAGATCAGTGAAAGCTGCTCTTCCCTGTTTCCGTTAAAACGATTGCTTGGCACTTTTTCGAATTATTTCAGAAAAAATCGGATAGATAATAAAGACTCTTGAGAAGAGCTTAATAAAATGGTGGCAACTGGTTTTTCCACCACTAGGAATTTAACAATATGAAAAACCCAACTGATGTCGTAATTGCCAGTGCTGTCCGAACCCCGGTTGGCGCTTTTAATGGTTCACTCGGCTCACTGCCTGCAAGTGAACTCGGTCGCACCGTGATCAGCGCAGTACTTGATCGTGCCAATGTGGCGCCAGAGGATGTAACAGAAGTCATCATGGGGCAGATCCTGACCGCAGGTGCCGGACAAAATCCTGCCCGACAGGCTGCTATCGGAGCCGGTATTCCCGTTGAGCGCACGGCAATGGTGATTAATCAACTCTGCGGATCGGGACTTCGAGCCGTGGCGCTGGGTTTTCAATCTATTCGTAATGGTGATGCCGATGTCGTGATCGCCGGTGGCCAAGAAAGCATGACTCAGGCACCGCATTGCGCTAACTTGCGCAACGGTCAAAAACTGGGGTCGCTGGAAATGATTGACAGCATGTTGATTGACGGCCTTTGGGATGCATTTCATGGTTATCACATGGGCAACACGGCAGAAAATGTCGCCAAACAATTCAACATTTCAAGAGAGGCTCAGGATGCCTTTGCTGCTGCTTCTCAACAGAAGGCCGAGGCCGCTCAAAAAGCGGATCGTTTTGTAGCCGAAATCACGCCAGTTGTGGTGAAAGGGCGTAAAGCGGACGTTCGGGTGGATACCGATGAGCATCCACGTCATGGAACCACCGTCGACACGCTATCAGGGCTCCGGCCGGCTTTTGCTAAAGAAGGCACAGTGACTGCGGGCAACGCGTCCGGTATCAACGATGGTGCAGCGGCAACCTTACTGATGTCGGCGAGTGCTGCGGAAGCACGTGGCATTACACCGATGGCCCGAATCGTGTCATGGGCAACCGCCGGTGTCGATCCGAGCATTATGGGAACGGGCCCGATTCCAGCCAGCCAAGCTGCGTTGGCAAAAGCAGGCTGGACCATCGATGATCTGGATTTGGTAGAAGCGAACGAAGCCTTTTCGGCGCAGGCTTGTGCCGTCAACCAGGAAATGAAGTGGAGTCCGGACATCGTTAATGTGAACGGCGGCGCTATAGCACTCGGTCACCCGATCGGGGCATCCGGTGCACGGGTTTTAACCACGCTGCTTTATGAAATGACGCGGCGTGATCTACGTCGAGGCCTCGCGACATTATGTATCGGTGGCGGTATGGGTGTTGCAATGTGCGTTGAGCGCGCTTGAGTCTGACTGTACCGATAGTCAAAAAATTTACAATTATTTAAGGAGTTTTAGATGCCTCATACTGCAATCGTCACGGGCGGAACGCGGGGAATTGGCGCTGCGATTTCAATCGCATTAAGTGAATCGGGTCACCGCGTTGCCGCAGCTTATGCGGGAAACGAAGAGAAAGCGAGTGCCTTTAACGCTGAGACCGGTATTGACGTTTATCGGTTTGATGTGGCTGATTTTGATCAATGTGCCGAGAACGTATCTCGTATCGAGAGCGATCTGGGCGCGATCGGGATTTTAGTCAATAATGCGGGAATCACCCGAGACGGCACGCTACACCGGATGGATTTCAATCAGTGGAACGCGGTGCTGCAAACCAACTTGTCTTCTTGCTACAACATGAGTCATGCGGTGATCTCAGGTATGCGCGAGCGGAACTTCGGTCGGATCGTTAATATTGGCTCAGTAAATGGTCAGGCAGGCCAATACGGACAGGTCAACTATGCCGCGGCAAAGTCGGGTATCCACGGTTTTACGAAAGCGCTCGCTCTGGAGGGCGCCGCAAAGGGGATTACCGTGAATGCTATTGCACCGGGCTACGTGGATACTGACATGGTTCGTGCGGTGCCAGAAAAAGTGCTTGAAAAGATTATCGCGACAATCCCCGTCGGTCGTCTGGGCTATGCGAGTGACATCGCACGTGCGGTGATGTTTTTGGTCGCCGATGAAGCAACTTTCGTTACGGGCTCAACGCTGTCGATCAACGGTGGCCAGCATATGTACTAAGGGTTCTGGTTACACCGGTTTTGTGCATGGTAGTATTATTGCGGTGCACAATCACGGGTCTGGACACGTAGTATGCGAACCATCAAGAAGTATCCCAACCGACGCCTTTACGATACCGAGGTCAGCCGTTACATCACGGTTTCGGATCTTCGCCAGCTTATTGTTGATGGCGAAGAATTCGGTGTCGTTGATGTCGCTAGCGGCGATGACATCACGCGTTCGGTTTTGTTGCAGATTATTAACGAGCAGGAAAATGGCGGCCAACCGCTGTTTACCACCGAAATTCTGACGAATCTGATTCGCTTTTATGGTGGTACGACTCAGAAGATGTTCACTGATTACCTTGATCGTAGTCTCTCGCTTTTCGTTGAGCAGCAACAGGCGTATCAAGATCGATTTGCAGAATTTCTGGGTCAGTCATCAGTTGGCGTTATGTCTGAAATGGCCAAACGTAATCTAGAGGTCTGGCAGGACGCGCAGAAGAATTTTTTGCGCTCCACGGGATTCACGAGCGACGATTCTGGGACATCTTCCAAGCCCTCTGGCAAGGCCGGCAAAAAGCCGACCAAAGAATAGGGTGACCTCTAAAAATTTGCCGACGCGAAGCGGCGGCGAAATTCTGGTCGACGCGCTTTCCATTCAGAAAGTTCGACACGTTTTCTGCGTACCCGGCGAGAGTTTTCTGGCGGCACTTGACGCGTTGGGTCATGCGTCAGACATTCATACCGTGGTTTGTCGGCAGGAAGGTGGTGCAGCGATGATGGCTGAGGCCATGGCAAAGCTAACAGGAGAACCCGGCGTTTGTTTCGTCACCCGAGGCCCTGGCGCCACAAATGCAGCGTCGGGCATTCATGTCGCGGCACAGGACTCCACGCCACTGGTATTGTTGATTGGTCAGGTCGCGACCGATGCGCTGTTTCGAGAAGCATTTCAGGAAATCGATTACGTCCAGTTCTACGGCTCGATCGCCAAGCACGTTGAGCAGGTTTATGACGCTGCGCGGTTGCCGGAAGTGATGAGTCGCGCTTTTCATACGGCCTGCAACGGGCGTAGGGGGCCGGTTGTCGTGGTTCTACCGGAGGACGTACTTCGCGATCTCGCAGTGGTTCCGGATGTGCCGATGCGTCGTTCACTCAACAGTGAGCCATCAAGCAAAGACCTGATCGCTTTTTCAAAGATGGTGGGCGAGTCAAAACGACCTTTGCTTATCGCCGGGGGTCGAAACTGGGACCCAGAAGCCCGTGCCGCTCTGCATCAATTCTCCCGCCATTGGAAACTGCCGGTCGCTGCTGCCTGGCGGTACCATGATGTTTTCGATCACGGGGACGAGCATTACGTTGGTGATGTGGGCATTGGCATGAACCCCGGGCTTGAGGGAGCCCTTCAAGCCTCGGACCTGGTTATCGCCCTCGGTATTCGTCTGGGCGAAATGACAACGAAAGGCTACAGCCGTTTGCAGCCTCCGCTGCCGGCACAAAAACTCATTCATATCTTTCAGAGTCCAGAGGAATTGGGCCGGGTGTATTACCCTGAGCTTGCGATCGCGGTGTCTGCACCGGAATTTGCGCGATCGCTTTCCCAGTTGCCAACTCCCGAGACGTTGCCTTGGGCGGAAACGACTCAGAGTTTGCGTCACAGTTACCTGAAATGGATAAAACCTGAAACCGTGCAGGGCGAACTCGATCTTTCCGCGGTGATGGTCGAGTTGGATCGGACGCTCGCCGAGGATGCGATTGTGACTAATGGCGCCGGTAACAATACGGGATGGTTGCATCGATTTTTCAGATTTGTCGGTGAGCGTCGACAACTCGCACCGACAAGTGGCTCAATGGGTTATGGATTGCCGGCCGCAATTGCGGCGTCGCTTGCCTATCCAAACCGGCAGGTGGTGGCGGTGGTGGGAGATGGTGATGTCCAGATGACGAGTCAGGAGCTCGCGACGGTGTCGCAGCAAGAACTTTCAGTCATCATTATTGTCGTCAATAATGCCATGCTGGGGACGATCCGGATGCATCAGGAAGTTCATTATCCCGGGCGAGTCAGCAATACAGCGCTGCAAAATCCCGATTTCTGCGCGTTGGCCGCAGCGCATGGCCTCGCTTCAGCGCGGGTCACCCAGACCGAAGCGTTTTCATCAGCGCTCGAGAACGCATTATCTGAACCGGGCAGCACGCTTATCGAAATCGTGACCGGAGCTGAAGCTATTTCGCATACCGCAACGATCACTGAACTGCGAAACCGTCCACACTAACGCCATTACTGTCGTAAGGAGAATTCATGCGCTTGCAATTGGCGGCTTGGCCAGAAGTCGAAAATTATCTTAAGACCTCCTCGTCGATTATTATTCCAATTGGATCCACGGAGCAGCACGGACCCAATGGACTCATTGGTACGGATGCAATCTGCCCAACCGCAATTGCATATGAACTTGAGGAAAAAATTGAGGTGCTCATTGGCCCCACTCTGGCCGTGGGCATGGCACAACACCATCTCGGGTTCCCCGGCTCCATTGCTTTTCGACCGTCTACATTGCTTGCCGTCGTTAGGGATGTGGTTGAATCCCTCACCGGTCAAGGCTTTACGCACATCTATTTTTTGAATGGCCATGGCGGCAATGTCGCGACCGTGACGGCTGCCTTCTCAGAGATTTGGTCGATATCCAGTTTCGCGGGAAGTGAGGCGCCACCGCCGTGTCTACGTCTTCGCAATTGGTACTTGGGACCTCGGGTTAACAGACTTTCAGATGAACTCTATGGCGATGCCGAAGGGAGTCATGCGACGCCTTCGGAGGTGTCGCTAAGCTGGTATGCGTATCCAGAGGCGGTAAAAGACGTCGCCCTGAGTCCAGAGCTCGCTCCGAAGGGCGCCATTCGGGACGCGGCCGATTACCGCCGGCAGTTTCCGGATGGCCGGATCGGGTCGAATCCCGGGTTGGCGAGCATTGAGCATGGCCGGCGAATACTTGAGGCGGCCGTGGGTGACACGCTCGAGGATTTTAATCTTTTCATTCAGACAAACACCGAACGCTAAATGGCGGACGAAACTCCAGAATTTATTCGAGTGCTTTCTGCAGCGGTCAATGATTTTGCCGCGGCCCGCGATTGGGAGCCATTCCACTCTCCGAAAAATCTGTCCATGGCGCTGATGGTTGAAGCCGCAGAGCTCGTGGAACATTTCCAGTGGCTGAGCGAGCAGCAGAGCTTCGATCTGCCGCCCCAAAAGCGCCAGGCCGTGTCCGAGGAGCTTGCCGATGTGTTGATCTATCTGGTCCGGCTTGCTTCCCGACTTGAGATTGATCTGGAGCAGGCCGCATGGGAGAAACTTGAGATTAATAAACAGAAATATCCTGTTGAAAAGTCTCGCGGGATTGCAAAAAAATATACCGAGCTGTAATGAATTGCTTTCAGGGATCAAAAGCGTCTGCGAATTGTTCTCGAAGCACGTTTTTTTGAACTTTCCCCATTGCGTTTCGCGGTAAACGATCCACAGTAAAAATTTTGCGCGGTACTTTGAATCCCGCCAATCGCGACTTGAGCGTTGTGATCATGGCCTCGGGTTTAATTTCGAAGCCTGCCTTTGGACAGATGACGGCCACTAATCCCTCGCCGAGATCGGCATGCGGTACGCCGATGATCGCGGTTTCGCTTACGCCGTCCAGCGCATCAATGGCCTCTTCGATTTCTTTCGGATAGATGTTGAGCCCGCCGCTGATCACGAGATCTTTTTCACGACCGACGATCTGGATACGCCCGTGCTCATCCATTTTGGCCATGTCGCCCGAAATAAAAAAACCATCGTCTGTGAATTCACGGGCCGTTTTTTCCGGCATTTGCCAGTAGCCTTTAAACACGTTGGGACCTTGCATTTGAAGCACGCCCGTTTCGCCGGCTGCAACAGGTTGATTTTGGTTATCGCAGATTCGGATCGTGACGTTGGGAAGCGCATAACCGACCGTTCCCGGAACTCGCTCGCCCTCCAGGGGGTTCGATGCGATCATGATCGCTTCCGACATGCCATAGCGTTCAAGAATTCTCTGACCAGTTTGCCCAAAGAAGGCTTGCCAAGTTTGTTCTAGCAACGGCGCTGATCCACTGATAAATAAACGCACGCGTTCGCAATTGCCTTGATTGAAATCCGAAGTTTGCAGAAGCCGGGTGTAAAACGTGGGTACGCCCATCATGACCGTAATCGCGGGCAGCTGTCGCATGACTTCGTCCGGATCAAAGCGCTCGAGAAAGCGCATCGATATTCCACACAGCATCGCGCAATGAACGGCAACGAATAATCCGTGAACGTGGTAAATCGGCAGCGCGTGTAGCAACACATCAGTTTCACGAAATCCCCATAGGTCGATTAAGGTCAGCGCATTGCTGGCCAGATTATCGTGGCTCAGCATTGCCCCCTTGGATCGGCCAGTAGTGCCCGAGGTATAGATAATGGAAGCGATATCGTTGGCATCAGTGCTAGCGATTTCCTCAACAGGTTCTGCATTTGTCATCGCATCAGCGAGGGAACCTTCACCCTCTGTGTCAAAAGTCAGAAGGGTGGCGCCGGCATCATGGGCGATCTGGCAAAGATCATCTTCTGTTTCAGGGCGAGCGACGAATAGGCGAGGGCGAGCGTCACCTAAAAAATAGGCCACTTCGGTTGGTGTGTAGGCGGTATTCAGCGGAACGAAAATAGCCCCAATACGTAACGTCGCTAGGTATAAGAGCAGCGCGTGAGGGGATTTATCAACCTGAACAAGCACCCGATCCCCTTGGGTGACATCAAGCGATCGAAGCGCGCCGGCATATCGGGCGCTCATGATGTCAACATCGGTGTAAGTCCATTTTTGACCCCCGGGGGTCTCGATCCATAGTGCGTTCGGATCTTGCGGGAAACGCTGTTGCAGTAGAGAGTAAAGGTTATGGTTCAAGGGCTGGGGTGATAGTGAAATCAGAGATTACGATTTTAGCTGTAGATGTCATCATGTGCAGGGTTGTATTTGTATTCAGAATCGGAAGCTTCTCAAGAGACGTTTAAAAAAATGAAAAAAGAGCTCGCGGTATTAGTGATTCACGGGATCGGTCGGCAGGACGAAAACTTTGCTGACGAGTTAAAAGAGGGGGTCAGTGCCCAATTGAAGCGTCTTGGGCGCGACCCGGAGTCTGTCGCTTGGCAGACTATTTTTTGGGACGATATCCTAAGTCCTGCGCAAGACGCCTATCTTCAGTCTGCTTTCGATTCCAATGAGCTCAGGGCAAAACGAACGCGATCGTTTCTACTGAGCGCACTGGGAGACGCTGCGAGTTACCGCCAACTGCCTTCGGGTAGAAGACGCGGCGGAGAAGAAAACATCACCTATCGTCGAGTTCATGCGAGGATTTCCCAAGCGCTAACAGACTTATATAAGCAACAACTGGGTGCGCGGCCCGTCCCGTTGGTCGGGCTTGCTCATTCGTTTGGCGGCCATATTTTGTCGAATTACATCTGGGACGCCCAAAGACGGCCAAATCAGAGACTTTCCGCTTTTGAGCGGATGAATTGGCTGTCGGGATTAGTGACTTTTGGCTGCAATATTCCTCTTTTCACATTCGCCTGTCTTGATGTGGTTCCTATCCAGTTTCCACCGTCGCGACTCCCTGCCCGGTTTAAGCAACATGCGCAATGGCTCAATTTTTTTGATCCGGATGATCTCCTTGCCTGGCCTTTAAAACCGATTAACGCCGCTTATGCGAAAGTCGTGAGCCATGATGAGGAGATCAATGTTGGCGGGTTGGTGAGTGGCGCAACCCCGGCATCTCATCTTGCTTATTGGCAAGATGCTGCTTTTGCCAGTCGGGTAGCCGATTTTTTGAATTCATTGCTCAAGCATTAAACAGTAAAGGCCAGCCTTTTTTCTCGGGTCCGATTTAGTGCACAATGGGAAACCATCTGCCGAGTTTGCTGGAACACACCATGAAGTCTGCATTATTTAAAGAGGCCCAGGCGTTGCAGGGCCAGACGGTTGCACTGCGTCGTGATATCCATCGTCATCCGGAGCTGGGGCTTAATTTACCGAGAACGCGCGCAACGGTTCTTGAGGCGCTGTCGGATCTGGATCTTGATATCACGTTATCAAATGAGACGAGCGGGATTGTTGCGACACTTCATGGCGCGCGTTCAGGACCATCTGTTTTATTGCGTGGTGATATGGATGCGCTGCCGATGCCGGAGCAGACCGGTCTCGATTTCTCGTCGACCGAAGAGGGCTGTATGCACGCCTGTGGTCATGATGCGCATACCGCGATGCTGGCAAGTGCCGCCCACCTATTGCATGATTATCGTGAACATCTGAGCGGCAGCGTACGATTTATGTTTCAACCCGGTGAGGAAGGTCCCGGGGGCGCGAAGCCGATGCTGGATGAAGGTATTTTGGATCCTGACGGCACTTTGCAGTCCGTTTATGCGCTGCATGTTGAGCCTGAACTGCCTTCGGGCACCATTGCTTGCCGCACAGGCCCGATCCTTGCTGCAGTAGATACCGTTTTTGCAAAAATTGTGGGTCAGGGTGGGCATGGCTCAACGCCTCACAGCGCTGTCGACCCCATTCCTGTCGCTTGCGAGATTGTTCAGGCCATCCAAACGCTCGTGACCCGACGGTTTGACGTGTTTGATCCTGTTGTTGCAACGGTTGGCAGGATAGAGGCAGGAACCGTGAGTAATGTTATCCCGGAGTTCGCAGAACTTGATATCACATTGCGATCGCTTTCGGTGGAATCTCGCTCACGCTTGGCTGATGGCGTTGAGCGGCTTGTCCGACAGATCTCCGCGGCGCATGGTCTTGAGGGGAATCTGGAGATGGAGCACGGGTATCCGCCAACGGTCAATCATGCGGCCGGTGAGCAGGCCGTATTACGCGCCTGTCAACGTGTGCTGGGTGAGGATCGCTATATGCAGATGGCGACACCGTGGATGGGCGCTGAAGATTTTTCATATTTGCTAGAACGCTTCTCCGGCGCATTCGTTTTCCTTGGGGCTGCACCGACAGACTCTACTCCCCAACCGTGCCACTCGTCCCGAATGATGCTCGACGAAAACGCTTTTCCGTCGGGGGTTGCGATCTATGCTGCACTTGCACTGCAGGAGTTATCTACCGGGGTCGTTTGACATTGATCTTTTCGATCGTGATGATTTCAGACAGATGCCATAAATGACTTAAAGCATTTGACTATGAGCGAAAGACGCGATGTAATCATGTGAGGTCTTGACCGTGTTGCACTCAAAAAAATGGACCCTTTAGAGCCAATAATGCACAGAGGTTAATTCATGCAGTCACCGAGGATTGATGCGTTAGTGCTCGCGGCGGGCCGCTCTCTCAGGGCGGGAGGATCTAATAAACTGCTTCTCCCCTGGCAAGATAAATTTGTTGTTGAGCATGCAGTGGATGCTGTACTTTTATCTCATGTGACCACTGTTCACGTTGTTTCCGGCCATGATTACTCGTCCTTGCAGGCGGTGCTTAAAAGTCGAAATCTCAACTGGATTCATAATTCTCACTACCAAAATGGCATTAGTAGCTCTATCAGTGCCGGCGTCAGACAGCTTTCAGCTGATGTTGATGGCGTTCTGCTTTGTTTGGGAGATATGCCCTGGGTGAGCGAGCAGCAAATCAATGAGGTGATTGAAGGTTTTCAGCCTGACTCGGTGCGAGTGGCTTGTTTTGGTAAACGTCGTGGCCATCCTGCGCTTTTCCCCCGCGCATGGTTTAAAAAATTAATGCAATTAAGCGGTGATGATCTCGCTCGTTGCCTTTTCGATAATCTTGCTTCATCTGTGGTCGAGGTTCCGATGACAAACGACGCCGTACTGCGCGGTGTCAATTGCAAGGAAGATCTCTTGCAGTCCACTGCTTAGTTCTCACCATGAGGTGAATTTTTCGCTGCCAGTTTTTGAGCGACAAAATTTTTTCGACAATATTCAGCTGGCGCTGTAAATTTAGTTTCAGAGTTTTCCAGCAGAATTAGATTGGCGAAAAGTAAGATGAAAGGTAATCAGATTTTTTGGGTTGATGCATTTAGCGCGATACCGTACCGTGGAAATCCCGCCGTTGTTTGTGTTCTCGAGCAGGAGTTGCGAGACGAGCGATTACAGGCGATGGCAAAGGAGTTTAATGTCTCCGAGACCGCGTTTATTCTCAAAGCCGATGATAATTATTCAATTCGATGGTTTACACCCACCAAGGAGTTGCCGCTGGTTGGACACGCTACGCTGGCCGCAGCACATGTTGTCTTATCAGAGCTAGAGCTTGATCGAGAAGATGTGATGTTTGAATCGGAAATGAGTGGAAGGCTTCTGGCATTCCGTGATGCAAATAGCCTCGCTATTATCTTGCCCGCTGATGTTGCTGAACCCTGCGAATGCCCGCCGGAGTTAATTGATGGGTTGGGTAGAGCCCCTCAGGTGGTATTAAAGGGACGCCACTATCTTGCTGTTTATGAGGATCAAAGCGAAGTTGCCTCGCTAGATCCTGAATTTAGTTCTTTATCGAATTTGGACCGACCGACGATCGCGGCGACCGCACCTGGAGCACAAGCAGATTACGTCCTTAGGTTTTTTGCGCCTGCAAATGGAGTGCCGGAGGATCCGGTGTCCGGTGTGGCCCAATGTTCTTTGGTCCCGTATTGGGCGTCGCGTTTATCTAAGAAAACCCTTACGTCAGAGCAGCTTTCTTCTCAAGGGGGAACCATGATTTGTAAAGAGACGGAGGCGGGTATTCAGGTATCTGGACCATGCTGCACCTTGTTCTCGGGCAATTTAGTTAATTTCTGACAAGGAATGTTTAAGATAAATGAAAGATCTAAAGATTATTTTTCGTAACCTCGAGAAAAAAATGAACCAATCAAATTGGTTCGATGATGGCTGGGAAATTTATAACCGTGGGGTTTATTTGCAACTTTACAAATCCAACTGGCATAACCAGAACCAAGGCGGCATACACTTTGAGACTTATATCGAAGCCCCGCAGGTTCGACAAAAAGAATTTCCTGTGTGTATGCACGCGGAAGAGGACTGTCCCGCCCAGCAAAAGTTCATTGAAGAGTTTCTAGTTTTAGAGGGTGATCGCATCAGGAGTTGGAAGGGTTATCAGGTAATTGGGGAAGGATATAGCGTTTGTAAACGGGTACTCCCGCTAAATTTCAAAAATCTTGAGCAACGACTTTTCGAAGAATTTAATAAGTTTCGTTTACTAGAGGCTGGAATTGATCAAGCACTCGAACGGTTTATGGTCAGCTCAAATTGAGTGCGTAAAAATCCGCGTTGGTCTTTAGATCTCATGAAAAGGCATAAAAGCCCCTGTATCGATGTCTGTGACTTTAGCGGACTAAAGGGATGGTGTTTGGGTTGTGGCCGCACCCGGCAGGAATGCCAGAAATGGAAATCGATGAAGCCTTACGATAGAAATCTGCTTCTTGGCCAACTCAAGAAGAGGAAAGAGAAGATCCTTGCAGTCACTCAATCTGAGTTGGAGGCATGATTAAAGTACGATTTAAAAAATAATTTCATTATTTAATGAATTAATGAATTAATGAATTCTAGTGCTAAAAGATTGAGATTATCAGGACATCAAGTTAAATTGATTTTTCTTATACCACTAATAACGAGATTGTCTTGGAACAAATTTCTGTCTGAAGGTATTTTCTCATAGCGGCTAAAAATTTAGGAGAAGGAAAAAACATGGCGAATCGCGAAAACATTATGCGGCACTTAAATATTGTGGGGCAGTTGCAGCCTGCATTACATCAGCCGCAGCACGCACCTTATCCTGACCAGATCGATAACGCTCATTGGCGAGCGTACACACGAGCTTCTCATGATGTCGGCGGTGAAGCGGACGTTCCAATCACCTGGGAAGAAAAAGAAGAAGAAGTCTGGGAGCACAATACATTTGTGACTTGTGAGGTTTTGGCTTGGCGGGGCATGTGGAACGCCGAAGAGAGAAGAAGACGTCAAAATGTTGACGTGGGTCAGACAATTTACTTGGGCCTGCCGTATTACGGCCGGTGGCTAATGACCATTGCTATGGGTTTGGTCGATAAGCAGCATGTCAAATTGACAGAGTTGATAGATAAAATTGAAGAAGTAAAGCAACGAGCGAAAGAAAACGGAGGCAAAGTTTATGATTAAGAGCCACCACGTAGAGAAAGCAACTGGTGTGGGTGATCCCCAATGTTTTAAAGGAGAGGCTGGTGCGGCCAAATTCAAGGTGGGGGATCGAGTGCGGATTCGAAACTTGCCGGATATCTTTTACACCCGTTCTCAGATGTATTTACGCGAAGCAGAAGCCGTCGTCGTGAAGCTTGTCTATGAAAGCCCGCCCGCGGAGGATGAAGCGTGGGATAACACGGATAGTCCAGAGTGGTTTTACAGCCTGTTGTTTAAACAGACTGACTTATGGCCTGACTATCCGCAAAAATTCTCTGGAGACACTTTGGAAACAGAGTTATCGGAGCGTTGGTTAGAGGCTGTTTAAAGTTTAAAAAAATCTCCTATTCCGCGATATTTCGGGATCAGGAAACCAACCGGTTTTAAAGTTGGAGTAATAAGGAAAAATTAATGTCAAATTCAGATGACCATGACCATGACCATAACGCGGCACCGATGGTAGAGGAGATTAGTGACTTCGAGGTTTTAGAGGTCGCGGTTCGTGAACTTTGTATTGAGAAAGGGATTTTTACTCAAGATGACCACAATCAGTGGACCGAGTATATGCATACCCTGGGACCACTTCCTGCGGGGAGATTAGTCGCAAAAGCGTGGTTGGACGACGACTACAAACAGCTTTGTATCGATGATCCAGTAAAGGCAAGCCTCGCGGTAGGAGTGGACTGGGTAAACAGTATGCCCAGCAAGTTCGGAACACCTAGTGATTACTGTAATCCACGAATTTTGGTGGATGAGCCTAAGGTGAAGCATGTGGTGGTTTGCACTTTGTGCTCGTGTTACCCGAGACCAATTTTGGGACAGTCGCCGGAGTGGTACCGCACGCCAAACTATCGAAGACGAATGGTTCGATGGCCGCGACAAGTGCTCTCTGAGTTTGGTTTACAACTCCCTGAGGATGTTGAAATTAGAGTGGCTGACTCTAATCAAAAAACACGCTATGTTGTCATGCCAACGCGTCCGGAAGGCACCGATGGATGGAGTGAAGATCAGTTGGCTGAGATCGTAACGCGGGATTGCTTGATTGGAGTGGCAATGCCGCGAGCGGATAGAAAAGTCGATGACAAGCGTCACGTGCACAAGGCAATTCACCCATACGGCCATTAGAGTTCAACTTAACATGTCAAAATCGATCCCACTATTAGACAAGATTGGCGAGGAAGGGCGCGTTTGGAACGACCTGCGCGAGGAATATGGCGTGGAAAACCCTGATCCGCCGTGGCGAGTCACGTTGGAGAGTACCTGTGAGGCTTTGAATGAAGGGGCATGTGTCCTTCCGTCACTGGCTCGAAGAGATGAGGAGGATGATCTGGTCGATGAGCTTTACAGTCATATTCCGCATCCGGAACGTCAATTACTCGCTTTAGCCCACAGTATGATCATTCGGGGAATCATGACTGAAGAAGATCTAGCGCAACACTTAAAGGTTGTGGAAAAGAGATTAAACGCGGCTTAAGTAAATTTCTTCGCAGCCGCAACTCTAAATTGTTTAACGTTGTTGTAATAATTAGGAATGAATAAATTAACAAACATTAAGTAGGCATTAATAAAGATAAGCTTTATAAAAAGAGCACGTTGTAGAGAGTAACTAGGAGAAAAGTTAGTAATACGTAAAACGAGATCGAAAATCGATCATCTTACTAAGATCTACATTGACTTTTTAGAGGGTTGAGTAGATCAATAAGGGAGGAGAGAAATGTCAAAAATGACGCCAGAAGAAGCCAAATTTTTAGCAGCTAAGGCTCAATCAGCAGCGATAAAAAATAAGATACTAGATCCGGAAGAAGCCCAATTTATTGATGGCGGGCCGATCGATGAGAAAGGGTTGCCAATTGATGCCAAGAATTATGGCGATCAAATCGACGATCCTTATTTGAAAACCAATTCGGACCCGCTATTTGGTGGGTTTATGGGAAGTCGAGTTAGTCGACGATCTGTCTTGCAAACGGGTGCTGCTTTGGCAGGCACAGGCTTGACGGGACTTCCAGCATTTGCCAAGAAGAAATTCGACCCCGTCGTCAATATTTGTTACATACCGATAACCGACGCGGCAGCGCTCTTAGTCGCGCACGAGCTTGGTTTCTTTAAGGACGAGGGCATCGACTCCAAACGCCCAACCTTGATCAGAGGATGGTCACCTTTAGTGGAGGCTTTTTCTGCTCATAAATTTAACCTGACGCATATGCTGATCCCGATCCCCATCTGGATGAGATATAACAATAACTACCCGGTCAAGGTAACCGCTTGGGACCATACCAACGGCTCAGCCATCGTGGTGAACGATGATATCAAGACCCCAGCCGATTTCGGCGGCAAGCAGTTCGCGGTGCCTTACTGGTATTCGATGCACAACATCGTGTCACAAAAAATTATGAAGGCGGCCGGAATTACGCCGGTCATACGAGCACAGGATGCCGCGTTGGCGCCAAATGAATGCAACCTCCAGGTCCTTGCACCACCCGATATGCCTCCTGCACTAGCCGCTAATAAAATTGATGGTTATTGTGTCGCAGAGCCATTTAACGCCCTTGGCGAGATCAAAGCGGGCGGGAAAGTTTTAAGGTTCACTGGCGACGTATGGAAAGGTCATCCTTGTTGTGTTGTCGTAATGCACGAAGATGATTGCATGGATCCTGAACATGCTGCGTGGGCGCAAGGTGTCCATAACGCGATTGTGAAAGCTCAGTTGTATACAGGGGCTAATCGTAAGGAAATTGCTCAAATGCTGTCTCGGGATGGTAAAAAATACTATCCTTTCCCGAGTAAAGTCGTGGAGCGCGCGATGATGTTCTATGACCCTGCTTACTACAACAATCCCGACGCTATCCAGCATGTGGATTGGGGTCAGAATCGAATTGATTTCCAAGCCTGGCCTTACCCATCGGCAACGCGCATGGTCGTTAACGATCTTAAAAATGAGACCTTAGTGACGGGAGATCGTACTTTCTTGGATACTTTAGATCCAGAATTTGTTGTGGATGACTTGGTCAATTATGACTTCGTCAAAAATTCTCTAATGGCAAATCCAACATGGAAAGACGATCCTAGCGTGCCGAAGAGTGATAATCCTTTTGAGCGCGAAGAGATCCTGGAAATATAAAAATCAGGGTAGCTAATCTCGCCCCTCTAGTAGGGGCGAGATTAATAATTAAACAAAATATTAGGAAATATTTATGTCAAATACTGTAACTGAGAATACCGCTGATGTCGTCCAGGCAACCCCGTTACTGGCCAGTAAAGGGCTACATCTATTTTGCGCGCTTGCGCTTGGGGCAACGGTTTTGTTTGCGGCGGGATTTGCACAGTCGTCTAGCGTCCACAACGCCGCCCATGATATGCGGCATTCGCAAGGGTTTCCTTGCCACTAACGCTTGGCTTTTAAACGGCGAGAAAGTTTAAATGCTATTCAGGCGTCTGGTCATTATTTCGCTGTTAGCTGGGTTGGTTGGAGGCTTTGTCCTCAGCCTGTCCCAACAGTGGCAGGTTCTCCCCATTATCTTCGCGGCGGAAGAGTACGAAAGCTCTAAAGCTGAAGACGTTTCATCGGAGTCAGCGTCCGAGTCGCATGGGGATCATGATCATGGCGGCGATTGGTCGCCTGAAGATGGACTTGAGCGGACCTTGTTTACGGTTTTATCGAATGTTTTGACAGCTATCGGTTTTTCTTTGGTATTAGTGACGCTGATCGCAATTTCGTCGACGTACTTTAATAAAGAAATCAGTACTCTGTCGGGCCTATTTTGGGGTCTCGGTGGCTTTATAGCGGTTTTTGCTTCACCTTCTTTCGGCATCTCGCCGGAACTTCCAGGGGTTTCCGGGGCAGCGCTTGAGTTCCGGCAGGAATGGTGGATCTCGACTGTGCTCCTGACTAGCGCCGGTTTATTTTTAGCGCATATTTGGAAGAGTTATTGGCGGTGGCCAATATCTTGTATTTTGTTAGTTGCGCCTCATATTTATGGCGCACCGCACCCTGAAAATCTGTACGCGGGCTTCCCCGCTGATGTGGCTGAGAAACTAGCGATGCTGTCCGATCAATTTTTGGTCGCTACGGCGTCAAGCAACCTAATTTTTTGGGTGTCTTTAGGTATTTTTTCGGGATGGGCGTTAAAACGATTTCCACTGCCGAGAGCTGTTTGATATCCAGGGCGGTGATTAGAGTCTAAGCAGCGTGTTTGAGCGTTTGAATCTCTGAATTATGTATGGCCATTGAATTTATACTTATAAGTAAATCAGGAAATACGATCATCTACCGATAGGAATTTCCTATTCAGTCCATAAAGTTATCGTCTTGATCTAGGCTCCCACTGCACAGTGATGTCTCGTAGACTTAATCGAAGCGCTTTGGGAATCCGGCGATTCGGCCTAGTTTTAAGCCTCATCATTAAAGCCCCACGCCCGAGCGGTTCCTTGAACACCTAATGGGGAGACGGTATGACGAATAAGCTTTCAGTGATGTGCGTTTCTGGCACGCTCGAAAAGTTACAAATGGCTGCGATGGTGTCTTCCGTTGCAGCTGCAACGGGAGAGGACGTCACCGTTTTCTTCTCGATGAATGCGCTCAAGTTTTTTCTCAAAGAGAATGCTGAGTTAGCACCCCCTGAGGAGGGAGACTTTGGACCATTGATTAATGTTGAGGGCGTTCCAGCGTTTCGAGTGTTATTTGAGCAAGCAGCGGAGTTAGGGGATGCAAAATTACTGGCCTGCTCGATGGCTCTTGACCTTCTTAAGGTAGACCCGCAAGATTTAGTACTCGATTTTGGCCCTGCGACCGGGCTGACGAAGTTTCTTTCGGATGCAGAGGAGGGAAGGATCGTATCGTTTTGACGTTTTAATTAAACGTCGTGTCTACTTGCTAAATGCAAAAATAAAATCCCAGTTAATTTCTATTGGAGAAGATAATGCCTGAAGAAAAAATAGTTGACGCTCGAGATACATTTTGTCCTGGCCCTTTGATGGAGCTGATTTCCTTTATGAAACGGGCGGAGATCGGAGATCAACTTGAGCTGTTGTCGACCGATGAAGGCTCTGCAAATGATGTCCCAGAGTGGATCAGCAAAGTGGGCCATGAACTTGTGAGTAACGAAAAGATTGACGATGTGTGGCATATAAAAGTGCGTAAGGCAAAGTGACCAGATATTAAGCTAATGAGATCAATAATCTTGCCGAGTGGCGTCCTTACTTTTGCATGGTTTAAAGGTTAGTTAGGAGATAATTTAAGATGAAGATTTTGTTCGTCGGTGGGGGAATGGGCGGAACGATTGCGGCCAACAATGTGGCTCGACGTCTTTCCAAGGAAATTAGAAGCGGCAAGGTCGAGATAACGATGCTGTCGGCAACCGATCAGCATTGGTATCAGCCTGGTCTTTTATATGTCGCATTCGGGAAAATGGCTTTGACCGATATTTGTCGTGATCAGTCGAGCCTTCTCGAGCCCGGGATAAAATTTTTTGTTGATCCGGTTGAGGAGTTTGAACTCAAACAAAATCAGGTTCGCACCAAAGCCGGTGTCGTGCATTCCTACGACATGCTAGTGATTGCAACCGGTTGCGAGGCCGTTTACGACGAGGTGCCAGGACTCAAAGAATCGTCTGAGACTCCCTACACCCGAGATGGCGCCGTAGCGATGTTTAAAAAACTGCGCGATTTCGAGGGGGGCAAGGTCGCAGTGGTCGTCGGCGTGCCGCATAAGTGCCCGATTGCGCCAATTGAAATCACGTTCATGTTGCATGAATTCTTTGAAAAACGGGGAATTCGAGATAAGGTTCAATTGCAATACACCTACCCCATTGCTCGAATTCATAATATCGAGAACATTGCGAAATGGGCTATTCCTGAATTTGAAAGAATGGAAGTCGACTATGAAACCTTCTTCAATATGAAAGAGGTTGACGTCGATAACAAGATTGTTCACAGCGAAGAAGGAACAGAAAAGGAATTTGATCTCCTGGTGACCGTGCCTCCGCATCGGGGTCTGCAGGTGATCGAAGATAATAATTTAGGCGAAGCGGGCTGGATTCCAACAGATCGATATTCTTTGATGATGAATGATCAGGACAATGTGTTTGCTCTAGGGGACACCACTAATTTGCCGATCAGTAAAACCGGTTCAACCGCTCACTTCGAGAGCGAGGTGATAGGCGAAAATATTGCTTCTCTTTATCGCACCGGAACGGCAACCCGAGAATATGACGGAAAAGTTTATTGTTTTATTGAAGCTGATCGAGGGCGAGCAACAAATGCCTGCTTCAATTACATCGATCCGCCGGAGATTAAGGCACCTACCAAATCGATGCATATGCTTAAGATGTCATATAACCAATGGTATTGGTCGTCGGCACGCGGCCTTCTTTAATCTAAAGTAGCGCGGGAAAACAGACCGGATTTCAAAGTAGGAAAAAATGAATCAAATAAAAGAGTCTGACTCGGTAAACGAGTCTAACAACCTTGATAACCTGGTAGAGCTGTCTTCTGCAATTTCATCAGCTCAAGACGCCATGACGGATGATATTGTCACCCGGCTAGCAGCAGCGATCGGAGAGGGTATGATTCTGATGGATCGGCTAACGCGAAATGAGGGGCTTATGAGCTTGATGCAGGCGCTCAATGAGCCTGCGATGCAAGAAATGCTTGAGCGACTGGGTAGCGCGCTCGGCACTCCCGCAGATGGTCAGGAGAATCAAGATGCACCCCGGGTCGGCGGATACTCAGGTCTGATTCGTATGTTGAAAGATCCAGATGTGCAAAGTGCCATTTATCAGATGGCGGGACTTTTAAAGAAAGTAAATAACCCCTCCAGCACTGATAAGGCTTAAAACGATAATCTTCTGATTGGCTTTAAGCTCTGGTAGTGTGAGCGGCTAACCTCCTTTTTGATTGCTCTTTACTCAGGGGTAGGCGGCAGACCGCTATGCTCTGATGGTCGGTGACCGGGCGCCGCCCAAAGAAATCTTCTCTTATCAGCGTCTATATGCATGTCGTTTATGCTGGCCTCACGGCGCCTCATGAGTCCCTCATCAGAGAATTCCCAAAGCTCGTTTCCGTAAGAACGGTGCCATTGTTGATTGTGGTCGTGCCACTCATATTGGAAGCGAACGGCGATACGGTTCTCTGAAAAGGCCCAAAGCTCTTTTACAAGTCGATATTCGAGTTCTTTTTCCCATTTTTGAGTTAGAAATTTAACGATCGCATCCCTGCCTTGAAAGTGATCAGAGCGGTTCCGCCAAACACTATCGATCGTGTAGGCCATACTGACTTTCTCAGGGTCTCTGGTATTCCATGCATTTTCTGCCATTTGAACCTTTTGAGTAGCAACTGAAAGATCAAACGGTGGTTTCAGGTCGGTAGGCTTCATTAAATCATCCTTTGTTATACGGCTATGTTTGACAAGAATCACGGGTAATGATCATTATCTTAACTAAAGAAAGAGAAAAACTATGATTCAACCGAGACTATCTTCTTATCGACGCGATTAGAGGACGTTATCACGATATTCGTTACAAAATAGAAGATAGGCCATTCACTGATTAAACATTTTGTATCTTAACTAAACTTATGGAAATTTAACCTTGCTTCTTTATCGGTATGTTTAAAGGAGACATTGAGCTTGAAAAACAGAATCGCCTGGAAGCTTTGTTTTCCGGAGATCGGTGTGTCCAACAGTGCTTTCAACCTGTACACGTGGCAGATCTTCGGAAGTTTATGCACAACCTGCCAAAACAGGTCCCGGTGAGAGCGCTAGGAATGGGCTCGAATATCGTTATTCGAAATGGCGGTTTTGAGGGCGCGATTGTTATGCTGGGCAAGCGTTTTGGCGGTTTCGAGTTATTACCCGAAAACCGGGTCAGAGTTGGCGCAGGCGCACTGACGACTGATGTGGTCCATAAGGCAAAGCGTTGCGGCTTAGATTTAACGTTTCTGGGGGAAGTTCCCGGCACCATTGGTGGCGCTATCTCCAGCAATGCAGGTTTTAATGGAAAAAGCATTGGCGAGTATTTTTTGAGGGCGACAACTATCAGGCGAGATGGCACGGTGAAAACCATTAAAAGACGGGAATTTTCGTCTACCGAAGACTTACTTATTGATTTAGCTGACGCTGTCATTGTTCAAGCTATTCTCCAGCTAGAACAGGATACCCCTGAATCTTTGAACCAACGATACATTGATTTGAAGCGCCGCCATGAGCAGGTCTATTCGCTTTACCCGTTGAAGACGGGATATGCATTTTGTTTGCCAGATCTGTCTAAAAATAAACGATCGGAGCCATTGTTGCCTCACGCCGTAGACGCTTTGGTGAGCTTAGGGACATTTCAGGATTCAAGGTCTAAATTACGACTCGATCCTGATCACCCCAATATTATTTTTGCGAAGTCAAAATCCGACTTTGAAGCGCTTGAGCAATTTGGCAATAAGATAAGGTCAGAATGTAGAGAAAAATTGAATACCGAGTTAGATTGGAAAATAAAATTTTTGGGAAAAAAGTAACAGTTTTAAATTTGTTAATGCACGAGTCGGTGTAATTTTCGGCGAGAAAGATCTAGACCTCGATTCCGCTTTGATTATGATGAAACCGGCGCTATAACTCTTTCGTAGGAGATTAAAGTAATGAAAAAAAATGACATGTCCGAGCTTATTAAAACGGCTAAATTAGATAAAAATGTGACGTGGCAGCAGATTGCTGAACAAACCTCAAAATCTGTCGAATTTGTAGTGTCAGCGTGTTTAGGGATGAATCATCTAGATGAAAAAGATGCGGACGCTGTTGCTGGTTATTTGGAATTATCGCCTGATGTTTCAGTTGCCCTACAGCAATTTCCCACTAAAACATGGGACCAGACTGTGCCGACGGATCCCGCGATCTATCGACTTTATGAGATGGTGGGTGTCTATGGTGAAACAATAAAAGAATTGATTCACGAGGAGTTTGGAGATGGAATTATGTCCGCGGTGGATTTTAATTTCGACTTGTCGAGAGAAAAAAATGAAAAAGGAGATCGGGTAAAACTGGTTATCAGCGGTAAATATTTACCTTATAGTTCCTGGTGATCGATTGCTGTTTCCGGAAGTGATTTGGTAATCGTCAGTGAAAAGATTGTTTAGTCTGGCCGCCGGACTTCGGCGTGATAGAAGCTTTAATCTAAGGATGTAGCGGTAAAATGGTATTCAGAGAGAGTCCTTTTGTAGAGTCGCTTCTCAGGATCGCGGTTGGAATTGTGATCGGATTCATCATGGCTATAGCGGCGAGCACATTTCTCTTAATTGCAGATTTTCTTTCTACCGTTGATAGATTCATTGATCCATTTTTTGTAGACGGCTGGAGTAAATGGAAAATAGCGATTCCCTCCGTCCTTCTTACTGCGGCAGCAGTATTAATCTTTTTTGTTCGCCGTATTTTTGGGATCAGACGCTTTCACGGTCCTGGAGACACTATCGCTGCCGTTCAATCAAATAAAAGGCTGGATATTCGAACAGGACTGGGATCAACCTTGGTCGCGATGATTTCGGTTGGAGGTGGGGCATCGGTTGGCCAGTATGGCCCGCTAGTCCATTTTGGGGGCACGGTAGGCGCTGTTATATCGTATATTTTTAAGAGCAAGATTCCCTCATCAACCTGGATTGGATGTGGCGTCGCTGGCGCAATTGCTGCCGGATTTGGAACGCCGCTAGCCGCGATCGTCTTTTCACACGAGGTCGTGTTGCGCCGCTTCTCAATTCCTGCAATCGCGCCAATTTCGCTCTCTGCAATAACAGCCAGCATGGTCGCTGACAAGATTCTGGCTGGAAAACGAACACACTTTGATCAGGTGATTGATGGAACGATGGTCGAGTTGCTACCTTTTGTTGTTCTAAGTGCGCCGGTTTTTGCGATTACCGCTGTACTGTTTATGAAGTTTTTAGCAGCTGCGGTGGACAAACTGGAGCCATTGTCCGCGACATCTATTTGGCCGTCAGTCACAGCCGCACTCTTTTGCGGATTATTAGGGATTTTAGTGCCGGGTGCTCTTGGTCTGGGGATTGATGTCATTGCCGATTTGCTCCATGACAACGTGGCGATAACAGCCGTGGTGGTTCTTGTTCTCGCGAAGATAATTTTCACCACGGTGTCGATTGGTGCAGGACTTCATGGCGGTATCTTTCTTCCCGCGATGTTTATAGGAGCTGGCGTAGGCTGTTTGTTAGGCAAAGCGGCTACAGCATTCGGTGTTGTAGCTGGCACAAGTCTCAGCTTGGCGGGTATGGCTGCAGTTTCCGCCGCTGTCTTCGGCGCGCCGATTTCGACGGTACTCATTGTTCTTGAATTTACTCGTTCTTATGAAGCAACCATTTTCTCTATAGTGGCAGTGACTATTTGCACATTGATCTCACATCAGGTCTACGCGCCATCATTTTTTGAGAGGAAGAAGACTGGTTCCGGGAGTTAGTAGGTAGGGCTATTCTCGCGCCAGGATTTTTTGGGGACTAATGCCACGAAAGGGCAAGCTCTAGGAAAGCGGTACACGCTTGACTCCGATATGCGGATCTTCTCATGATGATGGTCGCGGTGTGTGTCGGCAGCGGAGGTTCGATCGGAATTGACGAGAGCTCTTCTACCGATTCGACGATCGACTCGGGCAATATGGTCATAAGCCCTCCCCGGCGAACGATTTCAATAATAAAGCCAACAGAGTTCGATTCAAGACTGACTAAGGGGTTAAGTGAATTTTCGGCGAAATAATTATCTATTTGCTTGCGGATTTCGAACTTTGAGTTCAGTAATGCAAGCGGCTGCGTCAGGGCTTCCGTTTCAGGAGAGAGATCTTTGCCTACTTGGACATTCTTTTTATCTAATCGTGAAGCTAGCACAAGGGAATCGGTTCTGAGCGTGTAGGCTTCGAGCTCTTTTGAGCGAGTGGTAAGAGAGAATGAGTCGCTAAAAATCACACCTATGTTCACGTTGTCCTGCAGAACTGATTCCTCAATTTGCTGCTGAGTCATTTCTACCGTGTTTAAAGAGATTTTTGGATAACGGTCTAAAAATTGTCGAATTAAAGAAGCCGTCAAGTAGTCAGTGATCGGGGTTAAGCCAATGGTCAAAGAGCCACGAGTAAGGTTACTGAGATCATCCAGCGCTTCCGCTGCAGAGGTAATTTCTGTCAGCGCTCGTTTGACATGACGGACATAGATTTCACCCGCGTCAGTCAGGTTAACATTGCGCCCTGAGCGCTCTAGCAACTGAGTTCCAACCTGCTCTTCTAATTGCTTGATCTGTTGAGAAAGCGCGGGTTGAGATACGAACAAGGACTCTGCAGCGCGAGTAAAGTTCAAGTGCTCGGCCACCGCTAATAAATATCTGAGGGAACGAGGAAATATAGTGCTCTGTTGCATAGATTGTTAGGTCGTTGTTAAGAAGCTACTTTGAAGAGTTAATTCTTTTAAAATATCTTTTGATATTTGGAGGCCTTTGAGCGATAGGAAATTCCTATTTGGTTTATAACGAGATCGTCTCGTTGGCGGGATAATTGTAGTTTAACCTTCGGCATATCTTATGGGATACTGAAGGTTCAAAGTTTGTTGCTTATACAATTGACTAAAAAACCATAAAAATTATGCGGTTAAATTATTTCTAATCCCCGAGTTCCTGGCATGTTCTACTTACAGAATAGGCCTGGTAATCGCTTAAATAATTTGCCGTCAAAATATTAGTTTTGAAGAAAAAGGTGGGGGAGATGACAAAACGCGGTGTGCATATTGCAGTAAATAACCTGAGTCATAGATATGCAGCGCGTGGGCCTGTGACCTTTGATCAGGTTAATCTGGTATCACTACCCGGTGAAGTGCTTGCGATCATTGGTCGCTCTGGTTGTGGCAAATCAACGCTGCTCCACATTATGGCGGGACTTCTTCCGCCTACCGCAGGTGAAATTACGATTGACGATTCTCAGGTTAAAGAGCCGTCGCCGAAATGGGTCATGATGTTTCAGGCGCCACATTTATTTCCATGGATGAAAGTTAGTCAGAATGTCGGGATCGGTCTTAAATTTGCTAATTGGTCAGAGGATCGAATCAAAGAGCGAGTAGAGAAAACGATTAAACTCGTCGATCTTGAGGAGCACGCAGAATCAAACGTTCAGGATCTGTCCGGAGGGCAACAGCAGCGAGTCGCCCTCGCTAGATCTTTGGTTATGGAGCCAGAAATGCTCCTTCTTGATGAGCCATTTTCCGCATTGGATGCATTTACGCGAGCCGCCTTGCAAAAAGACGTACGCTTGATTGCAAAGGATTTAGGCATCAATTTGGTTATCGTGACTCATAGTATCGATGAAGCCGTTTTGATGGCAGACCGGGCCGTGATCATGGCAGGCTCGCCTGGGCAGATTGAGGAAGAAATTGTTGTTTCCTTGCCAGAAGAGAGAAATGCGCAGGATCCTGAAGTTCAGAAAATTCGCGGGCACTTAATGGAAACCTTCCGCAGAGTTTCAACCGTTGAGAATTAATAGCACTGCTCAGCATCAACGATCTAGTGTCTTCTAGGATGTGTCGTCGGAACCGTTAAACTGACTCAATATCGGTAGTTTTCATTGATACCAAAGTTATTTTTTTTAAATATGGCGATACTGACTAATCAAAAGCCCCTCTCTCCCTTGGAGATGATTTAGATGTTCGGGGCCATCATCGCGCGAGCATTTTATAGCCTGGTCGGACTGTCTATTCTTTTTGGTTTGTGGTGGTATGGCGGATGGTTACTTGAGAGCAATCCTGCCACCATGGGGTTTGCGGACTTTGGTCCGGGCCCTACGTATGACGCTATTCCATATCTCTTCGGGGAAGGCATTATTCAAGAGGCAAGCATCACGAGTGGATCGCGTCTTGGAATTGGGTTACTTCTTGCCATAGTCACTGGAATTCCGATCGGAATTTTAATGGGTCGAAGCAAGGTTTTTAAAAAACTGAGCAACACGCCTTTTCAGTTTCTCAGAATGGTAAGCCCTTTATCCTGGGAGCCGATTGCGGTTATTGCGTTACCTACATGGAATCAGGCGATTATCTTTTTAATTTCCATGGCGGCTGTATGGCCGATTGCCTTTGCGACGGCAGCAGGCCTCGCAAAGCTTGATCCCGCATGGTTTAAAGTGGCCAGAAATCTGGGCGCAACCTGGTTAGATGTGCTCAAAGAGATAATCCTTCCCGCGATCGCATTTGATGTATTGACGGGAATAAGGCTCGCGCTTGGAGTCGCATGGATCGTGATTGTTCCAGCAGAATTTCTGGGTATCACCTCTGGTTTGGGATATACGATCCAGGACTCACGAGAAAATCTAGACTACGCGAGCCTCGCCGTAACAATATTAGTAATTGGAGTCATCGGGTTCTTGATGGACGGTATCTGTCTTGCTGCGATTAAGCGCTTCAGCTGGCATCACAAATAAAAATTGACTTCAGACAATGACTGGCACGACAACAGAGAATCCAACTAGATTGAAAAGATCAGAGTGGCTGCAAGATCATATTCTTTATCCCTCGATAGGGTTTGGCATCCTGATTGGTCTCTGGGCGCTCGGGGGCTGGCTCCTCGCGATGTCTCCCGAGACAAGCAATTTCACAAAGTTCGGACTTTTGCCAACCTTAAAAGCCGTGCCAGGGTTGATTTCATCCGGGTATATTGCTGAACATATCTGGGCCAGTGGTTATCGCTTGGCGATCGGGTTAATTCTTGCGATCTTGGTCGGCGTTCCTATTGGCATCGCAATCGGCTTGAGCAAAATTACAGAACAGATCTCAAATGAGCCCTTTCAACTCCTTAGGATGGTGAGTCCACTCTCTTGGATGCCCATCGTCGTCTTTGTCTTTCCCAAGTGGGATCAGGCGATAATATTTCTTATTACAGTAGCGGCCATATGGCCGGTGGTCTATGCAACAGCTGCTGGATTAAAAAAAGTAGATCCCGCTTGGTTTAAAGTCTCAAAAAATCTCGGTGCAAGCTTTCGGCAACTGCTTTCAGAAGTGATTTTTCCAGCTATCGCTTTTGATATCTTCACGGGTATCCGGTTATCTCTGGGCATTGCGTGGGTGGTTTTAGTGCCAGCAGAACTGCTAGGGGTGAGCTCTGGGCTTGGGTATGCGATCAAAGATGCCCGGGAAACTTTAGCTTATGACCAGTTAACAGCGATGGTCGTTGTCATTGGAATTTTAGGGTTTATTTTAGATTCGTTCGTCGCGCGTATGGTAAAGCGATATAGCTGGCAACGTGATTTGTAGTAAGCGCGTAATCACAGATTAGAGTCCGAGCCCAACGTCTGCGAATTTTAGTCTGAAAAGAATTAACCTTAAATTTGAAGTCAGAATCTGGCGAAGATTCTTATATGGTAAGTAAATATTTTCTAGCGTTGATATTGATTGCGACTGTTATTTGGACAGTTTTAGGCTTTCCGGGACGCGATTCATTGCTCAGCTACTCGATTAATCATGATCGCTTGATGCCAGCAACCGTATCAAACGGAAACCGTGATCAAAGTGCGCACGACAACCATGGACACGATACCCACAAGCATGGGTCGCTAGAGGTCGGGGGTATTGGGCAGGCTGTTCCGACGGTGAAACTTTATTTACTAAAAGATCCGATGTCTGGATGGAATGCAAATATAGTGACTGAAAACTTCCGGTTCGCGCCAGAAAATGTCAGTGAGAAACATGTTCCTGGAGAGGGTCACGCCCATCTTTATGTTGATGGAGTTAAGGTCAACAGGGTGTACGGCCCGTGGTATTTTATTGGGCCATTGAGTTCAGGAGAACATTCGGTGAAAGTAACGATCGCCAGTAACGATCACCAGAACCTGACTGTCGATAAAGTTCTTATCTCAGATACGGTAGATATCATCGTAGACTAACGTCAGCGCGATTAGATATTGTGCCCTCGACGTTGTCGAGTTCGTAGACTCGATAAAAAAGAAACCTGGCGGGTTTGAAACTGCGCCCGCCAGGATTTCAGATACGACTAGTATCGGTTTCGACCACCACCGCCACCACCACCACGAGGACGATCCTCACGGGGTCGTGCTTCGTTCACAGTCATCGCGCGGCCACCAGCATCACGGCCATTTAATTCATTGATCGCTTTTTGGCCGGCATCGTTGCTGGACATTTCAACAAAACCGAAACCTTTTGATCGACCGGTATCGCGGTCCATGATGAGTTTGGCACTGGATACATCGCCGAACTCGATAAACAGCGCGCGCAAATCTTCTTCGGTAACGCTGTAGGAAAGGTTTCCAACATAAATATTCATAAGAAAGTCTCTTTGGGAGTTTAGGAATTATTCGGACGGGCCAGAAAAAATCTGGAGTTCGAATGATAAAATTGAATGGATACGGGGAGCGGGATTCGGAGGAGCTGGATTTCGTCTTATGAGGCGTTTTTCAGATCTACAGGCAGCCGCCTGTAGCCATTCGTCTATGGGAGGAAATCCCATTGGCGCGAACAGTAACCTAGAAGAAACCATAAATCAAATACTATTTTTAGTTGTGTTGATCTTTTCTGCGCCTGAGCGCTCTAAAAGGGAGCCTTAATGTCAACAAAACACAGGTTCACGCGAATCGACTCCTTGATTGGCGATAATTGAAAAAGGTTTTAACGAGAAGATAAAGATGAATCGGATTACTGATCAAAACGCTTACCGCCGCCGCCGATTGATTGCTGGTGCCTTGGGGCTTGGTGCTCTGGGGACGTTTGGCGCCCTACGCTACGGCGACGGGACCGTTTCTGCTGAACAAGCGGATAAAGATGCGGCACCCGGGTCCGATGAGCCGACGGTCTCTGATAAGACAGGTGAGCGTTTGACCCACAAATTTGCCGCGACGCATTACAACAACGCCTACGAGTTTGGCTGGGATAAAACGGATCCGGTGGAAAAGTCCGGCGGATTTGAGCTCAAGCCGTGGCAGGTGACTTTCGACGGACTATGCGGGAAGCCTGGCACCTTTGATCTTGATGAGCTGATGGGGATGCCCTTCAGCCAGTTGGAGGAGCGGGTCTATGATTTTCGCTGTGTTGAGGCGTGGTCAATGGTGATTCCTTATAACGGTCGTTCACTTCGCGATATTCTCAGTGTCGTTCAACCTTTAGGATCGGCTAAGTATGTCGCCTTCACCAGCATTTTAAGACCGGAGCAAATGCCGGGACAGGCATCTTCCTTTAGTACGCTCGATTGGCCTTACGTGGAAGCATTGACGATTGAAGAGGCAATGAACCCACTGACCTTTGCAACTTTTGGCGTGTACGGTGATCAGAACCTGCCGCAAAATGGCATGCCGTTTCGTATCACCGTGCCATGGAAGTATGGATTTAAGTCACCCAAGTTTGTGGTGCGGATTACATTTACCGAAGAGCGACCCGAGGCGACCTGGCATAAGGAAAATTCCCGCGAATATGGCTGGTACAGTAATGTGTATCCTGATATTTCACACCCGCGGTGGAGCCAGGCGACGGAGCGACGGATTTGGAGCGAGACGGAGGTCGAGCGCATTCCCTCGCGGCCATATAACGGTTTCGCTGATCAGGTCGCGCATCTTTATCCGGGCGATCAGAAACAGTACCGTTGATCCGAACGCTAACGCATTTGGGATTGGCGCTACCCGCCCTCGTGATGGCGTACGCCTGGCGCAGTCAAAGTTTAGGGGTTGATCCCCAGAAAGCGCTCATACTTGAAACCGGGATTTGGACCTTTAATCTGCTTCTCGTTGTTCTTTTTCTGCCAGTGGCTTCCCGTTGGGCACACTGGCCGGTGGTGCTTAAATACCGAAGAGCTGTCGGTTTATGGGTGTTTGCGTACGCCACAACTCATTTCACGCTGTTTTTGTCGTTTTATCTTGGCTGGGATTTCGTTCGTCTCGCCGAAGAGATTACGGATCGCCCTTACGTGTTACTCGGGTTTGGTGCCTGGCTCATTTTGGCGGCACTTGCTAGCACGTCAACCCGACCGGCGATTAAAAAACTGGGTCGGCGATGGAAGCCTTTGCACACGTTCGTCTATCTGGCGCTGGTGTGTGCCGTGATTCACTACCTACTGATGATTAGAAGCGACTGGTCCTGGCCGGTTGCATACGCTGCGATTGGACTATGTCTGTTGATGCTTCGGCTCCGCCGGGCACGGTGGTTAAGGACTCGAAACTAATCCAGTCTTGCCCGGGCACGCGCTGCAGATTCCGGATCCAAAAAGCCTTTTAGAGTCGCCTCGGTTTCAAGATGCATTGCCTGCTCAAGATCACCGTTTGCGGCCTCTCGTAGTGCGTTTTTGAGATCAGAAACGGGGCCTTGCGGCAGCGCGGCGATTTTTGTTGCCAGCGCGCGGGTTCTTGCGTTGAGCGCCTGAGGCTTCACGATCTCCCAATCAAAGCCCAGCGCTTTGGCATCGCTCGCACTGTATTGATCCCCAAGCAGGATCATCCGTTTTGCTTTGGTGATCCCAATTTGCTGCGAGAGCAGCCGGGTGACCGCGCCGGTGACAAAAATACCAAGCGAAATCTCCGGGAAAAAAAATCGCGCATCGTCGGCCATGATCACAAAGTCGCAGTTAATGACCCATTCAAGTCCGCCGCCAACCGCCCAGCCGTGAATGGCTCCGATCACTATTTTTTGGTTGAGGCAGATCTGCCGGGTAACGTCCTGGATTTTTTCGATGTACGCGCGGGTCTCCGCTTTCGAGCCGACTTGACTGTCAAACTCCTTGAGATCGTCCCCGGCACAAAAAGCCCGTCCGGCGCCCTGCAGCACGATCACATTGATATGAGGGTCCTCATTAGCCCGTTGCAGCGCGGCCGTCAGGGCTTCAAGTAAAGGCGGGTTAATCGCGTTGAGACGTTCAGGTCGGTTTAGCGTGATTGTTGCGATCGCCTCGTCAACTTCAAATAAGACCGTGTCCTTCATACGTTGTACTCCCGAATTAATCGGCGTGTTTTACCCTCGGTACGCCCGAGTTCGCCCGGGGATAATAGCGTTAGATCGATGCTAAGACGAAGCGAGGCGCTCAACTCGGTCGAAATTTTCTCACGAAGTTGGTCGTCGTATTCGTATCCATCAGCGACTTCAACCTCAAGAGGCAGGCGATCATAGGGGGGCGGGTGCTTTAGCCGAATCAGATATTCCCCGTTCAGCTCGGTAAAGGTATTTACAGCAGCCGCGACCACTGACGGAAAAGCATTTACACCGCGAATGATCACCATCTCGTCGGTTCGGCCAATGACCCGAAACCGCGGCGCGCCACGTCCACAACGACAACGGTCGGTTGCGGTCAGGCGGATAAGATCGCCAGTCCTGAATCGCAGCAAGGGTTGGCATTCACGATCCAGATGCGTCAGCACCAACTCCCCTTCACTGCCGGCTTCAAAGGGTAAGACGGTATCGCTGTCGGGCGCCACAATTTCAGCGTGCGCGATATCGCTGGCCATAAAATGGAGATCGTTTTGTTCGGTGCACTGCCCCGCAAAATTGCACAAAAAATCACTGACACCATAGTTAGAGTTCATCGCTTGCATGCCCCAAACATCATTGAGGCGACTGCGAAACACGGGATCATCAAGACCGGGCTCGCCCCCCATAAACGCCTTTTTGAGTCCGAGTGATCTCGGGCTTCGATCAGGAAATCGCTCGGCGAGCACTTGTGCGAGCCGGGCAGGATATGACGGCGTGCAAGAGATTGCGTTTACGCCAACTTCCAAAATCGTGCGAATCAGAAGATCCGTGCCGCCGGTGCCAAAAGGCACCACGAGCGCTCCGGTTGATTCGAGCCCTAGATGGTCGGTGAGCCCACCCATCCAAAGTTGATAGTTAAGGCAATGCACGACCACATCGCCCGGACCCAGGCCTGCAGCAGATTGCGCGCGCCCCGCCACTTGTGCCTGCATCTCGGCGTCGTTTTTTGATAGCGCGAGATTCATCGCGTGACCGGTTGTGCCAGACGTTCGGTGGAGGCGCGACACCGAGTCCTGGCTTGTCGCGAGATAACTGCCAAACGGCGGGTATTGGGCCTGATCGTTGCGGAGTTGGGATTTATCCGTGAAAGGCGAATGCCGAATTTCATCAATGGTTTGCGGGATATTGACGGGCGCCCCGGGATGATGGCGCTGATAAAAAGCGGAATCCAAAAGCCGCCGACGCTGAACCTGCCAGTGTGCCTGTCGCTCTGCGTTGAGCTCCTCAGTTCGTGCAAAGTCAGCATTGGGCAGGCAGGGCAACTTGAATGGCCTCAGTGTTTATCCAGCCAGAAGCCATCGGGGTCTTCAGGAAACCGTCCGAGGTATCGGCTGTGACACTGATACCCGAGAAGATTCTGGATCGTTCGCGAGAATTGGGCCGCGCGATCGCGGGGTATCGTGAGGTACTGATTGACTTCCTGACGAAGCCAGCCCAGAGAATAAGTGGTGATGATCCCGGTTCTCGGGTCGCTCGTTTGATTCGCCCCACCGCCGTGCCAGGCGGCGCCGAGATAAACAAGTGCGCTGCCACGTGACATGACTGCCTGAACAGTCGCATCATGGTCGCTGGGTTGATGGTCTTCAGTGTGGCTTTTCGGCACAACGTGCGTTGCGCCGTTTTCAATGGTGAAATCCGTAAGCGCAAACATGACGCTTGCCTGCCACTCAATGCCGGGAACCCGGATCGGATAGATGATGTCATCTTGGTGGAGCACTTGTGCTTTTTCGCCTGGCATTATCTCAATCCCGGTGCTGCTGCCAATTTGATAGTGGGTGCAGTGGGGCAGCAACAGGGCGTCCATGAGTTTGAGTGTATGCGGCTGCTCAATAAGAGCCGCAGCACGCATTGAATAAGCCAGGGTACTGGCAAGGCGCCGGGTGTTGTAGCCGTTAAAGTCATCCTCAAACTGCCCTCCGATTCTGTCGAAAAAAGGCTGCAGTTCGGCCCGCACCGTATCGACCGTCTGGTCACTGACAAGATTGGTCACCACGATAGCGCTGTCTCGCTTAAGGGCCGTTAGTTGATCTTCGAACGAATCCGATTCGGAAAAATAACAAAGTGTTGGACTCGATTCGGAACCTGAATTCATAACCAAAGTCTGTATTAATTGAAACCCAACGGCGCAAATCTTTTTAGTCCAATTTGGGTCCTGAGCACGTTATGATTCCCCGAATTCACGAACGAATGACTGATATCTTCTAACTTTACTCTTGCTCCCATGTTAATTGCCACTGCTGTCCATATGACCGCTCATTTGTTGCTGCCTGCCGTGGCTGCGCGGATTTTTTTTGCTAATCGATGGCTATTTGCATGGCTCATCATGATGGCGACGATGGCTGTTGATCTCGATCATCTTTTGGCGGACCCCATTTTTGATCCTGAGCGCTGTAGCATCGGTTTCCATCCCCTGCACAGTTATGTCGCGATTGGCATTTATGCCGGCGCGCTCTGGTTCAGACCGCTGCGAATGATTGCGACGGGTTTACTGATTCACATGTTTCTTGACGGGACCGATTGCTTGCGAATGGCGTTCTGGACTTAGGTCATCAATGAAAAACTTTTGCTACCAAAAAAAAATTGAATGTAGTGAGACAGAACCGAATGCTATCCTTCTGCGCTCTGGATAGCTTTCTCCTTTGGTGTCCAGGCACTGCCCTGCGTCGATTTCTCCTCCCCCCAAAATGAGTCGGCGCAGGGCAGGTTTTTTCAGCTTCGATCTCTTCTTGTTACTTTTAAAGTCCGCGAGCGAGCTTGGATCGCCATCCCTTGCCACGACGGCGTCGAGGACCGTGAATCGATTCGAGCGGTTTCTCCAGTCGCCAGCGCAGTTGTTGCTCCCGAACCCACATTCGCTGCTCTTCACTTGTAAGACCCGAGCCCGGCTGATCAGGTTCTAATCCCCGCGCGGTTGCGTTCTCTGCCGCCTGCATAACTTCCTGAAGTGATCTTTTTTTCATTTATCCAAATTTTATGTTTGGCGCGATCAACAAAGAGTGTGCAAACAAGCGGAGCATCGTTTGATCGTGCTTGTGGCGAAGTCTTGATGAATTAAAGGAATAGCCCCTGTATTGCTGAGCGTGGATAATGGGCGGGTCGATCGGGGAAAAAGGACAATCTCATGGCAACCAACCTACTGCTCGCTTTTATTGCAGTTCTCATCTTAATAAGTCTTGCGATTCTGGTGAGACTCGTCACCCGTAAGGATGCTAATCATGCGGAGCAGACCGTGCGCTCTGAGCTTCGCGAGGGAAGAGACGAGGCGGCCAAACGCTCCCACGAGCTGCGCGAGGAAGTTGCCGGAAGTCTGGATAAAACAGCGCAGACCCTTTCAACCACGGTGGGGCAGTTGGGCAACGTCCAAAAGCAGCAGTTGGAGGGCGTAACGACACAAGTGCAGGCACTGGTCGAGACCAATCAGCAGCGCCTTGAGGGCTTGCGAGCCACGATCAGCGAGCAACTTGGCGAGATGCGGGAAGCCAATGAAAAGAAGCTTGAAGAAATGCGCCGCACGGTCGATGAAAAGCTGCAAGGCACGCTCGAAAAGCGTCTGGGTGAATCTTTTAAACTGGTCAGTGATCGTCTGGACGCGGTGCATAAAGGTCTGGGCGAGATGCAAAGCCTTGCAACAGGCGTAGGCGATCTCAAAAACGTGCTGACCAATGTCAAGGTCCGCGGCACCTGGGCCGAATATCAGCTTGAAGCCATTTTGGAACAGGTGTTGACGCCCGATCAGTTTGATCGAAATGTGGCAACTTATCCTGATTCCAGCGAGCGGGTTGAATTTGCGATTCGACTTCCGGGCCGAAGTGATGATCCTGAAGACTGTGTCTGGCTACCCATCGATTCAAAGTTTCCCCAGGAAGACTATCTTCGCCTGACCGAAGCGGCGCAAGCGGGTGATTCAGAGGCAGTGGCGCAGTCCACTCGCGAGCTGCTGCGATCGGTGACAAATTCTGCCAAAACAATTGCAGAGAAATACCTTAACCCACCCAAGACAACCGATTTTGCGGTGTTGTATTTGCCGACAGAAGGGCTGTATGCCGAGGTGTTGCGCCAGCCCGGCTTGGTCAGTCAGCTTCAGCAGGATCATCGCGTTGTCGTGAGCGGGCCCACCACGATTGCGGCATTACTCAACAGCCTGCGACTGGGATTTCGTTCCCTTGCGATTGAGCAGCAGGCCAGTGAGGTTTGGCAGGTGTTGGGCGCCGTTAAGAGCGAATTCGGTCGATTTGGAGAGGTGCTGGCAAAGGTTAAGAAGCAGTTGGCGACCGCCAGCAACACGATCGAGAAAACCGAACAACGAACACGCGCGATGGCAAGACAGCTTCGTGATGTTGAGGAGATCTCAAATGACGAGAGCGGCGATCTGCTTGATCTGATGCCCGAAGATAATTTGGATGAGAAAGATGAAAAATAAGAAGCATGAATATGAATTTTAAGGGGCAGTCCGCACTCATTTGCGGGGCGGGCGGCGGCATTGGGCTTGCGGCTGCCAATCAGCTGATTACTCATGGGCTTAACGTGGCGATTGCAGATCTAAAGGATCAGCCCGCGGATCTGGCGGACGGTCCAGGACAGGTGTGCTACTTTCAGGGCGATCTCAGCAATGAGAATTTCGTGCGGTCTATTGTCGAGCAGACCGTCGCCGAGCTGGGTGGAATCCATTATCTGGTCAACACGACCGGCGTGCTCTGGTTTGATCGGGATGCGTCAGTGGTGGATATGGAAATGGATGTTTGGGATCAGGTATTTGCAATTAACCTGAAATCATTTGTTCTGACCGCACGGCACGTGGTGCCACATATGCGTGCTCAGGGTGGTGGTGCGATGGTGCATATTTCATCGATCGATGCCCTGCGCGGTGATAACGCGCCGCAGGATGCATATGGGGCTGCCAAGGCAGGCGTCATTCGATTATCAAAATCATTGGCGGTTCAATTCGCGAGTGAGGGTATCCGCTCAAACGCTGTGTTGCCAGGCCCGGTGCGCTCGCCGATGCAATCCCGGTGGGAGACTAATCCCCGATCTCTTGAGGCGCTGAGCGCACACGTGCCGGTGGGGAGAGTGGGCGAGCCGGATGACATCGCGCAGGCCTGTCTTTTTCTGCTTTCGGATGAAGCGTCGTTTATTACCGGCACCGAACTCGTTGTCGATGGCGGTTGCACCGCGCTCCCCTAAGAAAGTGGAAATTGAAGTCACCGAAGAATTCCAGCAGGTGCTGGATCTTCTAAGCGTTGCGACCCCGCCCGTGGTGTTTGTGACGGGCTCTGCCGGCACTGGCAAATCGACCCTGATTGACGTACTGCGTTACGAGCTTGATCAAAATCTGGTTGTGGTCGCGCCAACCGGTGTTGCGGCGTTAAACGTGCAGGGCCAAACCATTCATTCCCTTTTTCAGTTACCGCCGGGCCCACAGCCGCGCGCCAAGCGGATCGTGGGCGCGGCAAAAGACGTGGTTGAAAAAATGGATGTTCTGGTGATCGATGAGATCTCGATGGTCCGCGCCGATTTACTGGATGCGATCGATGACACATTGCGCCTGAATACCAATCGACCCGGCAAGCCATTTGGGGGCAAGACCGTGGTGCTGGTGGGTGATATGCATCAGTTGCCGCCTGTGGTCGCGGGCCGTGAGGAGCAGCGCCTCTTTGAAGAGCATTACGAGTCTCCCTATTTTTTTAGCGCGATGGCGTTTCGTGAAACACCGATGGTGACCATCACGCTGACCCGGTCGTTTCGTCAGGCGGATCCAGAATTTATTCAGCTCCTTGATAATATTCGAACCGGGGCTGATTTGGGCTCGACGGTTGACGCGCTGAATGCAACGGTCAACGAAGACATGATGCCAGAGGAGACCAAACTGGTGCTGACATCGGTGAACGCCCGGGCCCGGCAGTTCAATGAGCAGCAGCTCGGCCAACTGCCCGGTGAGCTTTGGTCTTTTGATGCCGAAGTCAACGGTGACTGGCTCGGCAAGGAGTCACAACTGCCATCGCCAAGTGAGCTGCGACTCAAAATTGATGCACAGGTGATGTTCACCAAAAATGGCGACGAATGGGTCAACGGCTCTCTTGGGCGAGTGATCAATCTTGACGACGACGTTATTGAGATCCAGATGCTTTCTGACGACGTGGCCGGCAAGCATGTTTTTGTAGAGCGCGAATCGTGGGAGCGTTATCGGTTTCAATGGGACGAGACAAGACGCCGGGTGGATACCGAGTCGGTGGGAACCTACACCCAGTTTCCGTTTATCCTGGCGTGGGCCGTGACGGTCCATAAAGCGCAGGGTTTAACGCTCGAGCAGGTGCGGATTGATCTGGGTCGCGGGATGTTCGCGCCCGGTCAGGCTTATGTGGCGCTGAGTCGATGCCGGACACTCGATGGCATCTCGTTCAATCGGCCGCTGAGCATCGATGATATTAAGTGTGATCCTGTGATTCAGGCTTTTTACCAGTCGAGCGATGTCGCCACGATCTAGGCCACCGCGCGTCAGGCGTGCGGGTGCCGATCGCGTTAATTATTATTTTGAACTGGAGTGCACCCGTGGCAAATGACGACAGCATGATTAAATTGAGTCCGTATCCCCGTTACAGCGAAGCCGAAATGATTTCCCGCGCCCGGGCACAATATGAGCATCTTCAAAGCCGTCGAACGGTTCGGGATTTTTCAGATCAGCCGGTGCCGCGCGAGGTCATTGAATCGTGTATCCAAACCGCAGGCACGGCCCCAAGCGGCGCCAATCAGCAACCCTGGCACTTTGCCGTGGTCGGCGATCCGGAAATCAAACGACAGATTCGATCTGCCGCTGAAGCGGAGGAGCAGGAGTTTTATGCACATCGTGCGTCAGACGAGTGGCTTGAGGCGCTTTCCCATCTGGGGACCGACGCCCAAAAACCTTTTCTGGAGACTGCACCTTATCTGATTGTGGTGTTCGCGCTGGTGAATCGCGCCGATGACCACGGCGGGAAAACAAAGCACTACTATCCGTACGAATCGACCGGACTTGCCACCGGGTTTTTGATTAGCGCGCTTCACAATGTCGGACTGGCCTCCTTAACGCATACCCCCAATCCCATGAAGTTTTTAAACCAGGTATTGGGTCGACCGGGCAACGAGCGGCCGTTCCTGATTCTGGTGACCGGCTATCCGGCAGATAATGCGCGCGTGCCTGATATCAAGCGGTTGGGCCTCGATGAGGTGGCGACGTTTTACTGACCCGTGCCGGCGAGTGCCTATTCTCCAAAAAGTTCTTTGGCGGCGGCAAGACTGTTGGGGCGATAGCGCCACAGCCAGTGGCTGTAGTCCGGCGTAATCGAGGCGCACAGCGCGTCCCGGTCGGGCGCGGCGTCGAGCAGCGTACGAATCCCGGCCGCCGTGTCGACGACTTCCTTGACCCATCGTTTGCCATTTCGGAGTTGGTAAGAGGTCATTCCGGTCGGGGTGAGATAGTCGACGAAGGCCTGTGGCCAGGCACCACTTTCCTGACGAATCGCCATCGCATAGGTGGCAACCTGGAAAGCATGGTCGTCCACGATTGATGATCGGGGCCGGCCGGAGGTTTTCAGTTCACGCACGGCTTCGGGATAACGGAGATCAATAAATCCGATCACCGGGATTTCGATGCCCTGAAGGCTCAGCTTGATCGGGTGCTGATACGAAAGTGGCGCTTGCCAGTCGCACATAATCGGGTAACAGTGGTTGAGACATTTCTCGACGGTGGCGCGCTCGCGTTTGATGTCCGAAGGGCGATAGGTCTCTTCTGTATTTTCGATGAGCTGATCGAAGTGCGACGTGGCCATGGCCCGCGCGCTGTCCTGATCAAGCGATATGTTTTCATCCAGCATCTGGCCGATGGTGTGGTCGAGCGCTGAGCCGCGATGCATTGCCGGCGAGCCGGCCTCGCGGATACCAAACACCAGATACAGCACGCCAAGCGCCGGATCCGCACGAAACTGCAGCATCGATGTTGCCGAAAGATGTCCGACGCCAAAACGCTCAAAAGGATTTGTCATCGCGTGAGATTAACCTGCTGAAAAATGACCTGAAACTCCCGTTTAGCGCTGAATCGGCTTGTATTTGATCCGGTGGGGTTGATTCGCGTCATCTCCGAGGCGGCGTTTTCGATCGGCCTCGTATTCAGCGAAGTTACCCGCAAACCAGGTCACCTGGCTATCGCCCTCAAAAGCCAGAATATGGGTCGCAATGCGGTCCAGAAACCAGCGATCGTGAGAGATCACCACCGCGCAGCCCGGAAAGTTAATCAGGGCTTCTTCGAGTGCCCGAAGCGTTTCGACGTCCAGATCGTTAGTGGGCTCATCCAGCAGGAGCACGTTACACCCGCGGCGCAACACCTTGGCAAGGTGAACCCGGTTTCG
>JABHUE010000091.1 GCA_018672825.1 Pseudomonadota bacterium | reverse complement strand
CAATTTTGTATTCGAGCCATAGACAGAACTCGACGACGCGTAAACCAAATGGCCCACGCCCGAATGACGGCAGCCCTCTAAAATATTTCCGAATCCAACAAGATTTGCGTCAACGTACGCAGCCGGATTTTCAATGGAGTACCGAACTCCCGCCTGCGCCGCTAAATTGACAACGGCATCAAACGCATCGCTCGAAAACAAATCAGCCATACCGGCTCGATCCGCAATATCCATCTTCAAGAATCTAAACTCTGCAGATTGATTCAAACGTTCAAGTCTTGATTCCTTGAGTGACACATCATAGTAGTCATTCAAATCATCAATGACAGTCACGCGGTCACCTCTTTCAAGCAACACCATCCCTAAGGTTGAACCAATAAAACCAGCACCACCAGTTATCAAGACGTGCACTTTTAAAGGCTCCAATAAGTTAATGTTTTTTCAATTTCGCCTTCTTTTCGAAAAACCGCCTGCACATCGATCAAAACACCGGGGTCCTCTGTAATCGACCTGATCCAGGCCAGACCTTTTTCTCGAAACTCTCGATGCGGAGCTAAAAGAAGTGTTACGGAGGCTCGTTTCAGATCCGAAAGGTCAGTAAGCTGTAAATCTTCCTCGGACAAGACTTCGTTCGCATCCGCTCTTGGGTCTGCAATGACAACTTTAAGGCCGAGAGCCCGTAGTTCCCGAATTAGTGGAAAGGCTTGAGAATTTCGAATATCCGGACAATTTTCCTTAAAGGTGATGCCTAATACATTGATGCTAGCGCCCGTTAACGGAAGCCCCTGCTGGGCCATCAGCTTTAACGTTTTTGCGACTACAAAATGTGCCATCCGATCATTAATTCGCCGGCCTGCCAAAATTACCTCAGGCTGATAGCCTACTTCTTGGGCTTTATGCGTCAGGTAATATGGGTCGACCCCAATACAGTGCCCTCCGACAAGACCGGGTTTAAATGGCAGAAAATTCCATTTACTGCCGGCTGCCTCAAGAACATCTTGCGTGTTGATATCAAGGTGATCAAATAAGATTGAGAGCTCATTAATTAGCGCAATATTCAGATCCCGCTGCGTGTTCTCAATTACTTTTGCGGCTTCAGCAACACGAATACTTGGGGCTCGATGAATTCCCGCGGCAACTACCTCTCCATAAAGATTCGCCAGCATCTCGAGAGTTTTTTCATTATCCGCAGAAACGACTTTGATTATAGTTGCTAATGTCCTTTCCGGATCACCCGGATTAATGCGCTCAGGAGAGTAGCCTACTGCAAAATCTTGCTTCCAACAAAGACCCGACGCCGACTCCAGCATGGGAACGCATACCTCTTCGGTTGCTCCAGGATAGACCGTTGACTCATAGACCACGGTTGCGCCCGTAGTCATTACTGAACCTACCGCCTTGCTTGCAGCGATCAACGGTCCGAAATCCGGGCGACGGGCGTCATCGACAGGTGTCGGCACCGCAATGATAAAAAGGTCACAGCCTGCCAAAGCCCCCGAGTCTGTTGTGAAACTCAAACTCGTTGCATTGACAAGTTGCTCAGTCGTCACCTCACCCGTTGAATCTTTTCCCACTCTGTAGTTATTAACTTTCTGCTGATCGAGATCGAACCCAATAACCGAATGTTTCTGTCCGAACCCAACGGCGAGCTGAATGCCGACATAACCAAGACCTACGATGCCAATCTTCATGATATGCCTCTTTCCATAGCCTCAAAACTCGGTTCAGCGCCTGACGCATCGATCGCTTCAGATAGACATTCAGAGATACGCTGCTGCACCTCGTCTGTCAAATAAGGATGCATCGGCAAGCTTAGAACTTCGTTTGCGGCTCGGTCACTCTGCTCACATGCCACCGTTGACTGCTCTAACGCGGGCTGGCGATACAAAGAGGTTGGGTAATGTACGGCGGTCGGAATACCGGCCTCAGTCATCAACTGCTGTACGAGCGGTCGATTTTTAACTCGGACCGTATATTGCGCCCATGTACTTCTATTGTGTGGCAAGACAACTGGGAGCGCTAAAAAGCCCTGGCGGGCTTTTTCAGCAAGTAGCGTTTCATATCGTGCCGCCGCACGCTGTCTCGAAGCCACTTCACCCTCAAAGATATCTAGCTTTGCCAAAAGCACCGCTGCCTGAATCGTATCCAAACGCCCATTAATACCCAGCCTAATATGGTGGTAACGACTATCTTGACCATGGTCTCGAATCTGGCGTATTTTTTTTGCCAATTCTTCATCTTGTGAAAAACATGCTCCCGCATCACCGTAGGCGCCAAGCGGTTTTGCAGGGAAAAAGCTCGTACAGGCAAGATGACTGAGGGCACATGATCGACCTTTCTTATAAGTCGCCCCAAAACTTTGCGCAGCATCTTCAATCACGATCAGTGAATGCTTGTTTGCAAGTACATTGATCTCGTCCATTTCTGCGCACTGCCCATAAAGACTTACCGGCATGATCGCCTTGGTTCGAGCGGTAATCGCAGATTCAATCCTGTTAACATCAATATTAAAGGTGAAAGGATCCACATCAACGTATATCGGGATCGCCCCAAGCAACGCAATCGTTTCGGCCGTTGCAAAAAAGGTAAAAGGTGATGTAATGACTTCATCACCGGGCCCGACATCACTTGCCATCAGTGCAATTAACAGTGCATCTGTACCACTTGCAACCCCTACGGAGTGGGCAGCACCAGACATTTGCATCAAGCGTTGTTCAAGTTCAGTAATTTCCGGGCCCATCACGTAGTTTCCGTGATGCAAAACCCGGTGAATATTTTCTTCCAGACTTGATCGAATACATTTTTGCTGGGTCGCGAGATCAACAAAATTCACTTTACGCTCAACCTTTAGCGAACGAACCGCTTCTTCATCGATAAACAAACCACCACGCTTGACTCGCCTCGGATCTGTCGTCACGACACACGTATCTGCTCCTAAACGCGCTGCGGCCGTCATCAACGCCTGCGTCAATAGATCAGTGTGATCTATCTTTTCAAAATCACCCGATAACGCACTTAACCACTGAAAAGAGGGCATATTTAATTTCAGTAATTCCTGCGCCTGCGATTGCATCTCGTCAAAGCAACTGCTATCACCCAGCGTCAGAGTTGATACCTGTTGGACAATTTCAGGATATTCGGCCGTATAAAGCCACACTTCGACACCTGCCGCGGATAGATCAAAGAGCGTCGACCTAAAATCATCACGGGCGATCCCGCAGACTTGCGCCACAGCGCTCGCATCCAAAATCAAGTTACGAACAGTACTCATCAATCAGTCCAACCACGGATTCGGTAAACCATAAGTCCGATTTTCTCATGAATTAATATTTGCGCCTTTTTAAGATTGCCGAGACTCGGCCACCAATCGAGCAATTGGGGTTGAGCGTAGTCCACCACTGAAATACCGGAGGGCGACGGGATCACGTCAAAACCCGATTTTTCGAAGGTCAAAACAGCCCGCTTCATGTGGAAGCCGCTGGTCACAAGCAGGATCTGGTCAATCCCAATCGCGCCCAGGATTTTCCGCGTCCTGACTGCGTTCTCCCGCGTATTTCGACTATCACTCTCGACTAATATCGCAGCTGATGGCACTCCGAACTCCTCAAGCAACTGCTGACTATAAACTGCCTCAGGCTCGAGACCCTCTTGCGGAAATACATTCCCACCGCTAATCAGGATCACTGGCGCTTTTCCTGCCTGATAGAGTCGATACGCATGAATTAACCGGTTTCCATTGAGCTGGCTCGTAACACGGGGCGCACTGGGAATACCAACATCTCCGCCAAGAACAACAATCGCACCCGCTTGACGCGAGCTTTCCACGGGCATAACAGGAAAACTGCGCTCGTGCTTCGCATACACCCTTTTTGAAATCGGGGATCCTGCCACAACTAAAATTACAAAAGAGATGAAAACCGCGAACAACCCTTTCCATCTACGCCCAAAAATAATAAAACCTATT
>JABHUE010000061.1 GCA_018672825.1 Pseudomonadota bacterium | reverse complement strand
TGTTTTGTGTTTGTGATCGACGGGGCGCTTGAAGTTTTGGATCGCGATAGCAGTGAGACTGTGAGCGCCCGCCAGCTTGCGGTTTTGGGTACTGGTAGTCGGGTCCGTATGAATGCGGGAGCGACCGGGGCCAGACTGCTGCTTGTTTGCGCTCAAGCCTTGCATGAGCCAGTTGAACGCTATGGACCTTTTGTGATGAATACCCGTGAAGAAATAGAAAAAGCAGTCGAAGATTTTAATTCTGGTCGATTCTAGCAACCCTCATTGTCCGTTTTTTATCGGAAATTGAAATGATTACCAATCCACGCGCGGTTGATCGAATCGCGATTCGCGATTCGCTCGGTTATCCGGCGATCACGTTGCTGGCGAGCATGATTGGTTTCGGGTCTCTTGTTAACGAAAGTGGCCTTCCGCTTGGCATGGCAATCGCCGGCACCCTTGGAATATGGGGATTGCCCGGGCAACTCACATTAGTCGAGATGCATGCAGCAGGCGCTTCCGCTTTTTTTGTGATTCTTGGCGTTTCTCTGGCAAATGCGCGATTCCTGCCGATGGCCGTCTCATTTATGCCTTTGATGCCAAGTCGCCGCAAAGGAATGGCTTCAGATTTTGCATTGGTTCAAATGCTTTCGATTAACTCGTGGGCTGCAGGTTTAAAACGCTTTCCAGAGATTGCGCTTGAACTTAGGCGACGTTATTACGTTGTGTTTGGCTCTATTTGCATGAGCGCTGGCTTGATAGGCACGATTATCGGCTATCTTGGTGTTGAGATGATGCCAAGAGAGATTGCGCTGGGTCTTATTTTTATGAATCCGCTTTTCTTCGCCATCCTCTTGGCGGGGGTGAATAATCGTCCCTCGCTCATTGCGCTGCTGATCGGGGCGCCTCTCGGACTATTTTTTCATATCGTGCTGCCTGATTTTGATCTTCTGTTAACCGGAATTATCGGCGGCAGCCTTGCGTTCTGGATAGCCCAGCGTTGGCCGCGACCGGACAATTTACCATGACGACATTTTCGTACTTTGGCTTAACGTTGCTAACATTTGGCGCGATACTGGGCACCTATTTCTGGAGGGGGATGGGTGTATTGTTTGCCTCCCGCGTAAATAGTGCCGGGGCTGTATTTCAATGGGTGACGTTTGTGTCTTATGCGATGCTCGGCGGTCTGATTGCCCGTATGGTGGTTCTGCCGATTGGACCATTAGAAGAAACATCTTTGCTCATTCGCAGCCTGGCGTTTGCGACAGGCGTGACCGTATTCCTGCTTCTTGGTCGACGGGTGTTGCCAGCCGTTCTGATCGGCGTGGGATCGTTTATTACGATGATGTTTTTTAGCTCGTTTAATGTCGCGGCACCATAAAAGTATTGATTCGCAATCGGAACGATAACTCAGACCCTTTTAGGGAGGATGTAGACTTACCGGAGGTATTAATTATTCTTCCAGATTATCGAGATCATTATGCAACTTAAAGTGCTCGCGCTCGGGGGAGACGGTATTGGGCCAGAGGTGGTTGATGCAGGTCTTAAGGTGTTGGAATGCGCTGCAAAATCAATTGATCTTGTTCTTGATATCAGTGAAGACCTTTTGCATGGCGCGGCGTGGGAAAGGTACGGCACCTTCATAAGAGATAAGACGCTTGAAAAAGCGCGAGCGTCAAATGCCGTTCTGGTTGGTGCGGTCGGTGGTCCAAAGTGGGAGCATATTGTTAGAGATGGCGGCCCCGAAGAGCAGGATGGCCTGATGAAGTTGCGACATCACCTTAAAACTTTTGCTTGCCTGCGTCACGCGAGAGTTCATCGCGCGTTGCTTGACAGGACCGCATTCAAGCCGGCCATTCTCGAAGGGGCCGATATTATGGTCATGAGAGAGCTTTGTGGTGGTGCAATGTTTACCACGACACGGGGCATCACGACTGACAGCGACGGTATTCGGCGTGGGTTTGATCTCAATGAGTACCGAGAATCTGAGATTGCTCGCTTCGCTCGTGTTGGATTCGAGGTCGCTCGTCGTCGACGTAGTCGTCTTTTGTCTGTAGATAAGTCAAATGTCTTTATGGCCGGTAAACTGTGGCGCGAGATTGTCAGTGATCTCGGCCGTGAAGAGTTTGCTGATGTCGAGCTTACCCACTTCTTTGCCGATAACGCCGCGTATCAACTTTCCCGCCGTCCCGCGGACTTCGATGTCATTCTCGCTGATAATTTATTTGGGGATATTCTTTCCGATCAAGTCGGCGCTATCGCAGGCTCACTCGGTATGCTGCCTTCAGCCTGTCTCGCTGGATCGCCCGCAAAACAGATCTCGGAATGTCCAGCGATCTATGAGCCGGTCCATGGGAGTGCGCCAGATATTGCAGGCCAAGGTATTGCGAACCCAATCGGTACAATTTTATCGGTCGGGATGCTGTTGGAATACAGTGCTGGTCAGCCGGATTGCGCGCGCCGTGTTGATCGAGCAGTGGATGCGGCGCTTACTGCAGGCTTTGCGACGCCAGATCTCGGTGGTGACCACACGACGAGCCAGCTTACCGACGCGGTGATTCAGTACTTCAGAAAAGTTTGATATCGGACATAATGTCATATGGTTTGGTTACGCTTTTAAGGTGCCAATTTCATCAGCGAAGGCGACGACGTGTTGGCCATGTTTGGGCATGGTTTAGAACTGGTAAGGGGGCGTGTGCTTTTTTGTACGCAAGCCAAATGGATAGAGGTTACAACTCGTTTTCATTAAATTAATTTTTACTGCGGTGAATCAAGACCATGAATCACGTTGTTAATTCAAAACTGACTCTAGACGAACCGCGTAATGAAATAGAAGCGGGAGATGCAAAATCAGTATTAGATGAAATTTTCACCGCGGTGGGCTGTGTCCGCAGTGTGTCAAATATGGTCGCGGAACACCTTGTGGATACGAGTCTGTGCGGAATGGAAAGTCACGGTGTGATGCGCGTGCTCCAATACGTTGAACAATTCCAAGACGGATACATGAAGGCCCGATCTGAACCTCAGATTGTGACTACTGATCGGGGCTCAATCGAGATCAACGGTAATGGTGGTATCGGTATACCAGCGATGCAGCTCGCGTATGAAAAAGGAACTGAGGTTGCTAGGTTATCGGGAATTTCCGCGTTGGCTGTCCGTAATGTGGGCCATACAGGTCGGCATGGCGCATTTGCTGATCGAGCGGCAGAAGACGGTTTTCTCACCATATGTGTCGGCGGTGGAAATCGTAAAATCTGGCGCCAGGTCGCCCCATACGGCGGGGCAAAACCGATGCTGCCCACTAACCCTTGGTGCGTCGGGATACCGGGGGGTGCAAGGGGTTCGGTCGTACTGGACTTTGCAACTTCCAAAATTGCAGGGGGATGGATTTATGCTGCGAAGAGCGCCGGCGCTTTGTTGCCCGAGGATTCGGTGATTGATTCAAGTGGGAACCCGACCCGTGACCCAAACGACTACTTTGACGGCGGCGCGATTTTGCCCTTCGGAGGTCATAAAGGATATGCGTTGGCGTTGGTAGGCGAGATCATTGGAGAAGCAATGCTGGGTCCTGTAAAAACCGAATGTAATTGGCTACTGATCACTCTGGATTCAGAACGGTTTCGCGAGACTTCGACGGCAGGAGAGATCGCTGAGGAGATTCTTTCCGAGCTTCGGGACTGTCCGCCCGCCCCCGGGTTTAACAAAGTCGAGATTCCTGGTGAGCGTGAGCGAGCGCATCGAACTAATTCGTGTGGAGTCGTTTCAATTCCATCCGAGACATGGAAGCAAGTTCTTGAGTTGCACAAGAACCTTATTTAATTCTATTCATGGAAAGCTCAGCATAATGCCAGAGAAGAAATGGGGAGCATGGATTTTAATGTCGAGGGTTTGCTTTCGCTACGATGGTGTCTTCTGTTTTGAGTCGTGAGTTGACAGGTCGAAGAGTGGTGATCGCAAACACCCAGTGCTTTACTTCGATTTTTTTGTGGGCGAGTGGTTTTGTTGCGCTCGAATTTCTGGTTGATGATTGGGGTGCGCTCTCGCTTAACGCGATTCGACTCGGGGTTTCGGCTTTATTTCTGATGCTCTGGTGGATTTTGAGAGATGGTCTTAGTGTCATTACTCACGCGCCATGGTCGAAAGGGTTAATAGTCGGTGGACTCGGTTGGGGGATTGGCTCGTTATTGCTTTTTTTAGGGCAGCGCATGTCAGATCCCGTTACAACGACAATCGTTGTCGCGATGATGCCCCTAGCCGGCGCAGCGATTGAGATGATCTTTGAAAAGAGAAAGCTTTCATGGGGAGAGTATCTCGGGATTGGACTCGCGCTTTCCGGCGGGTATCTGGCGACAGGCGTCTCACTCGCAAAAAGTGAAGTTGGGGTCGGGGTCGTGCTCTGCTTTTTAGCAATTTTTCTTTTTGCGTGGGCAACACGTGCCACCACTCGTCAACTTGGTGATCTGACGGCGACAGGTCAAACGACAGTGACAATGATCGGCGGTGCCGTCGTTTCGTTTGGGCTTTATTTGGGGTTTTTGGCAGCTGGTTCGGTCGAAGTGCAGATCGGCCCTGTAACGCCATCGGTTATTTGGCCCCTTTTCATCTTTCTGTTGCCATCGTCAGGGATTGCGCAATTGTTATGGATTATCGGTGCTGGCAGGCTGGGGATCATGATCGCATCATTTCATATGAACGCAGCGCCTTTTTATGTGATGGTTATTCTTGTGA
>JABHUE010000050.1 GCA_018672825.1 Pseudomonadota bacterium | reverse complement strand
GCCACACGTGAATTTTTTATCAGAACACGTCACGCGTTGAGCAAACAATCTAACAGCGTATTTGACTCAATTATATCGAAACAAAAGTGAAACTTTAATCTGTATGCGAAAAAATCATATGCAATTTCTAGATACTTACTCGTCCGATCCGCGTCTGTGAAAAGTCAAATGCCGAGGTAACGCGCTTTTAAGTCAGCATTATCAACCAACTCCCTTGAAGACCCTGCCCAAACTTGCTGGCCTTTCTCGATAACGTAGTGGAAGTCCGATATATCGATGAACTCGTCGATATTCTTGTCTATCAGCAGAATCGTGATACCTAACTGCTTAATTTCCGCAAGACGATTCCAAATTTCTTGGCGAACAAGGGGCGCTAATCCTTCAGTCGCCTCATCAAGAATTAACATTTTAGGATTAAGCATGAGGGCTCGTCCGATAGCTAACATCTGCTGCTCTCCTCCCGATAACTGATTTCCCATATGATTGAGTCGATCCCCGAGAGCGGGGAAGAACTCGACGACTTGGCCTACCGTCCATTCAATTGCTTGATCCGAATCTTTATTAGCGGTTGCGACTAAGTTTTCTTTTACGCTTAAGTTAGGAAAAATATGTCGCCCTTCCGGAACCAATCCAATTCCCTTCTTAATAATGTCATAGGTCGGTATTCCTATAATTGACTCACCACAAAAAGAAATCTGTCCATGTGTCACCGACACCTTGCCGATAATGGACTTAACTGTCGTTGTTTTGCCCATCCCATTTCGACCGAGCAGCGTTGTGAGTTTTCCTTCCTCGCATTTTAGAGTCATGCCAAATAACGCTTGGATCGAGCCATAAAATGAATCGATGTTTTCAATCTTAAGCACAACTGTCACCCAAGTAGGATTTTTGAACCTCGGGATTCGAGCGAATTTGCGCTACTGAATCAGTGGCGATCACTCGCCCGTTAACCAGTACCGAAAGTTGATCCGCGAGCGAAAAAACCGCGTCCATATCATGTTCCACCATCAAGATTGTTTTTTCAGCTCCAACTAATGACAGAATTTCAATCATTCGAAAAGTTTCTTCTTTTCCCATTCCGGCCATTGGCTCATCTAGCAACAACATTTGAGGCTGCATTGCGAGCGCCATTGCAACCTCGAGTTGTCGTTGCTCCCCATGAGAAATACTAGAAACAATGCGTCCTGAACGATGATGCAATCCAACCGTCATCAAGTGATCCATCGCAATGTCAGCAAGACCCTGATCCTTATGAGTTGGGGCCCAGAATCGATACGAATGCCCCTGCGCGCCCTGAACGGCCAGCATGGCATTTTCCAGAATAGTCATCTCTAGGAAAACGCTTGTGATTTGAAACGAGCGGGCAAGGCCCGCCCTCGCCCGCTGAGCCATGCCAGCCCTCAGGATGCTCCTTCCGTCAAATTCAATATCACCCGAGTCAGGTGTTATTTGACCCGATAACTGAGCGATCAGCGTTGTTTTCCCGGCCCCATTTGGACCAATTACCGCGTGAATGCCGCCGCGGCTTACAGAAAGACTAACGTCGTCAGTCGCTTTGATGCCGCCAAAATTTTTACATAGCGACTTAATAGAAAGAACGCTGTCAGCCCGCATGGTTTGCGTCATTTATCCAACTTCCTGAGCCAAGCATCTATTCCTCCTTTCCCAAACAGTACTAATGCAATGAGAAGGCCGCCAAAAATTAAATGCCAGTAAATCGTGATTAACGACAAGGCCTCTTCCAAAAATAAAAATGATAGCGCGCCAAATAATGGGCCGAATAGACTCCCCGTGCCCCCAATAATCACCATGAAAATCAACTCTCCCGAACGAGTCCAGCTCATCATTTCGGGACTGATAAAGCTCGTAAAATTTCCAAGCAACACTCCTGCTAAGCCGCAGATGACAGCTGAGATAACATAACAAGTTAGTCGATACCCATAGGTATTGAAGCCCAGTGATTGCATGCGCAGATCGTTATATTTCGACCCTATGATTACCCGCCCAAACCGAGATCTCACTAGGCGATGAATAAAAAACAAAGTCAATATTAAAAGACCGAAGATCCAGTAGTACAGTGAAACAGCACTTTCCATATTCATCCATACCGGAAATTCACTTCTTGCATAGATGACCAACCCATCGTCCGCTCCATATTCCTCAAGACTGAGGAATATAAAGTAGATCATTTGGCTAAAAGCCATCGTAATCATGATGAAGTAAACCCCTTTCGTCCGGAGGCTCACTGCTCCTGTAATTAAGGCAAATAAAGCACAAGTGACAATAGCCAAACTCAGATGGATCCATCCATCATAAACATCATAGTAAGCCGGTATGCCTACGCAGTAAGCACCGATACCCAGATACGCAACATGGCCGAGGCTGATCATTCCTCCATAACCTAAAATAAGATTAAGGCTTAGAGCGGCAATGCCAATAATCAGACCTCGACTTAGTAGGTCCAATAAAAAAGGTTGATTGGTCCACTGAAATAGAAGTGGCGCAATACCAAGCAAGAACAGCATGCCCAAGTAAACTTTTCCCGAACGCGTACAACTCAAATTGACCATCAGCGATTACCTGCTGTTGGTGGGAATAAGCCAGTAGGCTTAAAAGCAAGTACAACTGCCATCAAAACGTAAACCAGCATCGCTGAAATCGCAGGCGCCGCGGTCTCTGCAGCCGCCGTTGAAGCGAGTAATTCAAGAAAATCGTCCAAATAAGATCGACTCATGGTGTCGATAAAACCAATCATTAGGGCGACATAAAAAGCACCCTTAATTGATCCTATTCCACCAACAATGACGACAACAAAAGCAATAATGATGATGTCATTACCCATACCGATAGTCGCTTCTGTGATCGGCGCGATAAGCATTCCGGCAAAACCTGCCATCGCAGCACCCAGCGCAAACACAAAGAGGAAAAGTCGATTAATATTTATTCCTAATGATTCCACCATATCGCGATCAGACGCGCCGGCTCGAATAAGCATTCCAAGACGCGTTCTTGAAATCAGTAGATAGAGAATTCCCGCAACTGCCAATCCGCCAAAAATAATGACAAGACGATAAATCGGAAAAACCAAGCTTCCTAATTGAATTTGCCCATTTAAAAAATCGGGCAGTGGTATCGAGAGGCCGGACGGACCCCAGATGATATGAACCAACGCATCAAATACAAGAATCAGGCCAAAAGTAACTAAAACGTGATCTAAATGATTTTCTTTATAAAGTTGACGCGCAATCAACCACTCCACGAGTGCGCCTAAAAAAAAGACACCAACGAGTCCAACAATAATCCCTGCGAAAAAAGAGCCCGTTGCGGCAACAATCGACCCACAAAAATAAGCGCCCATCATATAAAAAGAGCCATGGGACAGGTTAATGAAATCCATGATTCCAAAAATAAGCGTAAGCCCAGAGGCGAGCAGAAAGAGCAACAGTCCCAGTTGAACACTATTGACCAACTGGGATATTAATAGGTTCCAGTCCATACCGATCCCTTCGATAACGAGCGCGGTCTAACCTTGACTAAGGGCTGTACTCAAAGCCGATAGTCACCCCAAGGAGATCGCCTAGAGCTTGCAATCCGATGCGTACGGATCCTGATGATTTTCAAAAACGGTCTCAACTACTTTTGTCGTCCATCTTCCTTCGTCATCTTCGACGACCTCGCGAAGGTAAAAATTCTGAATCGGCATTCCGTTATTCCCGTAGGTATAAGGTCCGCGGACCGATTCATAATTGGCCAAGCGAAGCGCATCTCGAACCGCATTTTTATCTGACAGATCACCATTGACCGACTCGACAGCGCTACTGATCAGCATAATCGAGTCGTAGGCTTGGGCACCATAAAACGACGGGTATCCGCCATGTTTAGCAAGATAATCCCCAACAAACCGTTTGTTGGCTGCATTATCCAGATCAGGCGACCAGGCCTGAGTATTTTTAGAACCCAGAACACCTTCAATATTCGCTTTTTGAAGGCGCGGGAGCGAAATCGCATCTACTGTAAAAACGCTATAAAGTGGTAGCACTGACTGCAATCCTGCCTGCTGGTACTGTTTCAGAAAAGCGGGACCCGCCTTGCCGGGGTAAAAAATAAAAAGCGCTTGGGCGCCCGAAGCTTTGGCTTTCGCCAGCTCAGCAGAAAAATCAAGTTGAGCATCGGCACCCCATTTCGTTAAATCCTTGCCTTTGATTTCACCTTCAAAAATAGACTCCACCCCCGCGACCATATCCTTGCCGGCCGCATAGTTTGGTGCCATCACATAGAGCGATCTTATGCCTTCCTTATTCAGATACTCGCCGAGCGCCATTGGCGTTTGGTCATTTTGCCACGAGGTCGAAAAAAAGTTTTCGTGACAACGTTTACCCGCAACCTGGGAAGGTCCCGCGTTAGCGCTGATCAGAAATTTGTTCGCGCTAAGCACTGAATTCATTGAGGCCAGCAAAACATGGGACCAAATGTACCCAGCGACAAAATCCACGTCATTTTGCTTCACTAGCTTATCTGTTTTCTGCTTACCCACATCAGGTTTAAAGCCGTCATCTTCCAGAAACAACTCAACATCAAGATTTGCCATTTTGTTGTTAATATGCTGAAGCGCAAGTTCAACCGAGTTTTTAATGTCGGCACCGATGACGCCTGCCGGAGTGGTTAGCGTTGATACAAAGCCTATTTTGACGCTGTCCGCATGCGCCGTTCCTGCCAAAGCCATTGCGGCAACTAACAACGAATATTTAACTCGGTTGATCACTCGATTTCCCCTATTATTGGCGCGTAAAAGCAACTCATTTTTTTAACAACCCATTCGATTTTGCCGTGACGTGAAAACTGACAAAAATCTTGCGTGAATCTCCGTCACGATATTAACCGAAAGTTTCTGCTCGAGTGGAAAATTAACACTTTACTCCACCAGAACGGTGCTAAATCTGAGAATGCTCCGAATTATTTTTAATCAAAACACTCTTTACCGACCAGACCTGAATCATAAATTTTTTCGACCCTTTAAGGATCATCCCCTCGGGTATCGCTGTCCGCATCGTTGCATTATCAAAAGTACATTAAAATAAAATTCATATGGATAAAGGGCAAGAAAACAATCTCGTCGTCGGTGCGGGGATGGTGGGCGTATGTTGCGCCCTCTACTTACAGCAGGCGGGTCATCACGTCACGCTCATTGATCAACACGAACCGGGCAGTCAAACCAGTTTTGGTAACGCGGCAACTTTTGCAAGTTATGCCTGCATTCCCGTTAATCATCCCAAGTTAATTCAGAATCTACCCCGACTGATGCTAGGTGCTGATAAACCACTATCGATATCGCCATTCTATCTAGCAAGACGTCTGGGATGGATGTTAAGTTTTTTGCGACATTGTCGGAGAGACAACGTCGACCACACAATTCTTGGTTTAGGCGCATTGCTACGTCATGCGGAGGATGCATCAATTGCACTCTTTCAGTCGTCTCGGGTAATGGACCTGATAAAACGTCAAGGCACCCTGTATCTTTACGCAACAGAAAATTCGCTATCAGCCGCTCAAGATGATATCAAGCGCCGTCGGGATCAGGGCGTGCCAATCACTGATATTACATCTCGGGAAATTCAGGAACTAGAGCCTCACCTGGCGCCGACTTTTCCAGGTGGCATTCTTTTTGATGATGGCTTCCATTTGACTAATCCCAAAGCCTTAATTCAAAGACTCACTCAGAGTTTTATCGATGATGGTGGTCAGTTTATTCACAATAAAGTGTGTTCGCTCAATAACATGTCCAATGGACATTTAAAGGTCGGAACACACACTAATGATCTAGAGGCAAAACGAGTGATCATCGCGGCAGGTGCGTGGTCTACCCAGATATCAGGCGGATGTATCGATCCTGTTCCGCTTGATACCGAGCGAGGTTATCACGTCATGTTCCCTAACGACGCCCGGTTGTTGAATCGCCCGGTCGGGCTCGCAGATGCCGGGCTTTACATCTCTCCATTAGATGACGGCCTCCGCGCTGCCGGCACGGTCGAGCTAGCGGGACTACGTGCGCGACCTAACCAAAGACGTCTGAATTACATCGAAAGCGTTGTTCGACGGGTACTTCCTGAGGCTACCGCAAGAGGATCTGACTGGTTAGGGTTTCGCCCGACGATGCCGGACAGCCTCCCGGTTATTGGTCAATCCTCCAAACATCCATCAGTTTTTTATGCGTTTGGTCATCACCACATTGGCCTTACACTCGGGGGAATCACAGGCAAACTCATACAACAATTAATCGACCGCGAACCTACCACGATTGATCTATCACCCTATTCGCCAAATCGGTTTTAATTTAGCCGAGCAAGTCAAACGCTGCCTTAAGGTACATACGAGTCGCTTGGGTTAATTGTTCTATTTCCACATACTCATTCAAGGAATGCGCCTGCTTTAGGGAACCGGGGCCACAGATAACCGAGGGACTCTTCAGGTGAGGGGCATCAGTTGATCCAGGAAAAGCTTCAGCGTTTGCCCGAGCCCCTTTTAGAGTTGTCAAGGAGTCCAGTAAGGACCTGACAACCGGCGCGTCAATTGGGAGATCGTTCGGCGGGTTAACGTATGAAGGCTCACTAAGCTCATACCGAAAATGAGGATCACTATTTTTAAGTGGGTCCAGTCGACGCCTGATATCACTATAAACATCTTCAGCAGAATCACTCGGCAACAGACGTCGGTCAATCTCCAACTCACAAAAATCAGGAACCGTACTAGCAAGTTCTCCGCCTCGAATAACACCTGGACTGTATCGGCCATGTCCGCATAGTGGATGAGGGTCTCGGGTTGCGAGCTCCTCGTTATAATCGGACAACGCATTAATCACCTGAGCCATCCGCTCAATCGCATTTTCCCCTTGCTCAGGAATACTTGAATGAACAGCTCGGCCGTAGGTCCGAATGAACAGTCCGTATTGGCCCTTGTGAGCCGGACAAACTGAAAGATCCGACGGCTCTCCGATAATGACATGATCCACCCGGGGCCCATTAATACCGATTTCCCGAGAACCAATCATTTTCCATTCTTCATCGGCAACGCCGCACAACATCAGCGATCCAGCCAAATCAATATCTGAATCTCCAAGTACTCGAGCGACTTCGAGATAACAAGCCAAGCCTGCCTTCATGTCGCACGAACCCCTTCCATAGATACGCCCGTCTTTTTCAGTTGGCACAAAAGGATCTTTATATCCATCAGTGAGTACGGTATCTAGATGGCCACATAGCATTAACGTGTCCCCATCCCCCGACCCGTGGCGAGACCCAAAAACGTTCGGCCTGTCGGGTGCGGCATCTCTTGAACTCACGTCTAAGCCCAAGTCGCTCATCTGCTGAAGATAATACTCGGCAAGTTCTTTTTCGCGACGCCCGGGGCCAACAGCGCCATCCATAGGATTCTCGCTCGGAATCGCGATCATCTCTTTCAACCAACGCTTAATCGAATTCTCTGAGATTTGATCCAAGGCGCGACCCAGTCGCGTGTCTAATTCGGCATTAATAGGGACTCTCCTGAGTTCTGATATTATTTTTTAATATCGTAATCTAGGTTAAAACCAAACACCATAGGACTCAACTGGGGTTCGGATGCTAAACTCGCCGTCCCCTTGACGGCCTACCTGGACTTTTAAATGACGTATCTCGCCGAATACGGTATTTTTCTAGCAAAAATAGCAACAATCGTTGTTGCCATTATTTGCGTTCTCATGACTTTTGTCGCCGTTGCGATCCGGAACCGACAGCCGTCAGGAGAACAAATTGATATCAAGAAAATAAACGATCGTTATCGTGACATGGCAGAGGCTGTTGAGATGTCGACCTTATCTCCGACCCACGCTAAAAAGAAACAGAAAGAACAAAAAAAACAACGAAAAGCCGACACCAAAGCCGAGAAAAAGGACAACAGCGTAGCCAAAAAACGGGTCTTCGTACTCAATTTCGACGGTGATATTCGAGCAAGCGAAGTCATGCTACTCCGCGAAGAGATCACCGCAATTTTGTTGGGCAGTCGAGAAGGGGACGAAGTTGTTCTTCGACTTGAGAGCGCAGGAGGCATGGTTCATGCATATGGTCTCGCTGCCTCTCAGGTAATCCGCCTGCGTGACGCCGGACTCCATGTCACCGTTGCCGTAGATAAAGTGGCAGCCAGCGGCGGTTACCTCATGGCTTGTGTGGCGAGTAAGATTTTAGCGGCACCCTTCGCCATCATCGGTTCGATCGGGGTAGTAGCAGAGATGCCTAACTTCAATCGCCTTCTTAAAAAACATGATATCGACTACGAACAAATTTCGGCTGGCGAGTACAAGCGCACTGTCACCATGTTAGGCGAAACCACTGATAAAGCGCGATCAAAAGTTCAAGAAGAAGTCGAGCAAACTCACAATTTGTTCAAAGAATTTGTAAAAGAAAAAAGACCCATACTGGATCTTGATGCTGTCGCGACTGGAGAACACTGGCTAGGAATTCAAGCTTTTGACCTCAAACTCGTTGATGAACTACGAACGAGCGATGATTACCTTATGAGCCTTCGTGATGCTGCTGATATTTTTGAGGTCGAATACTCAATCAAGAAAAAAGTGCTCGATCGCCTGTCGGGAATAGTGGGCGCACTCCGAGGCCCTAAACTCCCTCTCGACTCGTTCGACTCTTTCACGCAAATGAAGTGATAAAGCCATACGGCAGTCGCTAGATGCCTGTTCATCCAAGCGACCTCTCGCGTGGCCGCATCAATCAACCGTTCGGCAATCACCATCATCCAAGTTTGTCGCTATGTTCTTCACTTAAGGCGTGAGACTTATAACCCCGGAATTCAAAGTTAGTGTCATCAACCGCTAGCCCTGCCTACCGGACTTGGGATAACGCACGACGCTATCTTTAATAAAACGGCTCACCTCCACCGAGCGCCACAACATCGAATACTTGTCGCTATAATTCTGACGTCAACCATTTTGCGTCGCGTTTAACCACGATGCCTTAAACGCCAAAAACCGACATACCTCGAGGCTGGTTATGATTTATCAGTTAAACCATCAGATTCCCAAGATTGGCAAAGATGCGTACGTCGCGCCGAGCGCAGACGTCATTGGCTCTGTCATTCTTGGGGCTGAAGCGAGCGTGTGGTTTGGTGCAGTACTGAGAGGTGATAACGATGTCATCACTGTCGGCGCACGAAGCAACGTACAGGACAATTCGGTAATTCATGTCGACAAAGGAGTGCCCGTTTCAGTGGGTTCAGATGTATCAATCGGGCATAGCGTCGTTATTCATGGTTGTTCGATCGGTGATCGCAGTCTCATTGGTAATGGCGCCGTCATTTTAGACTTTGCTGAAATCAAAGAAGATTGTCTCGTTGGCGCAGGCGCTCTCGTGACTCCAGGGAAAACCTTCCCAGCCCGATCGCTTATCGTCGGCTCTCCCGCACGAGTGGCACGAGAACTCAACGACGAAGAGATTGCACAACTCCGTGCGAACGTTGATAGTTATCTGTCAAAGACGAAACGCTATCGCTTGGAACTAGCCCCAGTTAATTTTTAATTATTAAATTTAACGCGGAATTTTCCGCAAGAAGACCACTTATGAAAATCGGTTTTATTGGACTTGGTAATGTCGGGGGAAAACTCGCCGGTAGCCTGATTCGAAATGGTTACGAAGTGCTTGTCAGAGATCTGGACACGTCTTTAGAACAGTATTTTGTTAATAGCGGCGCTTCAAGGGGTGAAAACCCGGCACAAATGACCCGTGCAAGCGATCTCTTAATTACCTGCCTCCCAAATCCAGCGATAAGCGCGGAGGTTATGGAGGGTGACGATGGCGCGCTAGGTGAAATGTGCGCTGGAAAAATCTGGGCTGAAATGAGCACAACAGATGATCAGGAAGTCCGCCGTCTTGCGCAAAAAGTAGTTGATGCGGGAGGGGAGCCCATAGACTGTCCAGTTTCTGGCGGATGTCACCGCGCGGCCACCGGCAATATCTCTATTTTTGCAGGCACAGAACGCAGCACATTCGACAAAGTCCTGCCTGTGCTGACAACCATTGGTCGTCGAGTGCTGCACACCGGGCCTTTAGGGACGGCATCTATTTTAAAGGTAATGACAAACTACCTTGCCTCAATAAACCTCGCCGCGCTGGGGGAGTCCTTGATGACAATGAAGCGTGCCGGGATTGACCTAAATACCACCTACGAAGCGATTCGTATTTCGTCAGGCAACTCGTTTGTCCACGAAACCGAAAGTCAGGTAATCCTGAATGGCAGTCGGGATATCAATTTCACCATGGAGCTGGTCGTTAAAGATCTAACCCTCTTTCAGTCTATTGCAGACCGCGAAAACGTCCCCCTTGATCTCTCGCCTCTTCTTCTGAGCATTTTTAAGGATGGTCAGGAACGTTATGGTGGAAACGAATGGTCACCTAATATTGTTCGTCGTCTCGAGGACGCATGTGGTGACCGGCTTCTCGCGCCCGGCTTTCCAGCAGACATCATCGATAGCGAGCCAGAAATTGCTGGAGAAGAAGTAGTCCCCCAGAAAGGGTAAGCCCTTGTTAAAAGAGTTCAGGTTTTCATAACCCCATTAGACATGTTGCAACGCAACATGTCATAATTTTGACTATCTATGCTGCACTTATCCTCACCTGCCGAAGCTAAAAAATGGTGCGCCTCAGAGCGACGCCAGAAAAAAACAATTGGTTTTGTACCGACCATGGGTGCACTGCATCGAGGACATTTATCGCTACTCGATCGCGCTCGTCAGGAAAATACGGCGTGCTGCGTCAGTATTTTTATCAATCCGCTCCAGTTCGAGGATGGGCATGACTTCGATGCGTATCCGCGCAATCTCAATACTGATTTATCCCTACTTGCAGACAACGGCTGCGATATGGTTTTTCAAGGCACTCTGGAGCAGTTCTTCCCGGAGATTGATCACCATAATTCAATCCCTTTAATCCCTGCAGGTCATTTCGGCAAGGGTCTTGAAGAAGAGTTTCGCCCCGGACATTTAGACGGCGTTAGGACAATCGTTGACCGATTATTTAAAGTCGTCGGTGAGTCAAAAGCTTATTTTGGCGAAAAAGATTTCCAACAAACCTTGGTTGTCTCGGATCTCGCAAGGGCTATTGGTTATCCCAAGGTGATCGTTTGCCCCACTGTTCGCGAAGCGTCTGGGCTTGCACTGTCCTCACGCAATTCATTACTTAAAGCCGAGCAAGAAAACGAAGTGATAAAGATTTATCAAGCGTTACTCGCAGCAAAAAAATTCTGGCAACAGGGTGAACGAAATCCGGAGACCCTATGTCGCGCGATGAACGATATCTTGGAAGCGAGCACGCTCGTGATGGAGTACGCTGCAATTCGTGATCCCGAAAACTGGTCGGCAAGCCCGCCCTACAGCCATCTAAATCAAGCTCAAGCACTTATCGCAGCGCGTATGGGAAACGTTCGCCTCATTGACAACATGAGGCTCGACAATGAGACGCCTTAGAAGATCTGCGACCGTCTTTGTCACTAAAGTTTTACCTTTTATCAACGGGATATTATCTGGTTAGTGCTCCCCGCCGGCCTTAAAGTTGAACACTGCGCCCTCTTTGATGCCTGAAGGCCACCGACTGGTCAGGGTTTTCATTCGAGTGTAAAAGCGCACCCCCTCCGGCCCGTGCATAAAGTGATCCCCGAATAATGAGCGTTTCCAGCCGCCGAAACTGTGGAAAGCTAACGGAACCGGGATGGGTACATTCACCCCCACCATCCCAATTTGCGCGCGGTGACCAAAATCGCGCGCCGCGTCACCGTCTCGGGTGAAAATTGCGGTTCCATTTCCATACTCATGATCATTTACAAGCTGTAATGCCGCTTCATAACTCTCCGCCCGAACAACGGATAACACCGGGCCAAATATCTCGTCTCGATAAATTGCCATTTCAGGTTTTACCCGATCAAACACGGTAGCGCCCACAAAACAGCCAGATTCATATCCCGGTATTGAAATATTTCTCCCGTCAACGACAAGATCTGCCCCCTCCTCAACACCTCGATCAATATAGTTTTTAATTCGATCGCGCGCATCAGGCGTGATCACCGGACCCATCTCAACTCCGGCCTGATCATAGGCACCCACTTTAAGTGTTTCAATCCTCGGGACAAGTTGTTCCATCATTCGATCCGCTGTGTCCTCCCCAACCGCCACAACAACAGAAATGGCCATGCATCGCTCTCCAGCAGAGCCATAGGCCGCCCCCATCACAGCATCAACGACTTGACCCATATCGGCATCCGGCATGACAACCATATGATTTTTCGCCCCGCAAAGAGCTTGAACTCGCTTACCGTGCGCGCAGCCCGTCTGATAGACGTACTCACCAACCGCTGTAGAGCCCACAAAACTGACCGCCTGAACCGAGGGGTGAGAAAGAAGCGAGTCAACCGCCTCTTTATCGCCGTTCACGACATTCAGAACGCCATCCGGAAGTCCGGCCTCAGTAAGCAAGTTCGCCATAAAAGCGGCGCAGGACGGATTGCGTTCCGAAGGCTTCAAAACAAACGTATTCCCGCATGCGATCGCCACTGGAAACATCCACATGGGAACCATTGCCGGAAAATTAAACGGTGTGATGCCCGCAACCACACCCAGGGGTTGGCGCATACTCCATGAATCCACGCCTGAGGCAACACTCTCGCTAAATTCACCTTTCAGTAACTGCGGAATCCCGCATGCGAATTCAACAACCTCAAGACCGCGCGTAATTGACCCTTTTGCATCATCGACTGTTTTGCCATGCTCAGAAGATAAGAGCCGCGCCATTTCATCAATATTTTGAATCAGCAGTTCTCGATAGCGATATAAAACTTGCACCCGGCGGGCAGGCGGCATTTCAGCCCAATCGTGAAAAGCCTCTGCCGCATTACTCACTGCTTTATCCACCTCTGCGGCATCCGCTAATGCGACATTTCTAATCAACTTATTGGTAGCTGGATTATAGACACCGCCCTCACGACCGCTGGCCCCGATGACTGATTGCCCGCCAATGTAATGACCCACTACTTTTTTCCCTTCTGTACTCATTTTTTACTTCCTCTATATCGTGCTGACAAATTATCCTTTAACCACCTAGAACACCGATGCTTAAAAAGGCATCAGATTTTTCCAGAATCCAACATCATGACGAGACCATAACCATGCGCAATTCAAAGCAAGAAAAATCCAAACTAATATTCCATCATTTGCGTACGTTTGTTTTGGGCCTTGCCTTAGGTATCTGTCCAATTCTCGGTCTTTCTGACGAACGACACAAGTTTGATCGCCTCGAAGATGCGGTCTACGAGCTTGAAGTTTGCGCCTATTGCGGCTTAGTAAATGACCACGTCCTGCGGGGATACCAGAACATTCGAGAGCGCTTGGTGACCGAGCACTCGCTCAGCCAAGCAGACATCGATATGGCTCGGGGCCTCGGCTGGCAACTTGCCTATGCTGAATGGCAGAATCGGGGGCTAGGCGGATTCCGCGGATGGTGCGCAAATGAAGGTATAGCGGCCGCTCGATCTCTGGCCTCATATGCAGAAATCCCGAATCCATCGCTTGTTGAATAGACAGGATAAAGGCAAAATGAGAATCGTCCAAGACTGCTAAAAATGCCAATCGCTCTACCTCAGGAGACCATGATAATAATGAATGCCCCAATAGGAGATAGCCATAAAAAGGATATCGCGCACGCGCTCCACCCTTATACAAATCTTGCCGTCCATGAGGACCAGGGACCTTTGATCATTTCAAAAGGAGAAGGTGTCTACGTTTGGGACGACCAGGGAAATCGCTATCTGGAAGGTCTTGGCGGTCTTTGGTGCGTATCACTCGGGTTTTCAGAGCCTCGCCTGGCGGCGGCGGCGGCTGATCAGTTCGCGGCCTTACCCTACTCACATACTTTTGCTCATCGATCGACCGAGCCTGTGATCGCCCTAGCGGATAAACTGCTTGAGATTGCACCTGAGCCCATGACCAAGGCGTTTTTTCTGAGCTCGGGTTCCGAGGCAATCGACGCCATGATCCGCTTTACGTGGTACTACAATAATGGTCGTGGCCTACCCGAAAAGAAGAAGATCATTTCCAGAAAACGTGGGTATCACGGCGTAACTGTGGCGGGCGGTAGTCTTACGGCCATCCCATTAATGCAGAATGATTTCGACTTGCCACTCGATCGAATGATTCACACAGACGCCGCGGGATACTATCGTTACGGCCGAACCGGCGAAAGTGAAGAGGAATTTGCAACACGTCTTGCTGATAATCTTGAACAACTCATTCTGTCGGAAGGCCCTGAAACAGTGGCAGCTTTTGTCGCCGAGCCCGTCATGGGTGCTGGAGGCGTGATGACACCACCGGCAACTTATTTCAAAAAAGTGCAAGCGGTTCTCAAAAAATATGATGTCCTGATGGTTGCGGACGAAGTCATTTGTGGATTTGGTCGAACAGGCAATATGTGGGGATGCCAAACCTATGATATCCAACCTGATATGGTGACCTGTGCGAAACAACTTTCCTCTGGCTACTTACCAATCTCCGCACTGATGATCTCCGATAAGATCTACGATGTATTAAAGGAACAAAGCAAGAAACATGGCGCACTAGGGATGGGTTATACCTATGGCGGTCATCCTGTCTCCTGTGCTGTCGCCCTCGAAACATTAAAAATCTACGAGGAACGTAATATCGTGGATCGCGTCAGAGAATTAGCCCCGCGATTTCAGGAAAGACTTTCTGCGCTTTCAAAAAGCTCGCTTGTCGGTGAGGCGCGAGGTGTCGGACTCATTGGCGCACTAGAACTTGTTGCAGATAAGAACACGCGAGAACAGTATCCCGCCGAACAAAAAATAGGCGCTACGGTCGCAGCGCGCGCGCTCAACCACGGACTCGTGGTTCGGGCGTTACCGGGAGACGTCATTGGAATTTGCCCCCCGTTAATCATCACGATAGAGCAAATTGATGAACTTTTTGACTCGTTGTCGATTGCGGTAACGGAAACAGAAGCGCTGGTTAAAAAGGCCGCCTAAAATAGTGAAAGATCGCCCGAACACTTTTCAATCAAATCTAGATGCTGGATTGATACTGATAGCGTCTGCATTCATTTTCCTGACAGGTCTTGTTCATGCGTCACCTGCTATTCAAGTCGAACTGAGTTCCTCATCCGATGTCTCAACCAATCAAGCAAGCGCTCGATTCGGGTGCAACGATAAGATCTTTGCGCAAATAGCGATGTCTGAACTGGCGCCGGGCGCGCACCGACTTGAAGTGGACTGGATTGATCCCACTGGAAAAACACGTGAACACATTGACTATCCATTTAATGGGTCAGGAACCACGCGATTGAAAATATGGCTCAAGCTACACCCGCCCAAGGGTTCAGGTTTATTTAGCTTCATTAATCCCGCAATGGGAATGGATGACTTTATCGGCGATTGGCGACTATTTATCAAAGTAGATGATGTCGCGCTTGAAACTCAATTTGAAATCGTTTGCTAGGGTTGGGATGAATCTCAAGGTGATTGCCAAAATCAGCTCACTTGTTGCGAGCGCTGTCCTCGCCATGTCTATATCTATTTCAACAAGCCACGCGTTTGTTGAAGATATTTGCCTCGGCGAGGGGGGGCAAATAGAAAATTTCTACTACGACGCGGCGATACAGTCGATTCCAGAATGCGGTTACGGGAAGTACTATCCCAGATGCGTCTTTAAAGTCCTGAAGCGCTCGAGTGACACCTTTGGAGATACGTCAATTTGTCGCGGCATCATTCATTTTGAAGCAGTCTACTTCACCGCCCAGGCGGTTGGCTTTCGCGGAGATATCGCCTACTTCATTGCAGCGTTTTCTCAGGCGATTGACTTCAACCAGTATCGCGCAATTGACAGTTGCGGGATAGACCTTCCGTTTCGTTATTGGACTCCACCCTTGCGCGGACTTCTGCGAACCAGCACCGTGTCCGGCGGCTCAATCCGCCACCTTGGCGTTCCCTATGGAAATGAAAGTGACACCACCGATGCGCTTTATCCCCAGTGGAATGCGATCGCCGAAGGCACGCTATCACGCTCAAGAAATTGGGCATTTGGCGACTCCGATACACTTTGCCATGGTGGATTAACTAATGGCGAATCAAAAGATAACCCTTTTGGAGGGGATTCATGTGCAACGCGTGGAGAACTTATTTCGGATGTATCAAAAATCGTCAGTGGGCCCATCCCGCTTTCCGGCGGCGTAACCAAATTGGGTCCACAAATACTAAATTATGACTGCGAACCTGAATGTTGGTGCAGCAACACTTGTCCCGAAGGATCGCCGCCACTCACACCTAAGAATGTCCTTTTAGCTGAAGGAGATAACCTAGCCCGGTACATCGCAAAAAGTCCTTTCTCAAAACTGGATAGCGGCGCGCCCGTGCCCGAACTCATTGCAAGATTAGGTATTTATATGCACTGGCTATCGGATCGAGCATCGCATGCAAACTGTACTAATGCTAAAAGGTCAAAGCTAAGCGGTCCCGACAGCGACGGGAATTACACAATCAATCTTGACACGTTGCGATGCAACGCGATATCCCATGCAATGTCCCATTACTGGGAGCAAGGACTCGGCGATAAAGTAACCCGCGGCAGTGAAGCGGCCTTACGGCTCTACGCAGAAGAATTGGGTGCGTTTGCTGCTCGCTACCGACCACAGCATCCACAGTGGTTTCGAGAGATTCCGCCCCCTCTATCGATGGCCTATATTGTGGGAATGCCCGCAAATCCGGGCGTCACCTTGAGAGCCTCTTTAGAAAAAAGCGCTACAAAACGCATTAAAATTATCATGGATGCACTCGAGGAAAATAATTTTGACCCCATCCCTGGTTTCACCACCTTCTGCAATGAGTAAAAAACCCTCTCGCACCATCGTGTCCGTTTTAAGTGCGCAGATAACTTAGAACGGATTATTCAAGGTCACATAAAACCCGTCACTACCCTCTTTGCCTACAATGTACTCGGCTCTCAGAACAACTCCCGCCTGCTCTCTCACCATAAAACTCGCACCGCCGCCAAACGACGGGTAGACATTATTAGAATCCGAGCAATCGTCCATCTCGTCATACAGACAGGCAACGCCACCATAAATCGTTAAACCAAATCTTCCTTTTAATCTAATCCGGTTATCAATTGCGAAATGCGTCGAGTTCGGCGCAAGCTGCATTCCGCGAACATAACCCCGTAACGCGATTGAAGAATAACCACTAATCGGCGCTTGCTCAGTCCAACGCCCCGACAATTGCCACGCCAAAACATATCGCTCGGCTAGGGAATGATAAGAGGCGAAGTTTGCACGGTAGACGTCGTAATCATCAGATCCACCAAAATCTTCGCGATAGGCATAATTACCAAAGATCAGGTGCTTGCCCGACTTCGGGTTGCGTTTGTGATCTCTCGAATCCAATTCGGCGGCCAAACCGAGGCCCACTGAATCGACGCCAGTTAACCCAATCGTCTCCAGCGCTTGCTCCACTGCGCCCTCCGCCTCAATCACGTAGTTTGAGGCCATCGCCTGAATGCCAAGGAACCAGTGAGGTCCCACCCGATAGCTATATCGACCACCCACCGTGTGCACCTTATCGGTTGTCTGCGCGGGCAATCCTGATCCTAGAAAATCATCATAATCGTTGTTGACTCGTCCATTAACGAGTGCAGCATTTAATCGTTGTCGTCCACGATCAAAAAACATTTGGGCAAATACAGCAGCGAGTGCCGAGTCGCTGTCACTATAAGTGCCCGATAAGGAGAACATTGAGGGTGTCGATTCGGAATCAAATTGATGCAAATATCCAGCCACACCACCCAAAGACGTACTCATTTTTGGATTACTCGTTAACAGGGGTACCACAAAAAATGGCTTTTCCTTTGCCGCAGGCTCTGGCTCGCCTGACTCGCCGCTAAACGCACTCCCCGACATCATCAGGAGACCCCCACAAATCCACAGCAGTGTCCATACTGGTAAACGGCTATTCATTTTCAATGATGAGTCGATTTTTTCTGATTAAATAAACAGTCATTGCGGTAGTTCGTTAATTTCGCAAAACTGATCGAAGTCCGCCGGCCCTGCCGGCCTGAAGAGTTCCACCTCTCCTTTCGTAAAAGTATACAGATCGCCGTCAAAGATTTTTCGATTTGAGCAACTTTTATCGTCTAGACCGGACTCAGAACTACCCGAGCCACACCCTGCAAGGATAAGTGCCAATCCTACTAAAAAAAAGGTTATTAATTCTCGAAATTTTGTATTTGTGATGATCTTCACGATCAATAAATTACAATCGCGTCATACTTTTTTTGTACAAATGAGGCAAAGTCATGACAAGCAAACCAGATTTTTTAAAAACAGTCGCCATTCTCCTTTGCATTACACCCGTAACCGCTATTGCGCTTACCAGTTCTGTTACTTTTTACACAAGCTCCACGCAAGTACCTGAGGGATCGTCGGTTGCTATCAACCAACCTTTGACTATCGAAAGCGGCAACTCCAAAGTCTATATGCAACGCGGCCAGGCGATGAGCCGGATCGAGCATACCTACGAGCCTTACTGCTATTTCGCAACGAAACGTCCAAAAGCCGAAATGAAAATCACCGCCACTTTACAACCTACAGCCTTTACCGTAGTTAAAGAATATCGTCGGCGTGATCAAACAGCCTCACTACCATATGATGTTGCGACTTCAGTGAGCATCGGAGTAAGCATTGGCTCAGGCACCTGGCTTGCCAGAGCCGAAGGCGGTCCTCAAAATCTGAATTACTACATGAAACTATCAAACGATTCACAATCACCAGTAACGGCGCTCGTCTGTGGTGTCTACGCCCAGCCGGATGAGCGTGGCATACCAACAATTGATGAGATAAGAGCCGCAGTCGGCTCGCTCGCGACCATTACGATCGCGGATTAATTCAATCACCGAGGAAACATGAACTGCAACTGGAGCCGTAATTGCCAGTCCGCCTGATTGGTCGGTCGCTCAACATTGTGATAGAGGCTCATCTGGCCGTTCACCGGCAACTTGCCCAGTTTAAATATCTTGCCGTAACCTAAGCCTAACGGCACGGTCCATTGCTCACCACTGTCGGCTTCCCAATTGGCAGTGATAATGGGCGCGAATGTGAAATACCGCGCCCCGGGCAGGTTGTAGTTAATAAAGGGCTGCAACGTAAATAAGTTGAGGTCATTATTCCCCGATCCCGAGACTGACCAGATATTGTTAATTAATCCACCATAAACCCACGCGCCATCAAACGTTAACGCAACAACACTTGGCCCTAAACCCCATTTGTCCGCGGTCAATTCAGTATCACCCGTCGGCAACAGTGCGACACCGCCCGCACCCCAAATCCACTTTCCCGCTACCTTAGGCGATAGGAAGCCTGAAAAGCTGATATCGCCAAGGCCACTGGTGCGCTCTCCATTTGGTGTCAGTGCAGGCTGGGACATCACCGGAATAATTGTTCGGGTAATAAGATTCCAGTTCTCCCCAACAGAAAAAGGCCATACCGGCTGAATGTTAAGAATATTCTGGGTCTTCTCTTCAGGTCCAAAATTCGAGTTGGTATTGTTCTGAAACGGCAAACTGATCATCGAGGCGATTGGGTTTTGTGCCGCCTTCGCTAAATCTTCAGCGCTCGGCTCTTGGGCATTAACTGCCGCTGACATCGGCACAATTGACGCAGTTGCTACCGCAAAAACAATCTTTAAAATAATCTTCTTCACAGACAACTCCTTACGATTCCAAGTCATAAATTTTTTCCCACCATTATTTTAACGGCCCCAAAAATGGCCGTGCCTTGTGTGAGTCAATTCCGATTCGAGGTTCTACGAGACGTACGTCTTGCCACCCGGCGGTTGCTGTCGGCCGCCGCTTCACTGTAAGAAGTGGCAACCCACCCCTGCGACTCTTGACTATTAAACGTGACCTGTACAGAACCTAACAATATCAACGCAGCAACCGCTGACACCTTACCGAGCGGTTTGAAGATCTTAAAGAGCATAATCATATCCAATATCCATTTCTTAAAAATTAGCACCACGACGAGCCACAAGACTGGCGACTCGCTGTTCTTCGGGATGTGCGACGTGCAACCCTCCGATCCTCGCTTGCCTCAGCGCCATTAAAATTTAAACTCACCCAGACAAGATTATTGTCCGTTGAAAAGTTAACCGATTGTGTCATCAATAGCGCGATGCCGAGAAGCGCTGCCCCGAAGTATTTAAATAATTTCATCGTTTTTTCCTTGGCTTGGCAGCCAAATCATAAGCCTCTAAATTAGTATTCAGGCTGCATATCTACGAATTTAGCGCGCGCATATCCCTCGGGCGCACTCAGCGTAAAGCTGCTATCGCTGATCGCAGGGTTTAAATCCCAGTTTGAGAATGTGATCTCAAACTCAGGCGCGCCGGCCATCCACTTTGATGTAATCATGTACTTGCATGGCAGCAGATCATGCTCATTCATCCACAAATGCCAGTCCACATCCGGGCCTCTCATCACAACATAGTGACAGGCGGCACCGTTTATCGGAGCTAATCCCAAATAATGCGACTCTGAAACCTCAGCCAATAACTCCTCAGCGACATCTGCATAAAACAGGTCCCGACCCGGAAGGTAAGCACCAGCCTGCGAAGTCAAAATATCCATTACTTCGTCGTTGGTTCCTGAAACGGGAACGGAGACAAAAATTTTCGACGTATGGCCCACCCCATACACCGTTGAGCCATCATAGGAAACGACTTGGTTAACCAGCGCGCCAGATCTGGAGAACATGAATCCTCTTGACCGACTCAGAAGGATCGATCCCTCTCGATGCGATCGTATTTTGAGCCCTTGACTCAATACCGCCTCCTCAGATACGGCGCCATCGACCGATATCACCTCAGCGTTGGCAAGCTGACTGAGAGAGCGCTTAGCGAGCGCTTCCGGATCAATATCACTTTCCGCCAGAACGTCTCCATTAATTAACCCCAAAACTGCAAAAATCTTCAAGAATTTCATCTTCTGAATATCCTTTTTCTTGTGAACGCCGAAATCATCTTTAATTCGATTCCCCTGTACTTGTGATGCAATTAAACAACAAGGACTATCGAATTGCCAGACTTTTGTTCGTTTTAGGGATCTCTTATTTGTTAAAATAATCCTCTAGAAAAAAGTCTGAAATTAAACCCCGTGTATGATTAGGCCGTAATTTGGATCCCGCGCAGAAATCGCATACTGCTCAAGTAGAAGACCGATGTACAAGTCAGCACAGATGATGAGGACAAACTAATGCCATATTTACCGCTCTCGAAATATCTTTTGTCATTAATGCGGATACTCCCTTTCCTGATCGTCAGTAGTTTATTCGGCACTCAACCCGTAGCCGCTCAGAGCCAAACCCCTATTGAAGCGACAGTCCTAGATGACTCAGTAAGCGCGGAGGATCGAGAGAAGCTACTAGCGAGACTGAGCGATAAAGAGGTGCGGGATATCGTCTGGAATCTAATTCAAACCGAAACCAAAAACAAAAAAAACCACAGCCCTCTAGCTACTGAACTGAGCCAGCTCACCGATCATTTTCGTTCAAATTTCGAAAATCGAGTTCATGATCTTCCCAAGCTGCTCACGTTACCCTCCATTCTTGGTCAAGCAATGACTCCGCCCGGTAGAGAAAAAGGATTTCTAGCGATTGTTTTTCTCGCAATCGCTTTATTTATTTTAATTGGATGGATAGGTCAGCGCCTCTGCAAAAAAATGACGCGGGTCATTTACGTATCTCTCACAAAAGCCAGAACCGAAAACTTTCCCCAGAAACTAGCGAGACGTTTCCTGATTCTCTTGTATGACCTGATGCATCCTTTTATTTTTGCCGTGACGGCCTATCTCGCTTTTATCGTCGTATACGAAGGTTACGAGCCAAATCGCATACTGATGCTGAGCATTATCGCGGGTATTTTCAGCGCGTGGGCCCTGATAAAAACCGCCGACTGCATCTTTTCACCGAATAGATCAGATGCCCGATTAACTTCACTTGATGATACAGATTCAAAGATAATAAGCCGGCATTTAAACGTCGTTATTATCTACGCAATAGCGCTTTACTTTTTCTCTGGGTACCTTAGCGGCATCTCTTCGATAATTGACGTCTCGTCAATTATCCAGCTCACAAATAGCTTTGGTGGCCTCTCAATAATGGGGTTGATTATATTTGTGATGTGGAGAATTCGTTCGCCCATCGCCAAATTATTCTTATCAGGAAACCCACCCGGGCTAGCCAGAAAGCTGCTGAGTGCTATCTGGCCAGCTATTGGAACAGCCCTTATTGTCGCGCTTACTGCCATCGGTATTTTCAGCGCACTCGCTTTGAATATAGATAACGTTTTTAATTCCGTTCTTAAAACGCTCCTTCTGCTGTTAGTCGGTACACCTTTATCAGTGGGCTTGATCGGTCCATTAATACGGCAGTGGGGGCTCAATACCAGCACAGAAGATGCCGAATCCATCCCTCGAGTGGGTGCCCGCGGTGGAATTGTGCAACTCGCGCGCCTGATCTTGCTCTTTACTGCTGCTATGCTCCTAGGTCGAATATGGGGAATCGACGTTGTCGAGATGACCCGATCAAGCCTTGGTGAGCGAGTGAGTGGTGCCGTGACCCAAGTGATCGTGACAATTATTATTGCTAATCTCATATGGAATCTTGCAAAACGTTGGATCACATCCCAGCAGAATAACCAAGATGGTGCAGACTCATCGGCGGGCGGTGATCACGGCGGGCAAGGGCTCACTCGAATTGAAACAGTACTGCCCCTGCTGCGCGGTTTTCTACTGGTCACAATCATCACTGTGGCAACGATGATCTCGCTCTCGAGTCTTGGAGTTGATATCGGGCCGTTAATAGCCGCTGCCAGTGTTTTAGGTCTGGCAATTGGCTTTGGCGCTCAGAATCTCGTGGCTGATATCATTTCAGGCGTTTTCTTTCTTGTCGATGATGCATTCCGAAAAGGCGAATATATTGATGTCAGTGGCAACACGGGAACTGTCGAAAGTATCTCCGTGCGCTCGATGCAGTTACGTCATCACAACGGACCCATTCATACGGTTCCGTACAGTCAAATCAGCACTTTGACGAACTTTAGCCGCGACTGGGTGATCATGAAATTCGAGCTTAGAATTCCGTTCGAAGAAGACGTTGAAAAAGTTCGAAAACTCATAAAGAAAATCGGCAAAAAGCTCTTGGACGATCCCGAGCATGGATCTGAATTTCTTGAGCCACTAAAATCTCAGGGCGTTAATAGAATGGATGATTCTGCCTTTGTCGTGCGGTGCAAGTTTTCAACAAAGCCAGGGAAACAGTGGGCGATCCGTCGAATCGCGTACGCTGAAATACAGTCTGCGTTTTCAGAGGCGGGTATCAAGTTTGCACCAAAAAGAGTGGTTGTAGAAGCTGTTAGTTCCGAAATCGCCGCGGCGGGTGCAGCCGCATTAGCCTCAAGCCCTGAAAGTGAATCTAGCAAATCCTAATGACTCAAACCAGAAAAATAAACTTACTGATCGTTTTATCTCTTCTCATGACGCTAACTTCAATCGGATACGCACAAAACGCACTCTTCCTCAGAAATTCGATTATTGCTGAGTTAGCCGCCAGCGACCTTGATTCGTTGCTGGAGGCTATTTCAGAAAAGCTAGATGACGATGTCTCAACAGAAAGCAGCACTTGGATTAGCGAATCAGGAGATACCACCAGCACCCTTATAGTCACTAGTGACTATAAAAAGAACGATCTTGATTGTCGGGGTCTTGAAATCGACACGATCCAGCAGAGTCAACGGGTTGTAACAAACTACGGCTTTTGTAACGTCGACGGTAATTGGCTAATGGACGCGCAGTAATGATTCTCGCTCAAAAATTGAACATTCAAGGCATTATCAAACTGATCTTGATTGGCTTCCTCAGCGCCATAGCTTCAATCGCTGCGGCAGATGATGCAAATCCAACGCCAGACAGAATAGAAGAAATTCATGAGGACTGGTCTGAGTGGGTTCTCGGCACTGCAAATAAAATCGACGGCTTCTTTTCTAATTCACAGGCGGATGAAGATGCACAGAAAACGCGTATCCGCGGCTGGATTCAGGGACAGTATGATGAAAACGAAGGATCGAAAATTCGATTGCGCGTCAGGGCAAGACTATCACTACCCAACACTGAAAACAGAATATCTCTGGTTATTGGCGATGATGAAAACGAGCAAAGCCAAGGGCCTGACACTCAGGATCAACAGAACGTCAGCCTTCAATTCAGAAGCAGGCGGGATACGGCGCTAAAGACAGTTCGTTTTGACCTCGGCATTAGACGAAGAGATAGTCAGTATCAGCTTTATGGCAGAGCCCGCCACACCAAAATATTTGACACCGCAAGCGCTTGGGTGCCGCGCCTGACGAATTCTTTTTACTACTTTACTAAGAGCAGGTTTGAATACCGAGGAGAGGCACAATTCGACCGCGTCATCGGCAAAAACCTATTCTTTCGACCCATTTCAGTTCTTCGCTGGTACGAAAATAACCCCGATGAATGCGACGGCGGATGGTGCTACGACCAGTTTTTTAGCCTCTATCAACGCTTAGATCATAAAAAGCCAGCAGCGCTGGCCTATGATCTAGAGTTTTATTTCAGACAAAAGCCTGAATTCGAGGTTTTCGATGCGGTATTCAAAACCCGATACCGGCGCAAAACAGATCGGGACTGGCTGTTCTGGGAAGTTGAACCTGCGATCCACTTTCCTTCGGATTATGACCATGATCTCACATTCAGAATCTTGGTTAAACTCGAAGGCGTATTTGGCTACAACACGGAAGCCAACATTAATGATTACTTCACCCCAACAGAGGCTGACTGGGCGAGGGAAAATCCGAACGACTAATGTGTCGTCGCCGAAGAGGCCTGAAGTTCATCAAAGTACATTTTGTATGCAAGATAGTACTTATTTATATTTCGGACATAATCGACCGTCTCTCGCCCTATTTTCTCCGCGGCAATAACCTCAACATTAGCAAACCACTTATTAGGGTCGAGGCCGCGATCCCCTGCCAGTGCGCGAAGTCTCCGAATCTTGCTTGGACCCGCATTATAAGACGCCCAAGCCAGATCCATCCGGACCGCCGGATCAAGGCCTGGATCATTGACATAGCGACTCAGCAGGTGTGCCATGTACTTAGCGCCAGCATGAATATTATTGTCCAGCGTCGTCACATCATCGATTCCAACGCTTTTGTCGGAGGCCGTACTCTGAAGTAACTGCATGACACCGATGGCGCCTGCGCTACTTCTCATCGACTGATCAAGGCGCGACTCTTGATAACCCTGAGCCACGAGCTTCAACCAATCAATCTCGTAAGCCGCACCATACTTTTCAAACAATCTTCGCATTTCTGTCAGACGCGCCCGATCCTCTTTCGACACCGGATTTGTAATCCATCTGTTTTTCTTGTAGTAGCGGGTAAATAAAATATTGCCCAGCAACGATCCTTTCTTATTCTCCCTTACAAACCGATTTAGACTTTCCAGAAGTTTTGGTGTTGCGGGTCGCACGGCCCACGCAATTTGCCCACCCGAGTTAACGGCAATATTTGGATAAATCCTAATATTTTTAAGCAACTCACCCCAAATTGACGCAATGTGATTATCTGCGACCGTGTACTTGATCGATCCTGAATCAACCATCTCAAGAATATCCTCAGTTGACAGACGCTCATCCGCCTCAAGAATCTCTATCCCAGATCTTCCTGCCTCGATCATCTGATCATTGAGCGCGTTTAAATGATCCACATAGCTTGAACCCTTTCGCACACCAACGGTCTTGCCAGCCAGATCATCGAGACTCAAAATTTCATTAACTTGATTACTGGCGACCAGGATCTCTTTGACATTCTTTATGTAAGGGTCACTGAATCTAACCTTAGCCAAGCGCTCGTCAGTGACTGTCAATCCGGCAGCTGCAATATCACCCTCACCTGCTAATAGACGAGGGAAAATCTGATCAAACGGCACAGGAATAAAAACCAATTTGGTTTTCTTCTCTGGCGAAGAAATTCCTTTATTCAACTCTTTTTCATATTCCATGAGCAGGTCATACTCAAATCCGCGTGGCATTCCTTTATCAAAGAAAAAGTTAGTTCGACCGAACGCTACCAAAACTCTGAGAAGGCGGCGTTCGCGAATCTCGTTCAGGTCCCCAAATAAAGCTTGTTGGGCCCGGACCAATAGTTGGTCTGATTCTGATGAGGCGGGATTTTCACTAGTTTTTGGCACCTGCCCAGCGCTTGCGGCCTGAATGACGTCTACGCGCCATTCCAAATCTAGCGCAACCCCATTGACCTGACGAGACTCGTCTTTAATGTTTAACTGATCATCAAAGCTTGAACCCGCAGGGTTCTCTGACACATCTTGTGAGCAGGAGACTAAACACGTACCAACGATAAGCCCTACGATTATGTTGAAAAAGAATGCGGGCACACGCGCCCGACCTTTTAAAAAACGATTAATAAAAGAATATTCCAAAACCCGATACCGGCTAAATTCTTTTAGCCGCCTGACCTAGGTTGGAAAGTTTCTGGAGCGCTAAAGATCGACCCAAGAGTCCTAAACCGCAATCGGGCGCCGCGATTAGACGGTCAGAATCAATATGATTGAGTACCAGGCGAAGCCGCTCCTCAATTTCGTCAACAGTCTCTATTTTGCTGCTAGCAATTGCTATCACACCAAGAATAACGGTCGTCTGATTAAAAGAATTCAGCAGAGATAAGTCATTCTGTCGGTGCGCATCTTCCAGTGAAACCGCATCAATACACGAATCCTCTATTGAGCCTGCAAGCAGCGCATAGCTTTCAGGATCCGCTTTCGGATACTCTACGCTATCCAGTCGGTCTGGATAACCGCAACACATATGCACCGTTCGAGTCACTGTTCTGGGCGCCTTATAAAAAGCTCTTTCAAGATTTTCAAAGCCAAAATCTAACGCATCAGCAGGATTTCGAGCAAACAAAGGCTCGTCAATCTGAATATGCTGACAGCCTTCGTTTGCAAGCGCGATCACTTCCTTATTGAGCGCATCCGCAAGGTCAGCGCCTCTTTTTTGTGGATCACCATAAAACGCATCAACGGTTGTATCGCCAATAGTCATGGGGCCCGGCATGGTGATCTTTACCGGTCGCTCCGTTAGTTTTTGTGCCCGCTGCCAGTCACGAACAAGAAAATGATTGATCGATTTAACTGCGCTTACAATTGTAGGCAGTTGAGCGCTATATGCGCCATTACGCAAAGATTTTTCCGTCAGATTCGAGAAATCAATACCGTCAAGATGTCGACAGTGATAATGAATATAATTTTCTCGAGGCACTTCGCCATCAGTCGGAATATCGATTTTCGCTGATTCTTGATCGGCCAGTACCTGTGCAACCCCTCTCTGAACTACGTCATCCGCATTAGCGCCCATTGTGGCCATCGCCTGCGCCCACTCCCGAGTCGGATGAGAGGTATCGGTTCCGTCCACTCCGTTGAACCAATCTGGAAGATCCACAAAATCAGGTTTGGGATAGGCGCCAATACAAGTCGTTTTAATCATTCGATTATTTTGGCTTCTCAGCGTCTCGAATAAAGCGCTCAGTCACTGTCTGAGGGTGATTCGACCTGTTGCCCTAGATTAGTCGGTGCAAAAATATTTTGATACTGTTTAGCATCTTTAGCTTCTGTCTCAGACTGGGGCTCCGCGCCTGAATCTGATTCTATCTGCTGCCCCAGATTACTAGGCGCAAATATATTTTGATATTGCCCGCTGGATTGCTTTGAATCAACTGCGCTGTCCTGGCCCTGTGACGAACTCAATTGCTTAGCTTTTGCTTCAGCCAGTCGTTGTTGCTTGAGCGCCTCGAATTTGACCCGATTTTCCTCAGTAACTCTCACTTTACACTCATCGACGTCATAATTTCGACCCATCCAGAGACTGCCCAATACGCCAACAAACAAAACTGCGGTTAACGCGCCAATGGGCAGTCCCCACGGTCTTCTGCTTCGGCTCGCTTTTATAACCGCTGGATTGGTAATCAACGCCTCGGCGGTTGCTTGACGCTCTTCTTTGCGTTTGAGAAATTCATGCACAACCGCCGCAATTAATGTGAGCGCAATAATAATCACAGCCAGTGAACTGATTGACGGATTTATCCCATATCGCACTTTACTCGCAAGCACCGTGGTTAATGTACTCTCGGAGACAATCGTAAAGACCGTGGTGTTGTAATTCTCAAATGATGCAAGAAAAGCGAGGACCGCAGCAGAGCCGATGGCCGGCTTCAGAAAAGGTAATAAAATCTTGCGGAAGACCTGAGTTTGAGTCGCCCCTAGATCAAGCGCAGCTTCTTCAAGACCTGGGTCAAACCGCTGTAATCTCGCCAAAAAAACGAGCATTGAATAAGCGGCTATGAATGTCGACTGGCCAATAATCGTCATAAAGTAACCATCGTAAAAAAACCCATCCTGAGCGCCAAGTACGACTCGATCCACCCGCTCCCAAAAAACGAGTGTGGATATTCCCAGCACAACGCCAGGCACAAGAATAGGCGATATCGCAATGGTATAGACCACTGATCGTGCTCGACTTCTAAGTTGCGTAATCAAAAGAGAAGCAGCTAATCCAATCGGCACTGCCAACAAAACAACTCCGAATCCGACAACCAGACTGCTCTTGAGCCCGCCCATTAGTTGGTTATCTTTTACAAGAACCTCAAACCACTCATCTGTAAAACAGTTCCATGGTGAGATTGATGGAAACTCCGAGCTGTTAAAAGCCGTAAACGCCATGACCAACAGCGGTCCGAATAAATAGGAAAAGAAAAGCAGGATATAAAAGCCCACTGCTATCCTCATTACACTCCCGGACGTCATCTGCCAATCTCTCCAATTTTCACTTTAAATAACTTCATTAGGATTAAAACGAGCAGGACGCAAGTCAACATCAACACAATGGCATAAGCCGATCCACGAGGCCAATTGCTGCCGGTGTTGAACCACTGATAAATAATCTGAGTAAACCAGAGACTGCTGGGGCCACCCAAAATCTGGGGGGCTGCCAACGCGCCTGCTGAGAGCATAAAGACCATCGTGCAACCAGAAGTTATTCCCGGCTTGGCAAACGGAATCACGACTCGGCGATGAATGCGCCACCAAGACGATCCCAGATCTCGTGCGGCTTCAATTTGATTCTTGTCGAGACTCTCAATAACGTTGTAGATCGGGAAAATCATCAACAAGATATAGGCGTATCCGAGGCCCGCGTATAGGGCGACATCCTCTCTCACAAAATCAATCGGGTCACTTAAGATCCCAATCCCCATCAAAATTGCGTTGATCGTTCCCTCTTCTCCAAAAAGAATCCGAAAAGCAAACGCTCTTAGCAATTCGTTCACCCAAAAAGGAATGATCAAGGCAAGAACCAACAGTCGAGCTTTTCCGCCTCGGGCAACCTGCGCAAGATAGTAGGCAATTGGGTAGCACAATGCTAAATCAAAGAGGGTTACACAAATCGCTGCAACAATCGTGCGAAAAAACACGGTGACATCGACGACATTAAATGGGTCTGGGTTATTAGGACTGCCAAACGCAAGAAAATGATAGTTGACCATCGTGTAGACATCATCAGGGCCGCCCATACGCGACGGATCTATCTGCTGCCAGTTATTTCTGAACGAAAAATCCAGCATAAACAACTGCGGGAGAATGATCATCACGATAACCCAAAGCGCAACAGCACCCAGCAGGTAGACTGAGAGGCCTATTCCGTTTCGCGCTAGAAAAGTCCGAAGCCAGTTCCGCATGACTATTTACTCAACGCTTAATCAGCTGCAAGTTCGCCAGGCGCAAGAGCTATCGCGCCTTGGGTTGAAAACCCAACGGAGACCGACGCGCCAATCTCATGAACCTCCGATCTACCATCATTCATTACCGACATGCGAATGTCGTGGCCCGACTCTGTCTTGAGTGCCAAATGCCAAAAATGCCCCTCAAACTCTTGATGCGCCAGCGTTGCGACCAGGCCATTTTCATCCCTGCGCGTGTCGTCTCCACAAAAATGGATGGACTCGGGACGAACAAAAACCACCGCATCATCGCCTTTTCTAAGAGGCGCCGCCGAAGACGTTCGGGATCGCATGAGGCCGCATTCTGTCTGAACATAGGCCAAGCCATCCGTGATCTCCGTCACCGTACCTGTAAAAGAATTGTTTTCCCCAACAAAAGAGGCGACGAATGCTGTCTCCGGATGATCGTAAACGGTCGTACCATCGCCAATTTGATCAACTACGCCCTGACGCATGACCGCCACTCGGTCCGACATCGTTAGGGCCTCACCCTGATCGTGAGTAATATAAATGAACGTAATGCCCGCTCGTTGCTGAATAGCTCGGAGCTCTGTACGCATGTGCTGACGAAGTTTAAGATCGAGTGCCGACAGAGGCTCATCAAGAAGAAGCACTTCGGGCTCCGCACAAAGTGCCCGCGCAACGGCGACTCGCTGTTTTTGGCCGCCGGATAACTCCGTTACCATCTTGTCCCCTTGACCCGGCAATGCGACAAGCTCAAGAAGTTCGTCGGCTTTTTTCCGCCGGGCTCGTTTATCCATCCCTTTGACTTCGAGCGCAAAAGAGATGTTTTGCCAAACGGTCATTAAAGGGAAGAGCGCTAAGTTTTGAAAAATAAGGGCAGTTGGTCGCCGGTTCGGACCAATCCCAAACATATCTTTTCCGCCAATTAGTATGCGACCCGTGCTCGGGTGTTGAAAACCCGAGATCGCCCTCAATAACGTTGTCTTGCCACATCCAGAAGGACCAAGAAAACTAAAAAACTCGCCCCCCTGAATCGTTAGACTCGCGTCACGAACCGCTACGAAATCCCCAAACTTTACCCACACATTATCGAGTTGGACATCCGCACTCATCGAGTCAGTCTCGTCAGAAAGATGGATGGCGCCGCTATATCAAGCGCCGCCAGACAATTTGGAAAGAATGACCACCCTTGATTTAAAAACCAAGGGTGGTCAGCGCTTAGATCAATTAAGCATTTACAAACTTATTGCGGTACTCCGTACGAACGTCGGCATACCATTGTGGCTCACGTGGCCAAGCCCATAGATTACCCAAAGCATCGCCTGGATAGATCTCGTTAAACCACTTGCCATATTCAGCGCTTGCGTATTTATCAGCGCCAAGAACCGCAGAGTTATAGCCGTGCTGGCCCCAATCTGCTACGCCGCCACCGTCAATCGATCGGCCCGCCGCTTCTGGATCAAAACAGTAGTCCAAAAATGCATAGGTTTCATCGATGTTTGCTGCGGCCGAAGAGATCGTCAGGCCGTCAACCCACGCGAGCGCGCCCTCGATCGGTGCGCGATAGATCACCGGCTTACCCTCTTTCATCTGAACAGTCGGAGGACCATCCCAGGTCTGGCCAACGACAACCCCGCCACTCATGAAGCCATTTTTCTGACTATCGGCATCGTTCCAAAAGAGTTTGACTTGACTCTTGTTCTTGATGCAGAAATCAGTCACAACCTGCCACGTCTTGCGCATGGTCGCTTCATCAGAATACGCGTTACGCATCGCTCCGGGTTCCAGCGCACCAGTGGTCTCAAGATAGAGACCCGCGCCAAGCATACCCGAATGCGGACGCATCATTGTCTTACCCTCTACATCCTTATTCCAGATATCGCCGTAGCTTGGCATTTCGCCGGCACGAGATGGTGACCACTTGTCCGATCGCCATGCCACACCTTCTGTTCCCCAGATTTGCGGAAGCCAGTGCGAGCCTGTCCCACCGAAGTTCCATTCGGTATCGCCAACAGCCAACATAGCCGGGTTTAGGTTTTTCACATTAGGAATGCGGCCGTAGTCAATAGGCTGAATTAGGCCTAATGGCTCCCATTGGAGCGAGCGCATGTTGGTCGGACTACAAACATCGAAGCCCTTCCCTTTGGTCGCCTTCATCTTATTGATGATCTCTTCGTTCGATCCGATTCCTGTGAAATTAACCGTGATTCCGGTTTTTTCTTTAAAAGATTTCAAGAATCCAGGTGGGCAGTAATCCGACCACAGGAGTACGTTTACCTCTCCTGACGAGGCAAGCACCTTGGGGCTAACGATCCACGGTCCCACGGCCGCTGCCGTTGACACCGCGGCAGTCTTCTTTACGAACGATCTACGGCTCTTATTAAATTTCTGTTCCGACACAATATCCTCCTACTGGTTGAACAAATTTCAAATATCCGATCCTGACAAGCAAGTCCCGGACCCAACAAGTTCAGCTTTCTTCGCCTTCTCGTCAACGCCAGATTAATGGGGCTCACGCAAACGGCTTTTCAAATCAAAACTGGCTGTCCTCATTCTAACTCGACCTAGACCTTAACGTGCAAGATCAATCCAAGGTCCAATATTCTCCGCTATTTTTAGTCGATATAAGAATCGAATATCGGTAAACCCGAAAAATCAGGTCAATATTCAGCCAACGTCTGCCTCATCACCTCACAAATCTTGTCGATATGATGACGCTCGGCAATCAATGGTGGAGAAATCAACGCTGCATCACCAGTCATCTTTAAATGAAGCCCGTTCTTAAACATTCTTTTCTGAAAATCAAGACCGCGCACGCCAGGATTACCCATGGGCTCCAGATCAATGCCCGCAAACAGCCCGTAGCCCCGAATATCCGTGATCATCGGAATATCACTCAGCGCAAACACCTGATCAAGAAAATACTCAGACAACTCCGCCGCGCGCTCGATAAGGTTTTCTTTTTCAAAAATTTCCATGGTCGCTATTCCAGCCGCACAGGCAGCGGGATGAGCTGAATAGGTATATCCATGGAAAAATTCAATGGCGCCATCCGGCGATCCATCAACAATGGTGTCGTAAACTTTATCGCTCACAGCAACCGCGCCCATTGGCTGCGCAGCATTTGTAAGCGCTTTCGCCATTGTCATGATATCGGGTGTTACACCAAATGCTTGGGACGCAAACGGCGTGCCCATTCGCCCAAATCCACAGATCACCTCATCAAAAACCAGAAGAATGCCATGGTCGTCACAAATTTCCCTGATTCGCTCAAGATATCCTTTGGGTGGTACGAGGCAACCTGTGGACCCTGCTACCGGCTCTACAACACAAGCTGCAATCGTATCAGGACCGTAGTTAGCGGCTATCCTCAACAAATCTTCTGCGAGCTCAACTCCCGTCTCAGGCTGACCCTTTACAAAACGGTTCTCAGGCGTCCAGGTATGCCGCATGTGAACGACGCCCGGAATACCCGGACCGAACGCCTGACGGTTCTTGATCATGCCGCTAAGCGAGACACCCGCCATATTAACGCCGTGATATGCCCGTTCCCGAGAGACAAATCGCTGGCGCTGCCCTTCTCCCCTCGCATAGTGGTAGGCATAAACAATTTTCATCGCAGAATCGATCGCTTCAGAACCCGAGCAACCGAAGAAAATATGATCAAGTCCATCCGGAGTGAGCTTGGCGACACGCCGGGCAAGCTCAAATGCTAAAGGTTGAGCGAGCTGAAAAGGAGGCACATAAGCGCATTCTTTCAACTGATTGTGTACCGCCTCTGCAATTTCCGGACGACTGTGACCTGCTGCACAACAAAATAAGGCGGAAGATCCATCTAGAATCCGATCCCCGGCATCGTTGTACATATACATGCCCTCGCTTCGCTCAACAATGCGAGGGTCTGCCTTAAAATCGCGGTTCGAAGTGAACGGCATCCAATAGTTTTCGAGGAATTCTGGATCGTATTTCATGATTTTTCCTTGATTGAAAGCGCCTGATATAGTTGCGCGTTAGAACTGTGGCTTTTTATGTGATATCAACACGTTAATCCTAACCATCCGACTCCGATAGGACCAATTCCTTGCCAAAGATGAGTCCAGTAATTCCTGACCGTTTATTCGAGCTATCCAGTGATAGTGGGACGAATTTACAGAATCAAATTCAGGAGATGCTCGTCAGAACGATATTAGATGGGCAGATTGCCCCTGGCACCGCGATGCCGTCGGGGCGCAAACTGGCTGACCAGCTTAAAGTCGCCCGAAATACCGTTGTTCTGGTTTATCAGAGGCTGGTCGATGAAGGATTTCTCGTTGCACGGGAGCGAAGCGGATACTTTGTAAGTGACGATATTCTGCGAGACCGCGTCATGAGCCCACCGTCAGGCGCTCGTAGTTTTGGAGCGATCGACTGGACACAAAAACTTCGTTTCACACCCACCCAGCAGCGAAATCTTAACAAACCCGCCGACTGGTCGAGTTATCGATATCCTTTTATCTACGGTCAAATAGATTCCCACTTTTTCCCCGTAAACGAGTGGAGGGAATGTTGTCGAGATGCCGCCACGGTCGGCGCCATTCAGCAATGGTCGGCTGATCGCATTGATCAGGACGATCCTGAACTTATCGAACAAATCCAAACTCGCATTCTTCCGAGGCGGGGCGTTTGGGCGCAAGCCGATGAAATCCTGGTGACGCTCGGCGCTCAACAGGCACTGTTTTTGATCGCGGATCTATTGCTTGATCAACATAAAACTGTTGCCATCGAAGATCCGGGATACCCGGATGCCCGAAACATATTCCTATCGCGAACCGCAAAACTAAAACCCATCCCGGTGGACAATGAGGGATTAATTCCAAGCAACGATCTAAATGATTGCGAATGCCTTTATCTAACCCCAAGCCATCAGTTTCCAACTACCGTCACGCTGAGTCGCTCGCGCCGAGAACAACTACTCCAATCTGCCAAAGAGCAGCAATTTGTTATTATTGAAGATGATTATGAAAGCGAGCATAACTTTCATGGCAATCCCATTCCGGCACTAAAAAGCCTCGATAAAGACGGTGTCGTTATCTACATTGGTAGTCTCTCAAAAACGTTAGCACCTGGTCTGCGCGTTGGATTCATGACTGGGCCGGAAGATTTTATTCGCGAAGCTCGGGTCTTACGACGACTGATGAGTCGACATCCTCCAGCCAATAACCAACTCATCGTCGCCCAGTTTCTCAAGCGGGGTTACCATGATGCTTTAATTCGCCGATTGAGTCATTCACTGAGTGATCGCTGGCACACGCTCAGAACAGCAATTACAACCTACCTGCCAAATTGGCGCATCAGCCCATCCACAGGGGGGTCGTCTTTCTGGCTTCAGTCTCCATCAGGAGTAGATGTCGATGATCTCCAGAAAAAATGCCTGTCAAAAAGCCTGCTTTTTGAATCTGGAGAGGTCTTCTTTCATCGCCCGCCAAGTCCATGCGCGTATCTCAGACTAGGATTTTCATCAATTCCTGTGGATAAAATCGAGCCCGGCGTGCGACAAATTGCCTCGATCGTTAATTCAGATTCCTCGCACAAGTCAAACGCCTCTTAACTACAAACAGGGCTTGCAACCTCTCCCCAACCACCCGTGGCTCAACTAGACCGGCAACTGGCATATCACTGACCTTCCCGCTGGTCCTATGCGACTGGACTGTCAATCGACTAATGTTCGGTCAAACGTGGCTTTTCAAGAGCGCCCTGCGAACGCGGTAGCTGAATCAACAAAACGCCAAGAACTTTTTATCTTATCCCTTAACGCCAAAAAACAGGAGCTGTGCACCCATGAAAATGACCACTGAAGAGGCTTTCGTCAAAGTACTGCAGATGCAGGGTATCGAACACGCCTTTGGAATTATCGGATCAGCAATGATGCCAATCTCTGACCTATTTCCCCAGGCCGGAATCAGTTTCTGGGATTGCGCTCACGAGTGCAATGCTGGCATGAGCGCCGATGGTTACTCCCGCGCGTCTGGAAAAATGAGCATGGCGATTGCCCAAAACGGGCCTGGAATCACGAACTTTGTTACGCCAATAATGACGGCTTATTGGAATCATACGCCGCTTTTACTCGTGACACCTCAAGCGGCTAACAAAACTATTGGCCAGGGCGGGTTCCAAGAAGTCAAGCAGATGGCAATTTTCCAAGACTTAGTCTGTTACCAAGAAGAAGTTCGAGATCCGTCCCGAATGGCAGAAGTCCTCAATCGGGTCATCGAGAAAGCGCGTCGAGGCTCGGCGCCCGCACAGATCAATGTACCACGCGATTACTGGACTCAAGTTATCGATATCGAACTGCCTCAAGTGATCAAGATTGAACGTTCGCCAGGCGGTGCTGACGCCATTGCAAACGCGGCGCAGCTGCTATCCGACGCCAAATTCCCGGTTATCTTAAATGGGGCCGGCGTTGTACTGAGCGGCGGAATCCCCGCATCTGCCCAGCTGGCGGAAAAATTAGATGCGCCAGTCTGCTGTAACTACCAGCATAACGACGCGTTTCCCGGCTCACATCCTCTTGCGGCGGGGCCACTTGGCTATAACGGCTCAAAAGCCGCAATGGAACTCATTTCCAAAGCCGATGTGGTTTTAGCCCTCGGCACTCGGTTAAATCCGTTCTCGACCTTACCCGGTTATGGGATTGACTATTGGCCGAACGATGCAAAGTTGATTCAAGTTGACATCAACGCCGACAGAATCGGGTTGACCAAAAATGTCGATGTTGCGATCCAGGGAGATGCTCGAAAGGTGGCAGAGCAAATTTCGGAACAACTGTCCAGCAGTGCGGGGGATCAAAACCGTGATTCTCGTAAAGAAGAAATCAAACAGTCTAAATCAGCCTGGATCCATGAACTCAGTCAAATGGATCACGAAGACGATGATCCAGGCACAACCTGGAATCAACGATCACGTGATAGCCAACCCGAGCGCATGTCTCCACGACAGGCTTGGAAAGCCATCATGGCTGCGATGCCTCAGGATGCCATTGTGTCGTCAGACATTGGCAATAACTGCGCTATTGGCAACGCCTATCCGAGTTTTGAAGCGGGTCGAAAATATCTAGCGCCTGGATTATTTGGTCCTTGTGGTTATGGATTCCCTTCTATCTTGGGTGCAAAAATCGGCTGCCCGGACACACCTGTCATTGGCTTTGCCGGTGATGGCGCCTTTGGCATTTCGATGAACGAAATGACCGCCTGTGGACGAAACGAGTGGCCGCCCATTACGATGATTATTTTCAGAAACTATCAGTGGGGCGCTGAGAAACGAAACACCACCCTTTGGTACGAAGATAATTTTGTGGGCACAGAACTGAACGTTGGAGTGGAGTACGCAAAAGTGGCAGAAGCCTGCGGAATCAAAGGCGTCAAAGCAGAAACTGCGGAAGGCTTAACCAACGCTCTCAAAACGGCCGTTGACGAGCAAATGAATAAGAACGTTACAACCTTCATAGAGGTCGTTCTTAACCAAGAACTCGGCGAGCCTTTCCGGAGAGATGCCATGAAAGCGCCAGTGGCGGTAGCAGGTATTAACCCCAAAGATATGCGCCCACAAGAGGTCGCTTAATTTAGGATTATTCACAAGCCTGTTTATTTATAAGTGGTCAAATCTATTTTGACCATCATTTTCTAAAGCCGGGGGGCAAAAATGAAAATTGGAGTACCAAAGGAGATAAAAAACCACGAGTATCGTGTTGGGATGACGCCTTCCAGCGTCCGGGAGGCTGTCAGTCACGGGCACTCAGTGATGATCGAGACGCGCGCAGGAGAGGGCATCGGCGCGATCGATGATGAATATAGGGCAGTCGGTGCCACGATTATCGATCGGGCGGAAGATATCTTTTCATCAGCTGAAATGATTGTGAAAGTTAAGGAGCCTCAGGCTGTGGAGCGGGCGATGCTGCGGCAAGGTCAAATACTTTTTACCTACCTGCATCTCGCGCCAGATCCTGATCAGACAAAAGATCTCATCAGCAGTGGGGCTACCTGTATTGCCTATGAGACCGTCACCTCTCCTTACGGTGGGCTTCCCTTGCTCGCGCCAATGTCGAAAGTCGCGGGACGCATGGCGATCCAGGCTGGCGCTCATTGCCTTGAGCACCCTCATGGTGGTCGTGGCATCCTGTTAGGGGGTGTGCCCGGAGTAGATCGAGCAAAAGTCGTGGTATTGGGCGCCGGCGTTGTTGGCAAACACGCTGCTGCGATTGCTGTGGGAATGGGCGCTGAAGTATGGGTCGTTGATCGAAGTCCTGAGGTGATAGAAGCGCATTGGCAACAATTCGGGACATCAACCCATACGGTTTTCTCAACGCGCGACGCTGTCGAAAAACATGTGCTCGATGCCGATCTTGTTATCGGCGGCGTTCTGATTCCAGGAGCATCCGCACCAAAGCTGGTCACTCGCGAAATGGTAGTCGCGATGAAATCAGGCTCAGTGATTGTTGATGTCGCGATTGACCAGGGAGGCTGCTGTGAGACGTCAAAAGCCACAACTCATGCTGACCCCACTTATGTGGTTGATGATGTTGTGCATTACTGCGTAGCAAATATGCCGGGCGGTGTGCCGCGGACATCCACATATGCTTTGAACAATGTCACGCTGCCGCACATCCTGACTCTTGCTAATCACGGTTTCCGCGAGGCATTAAAAGCGGATTCACATCTTTGCAACGGACTCAACGTTCACGATGGCCAAGTCACGAACGCTGAAGTGGCTATTGATCTAGGATATAACTACGTCGAACCAATGAGTGTTTTAGGATAGCGCCGTACAAAAAGACCTTTAGCTTTTAGCGAATTCGTCGAAACAAAAGGCCCGCCGCCGCAGCAAAGCCCATCGTAGGCAATGTTGCACCTAAAAGCGGCGGAAGGTTGTAAACCAAAACGATATACCCAAGTGCTTTGCTCACCGCGAAAAAGATAATACCAATCATAATGCCAACAAAAAGATTTCGACCCATACTGTTGGCACGAATACTCCCAAACACAAATGGTATTGCAAGCAGAAGCATTACGCCGGTGGCGAGGGGTAGCGTGAGCTTTGACCAGTAGGCTAGCTCGAAGTTTCGGGCATCTTGAAGATTCATCAGTAAATGAGCAATGTATTTGCGCAACTGCATCAGAGATAGCTGATCAGGCTGGACCAAAAATACCGACATCGTTTGCGGTGTGACCGACGTCTTCCATCGTGCTTTCTGTGATTCGCTCACTTGGGTAAAGCCATCTTCATCAATCAGCGTCTGTTTTACGTTGCTGAGATCCCAATACTGCGTTCTGTAAGTTCCCTTCTCGGCATGAACTAATGCACGCAACTGACTCACACTATCGAACTGGAAAACTCGAATTTCACGCAAACTGAGATCAGGAAGCACCTCTCTCACGTTAACGAAGGTGTTCCCATCACGCATCCATAATCCTGAATTGGATTTATGTTCAATGTTTTGCTCAAGGGCTTCTGCACGACCACGTTGCGCTAGCGTCTCCGACCAAGGCGTCAAAAACTCGCCAATTATCAGTGCAAGCAGTGCGAGCGCCAGCCCTAATTTTAGTACCGCGAAAGTAATCTGCCCGATCGATACACCACTTGCTCGCATTACGATCAACTCTGAATCAAGCGCTAACAAAGACAATCCCAAAATGGCCCCGATTAACACAGCCATCGGAAAAATCTCATAAATGATCCGAGGGGTGCTAAGCACAACATACTGAAAAGCATCCCAGACTGAATAGTTCCCCGTCCCCAAATAAGACACCTGGTCAATAAAAGTCACGAAGGCAAAGATGCCGACCAACACTGACATCACTAACAAGATCTGACTCAAAAGAATCCTGCCCAAATAGAGATCAAGCAAACGCATCAGCAATCAGGCCTTCGCCGCCTTCATCCTCTGTAGCGAAATCACCGGTCTCCCACGTGTTCGGCACCACAACAAATACACGGCTGCGCTTGCAAAGATTAAATGCATACAGCCCAACAAGACCCAGGCAGAGAAACCACTGGCGGGTACGCGGGCGCATGCCATTGTGACTAGATTCGTATAAGTGAAATAAATCAACAAAGCCGAAAACATTGAGACGTAACGATTACTCCTTGGCTCAACCCTTCCAAGGCTCAAAGCAAAAATCATCAAAATTGGCAGTACAATGACTTTGGAAATTCGCCAAGCGATCTCTTTTTGCTCATAAGGCCCCATCGAACGCCAGAGTCTCGTCGTTTTCCACCCATGCAGGGGGTACCGAACTGGTGCGCTTGCCATCTTCCTATCTCGCAATGTATAGCGTTCGAAATTAATCACTCGATAAACACTATCGCCAGGCGCACCTTCATAACGAACACCATTTTCGAGCACTAGAAAAACGCTGCCTTTCTCGGAGTCGGCGCGCCGATACGCACTTTGCGCCAATACAATCCCTTCTTGCCCGCCGTTGGACCCCCATGCAAAAACGCCCTCATACTTATCAGTTTCTTTGCTGAGTTTTTCAATAAAGTACACGCCTTGCCCTGCTCGCGTCTCAGTAAAAACACCCGGACTTACGCCGACAATATCGGTACGTGTTTTAAGCTCATGTTCCAGAGCGCCAACCGCGCGGACAGCCATCGGCCCCACGACAATTGAAAAGCCGCCCACAATGACAGTCCCAACCAGAATTAGAAACGCCGTCGGTCGAGCCAAATACCAAAGGCTAAAACCAGACGCCGCCATAATGGTGAGTTCGTTCTCACGACTCCAGCGCCCTAAAACCAATAACATGGCCACAAACATCATAAGAGGTAAAAGGACGTCCATATAGGCTATGACCTTTAGGAACAGGAGTAGAAAAATACTATCGACCGGGATAACTCCCTCTGCCGCCTGTCGTAAAAATCCCAACACCCTGACCACAAGAAATATACTGAAGATGACAGCAGTTACCGCGCTACTCGTCAGCAAAACTTCTCGGGCTAGGGCTCTACGCAGGATCATGGGATGGAGTTTGTGGCTTCCTGAGGATTTGAACTTTGACAGATCGATGAATTAACTAGGACAATAGACCCCTATTTTACGCGAATCGACATTGTGATCCCATCGCAAGTCGTTTACCGCAACTGCAAATCTAGGACTTTATGAAAATTCAGCTCTCTTCTGTCGATATTGTAAACACTCGTACTGACTGTCTAATTATTGGAATTAATGAAAAGGCAGAGCAATCTGCAACCGTTCGCAAGATTGAAAAAGCAACAAATCGACTCGTCGAAGGAATTTTAGACTCAGGAGACTTCAACGGACGACCGGGAAGCGCCATCGTAATTCCTAAGCCACAGGGTATCAACGCTAAAAGATTATTGTTAGTGGGAATTGGTGACAAGCCCGACGCAGATGACTTCGCAGCAGCCGCATCAGCGGCGGCACGCGAATTATGCAAGACACGCTCAATTAGCGCAGTCAGCACGCTCCCAGAAGTCAGTGTATCGGGACTTGATAATAAATCGAAAGCGCGAATTGTTGTGCAGGCCATTCATAACGCACGTTACCGCTTCATTCAACTCAAGACCATGAAAGGCAAAGCTCGCAAAGATGCCCAGTGCTCTCTAGCGAGGGTCTCTCTGCAAAGCGGAAATATTCGCAACGAGCCTTTACTTAAAGAAGGTATTCGTGAAGGAAACGCAATTGGTAACGGCGTTGCGTTAGCAAAGCGGCTTAGCGATCTCCCTGGAAACCTATGTACACCAAGTTTTTTAGCTGGCGAGGCAAAGAAACTTGTCAGAACACATGGGCTCAAAGTCCAAGTTCTTGACGAAGCCAAAATGAAAGCCCTTAAAATGGGGGCGTTATTATCGGTATCTCGCGGAAGTCGTGAACCGGCAAAACTGATTACCATGGAATATCAGGGTGGAAAGCGCGGGCAAGCCCCGGTGGTTCTCATTGGTAAAGGCCTCACCTTTGACGCAGGTGGCATTTCGCTCAAGCCAGCGGGTGCTATGGACGAGATGAAATACGACATGTGCGGCGGAGCAAGCGTCTTTGGCGCACTAACAGCTGCTGCCGAACTCAAGCTGAAACTTAACGTCGTGGGCATCGTACCAAGCAGTGAGAACCTTCCCGATGGTGCCGCAAACAAGCCTGGAGATGTTGTCACCAGCATGTCAGGCAAAACGATTGAAATTCTCAATACCGATGCTGAAGGACGCCTCATTTTGTGTGATGCCATTACATATGCTGAGCGTTACAGTCCGTCAGCAGTCATAGATATCGCCACATTGACCGGTGCCTGTGTGGTCGCGCTCGGAAATCCAGCCACGGGTTTATTCTCTACTGACGACCAGTTAGCCAATGAACTTCTAGAGTGTGGCGAAAACGCCCGAGATCGAGCATGGCGAATGCCGGTGTGGAAAGAATATCAGAAGCAACTCAATACGCCATTTGCGGACATGGCAAATATTGGTGGTCGCACGGCTGGCGCCGTGACAGCCGCGTGCTTTTTAGCTCGTTTCACCGAGAGCATGAAGTGGGCTCACCTCGATATCGCAGGAACCGCATGGCAGTCGGGTGCAAATAAAGGTGCGACCGGTCGACCCGTCTCGCTATTAACTCGCTTTCTGATCAACCGAGCCAGCGATTGATTTATGGCATCCTGCCGCGTAGATTTTTATGTTCCCTCCAGTGATACGCCTGACGGGCGTTATACGCTTGCCTGTCGAGTCACTGAGAAAGCTTTTCAGTCTGGAAAGCACGTATATCTTTACTGTCAAACACCTGATCAATTGACTCAGATGGACGAGCGATTATGGACTTTCTCTTCAAGTAGTTTTATCCCGCATGGATTACTCGGCAAGACCGATGAATTAGTTCGGGTGATATTAGGTTGTGACGACCCTAGTCCCGATGTTGCCGAAATTGTAATTTCAATGGCAAATACACCGGTATCAACTTTTAGCCTATTTTCAAGAGTTGCAGAAATTGTTGGAACCGATGACTCCGAGCGTCAGCTCGCAAGAAATCGGTTCAAATTTTATCGTGATAATGGCGTCGAGCCTGTCACTCATAAAGTCTAGGTTCCGAGTCGACTCTTATGAGCCACGATAAAATTCGAGATCAACTGATCAACCAGCTTGAATCGCTCGGTAGATTCATTGGCGAAGGGTCTTCAGCAACTGAACTGTCGCCAAAGCTGGAAGGCGCGATTGAAAAAAGTGCGCAGGAAAATATTGATATCGACAATGATCTGACCCCGGAAAATGACGATCCTGAAACCGTAGATATGTTTGAGTCAAAAACTAGCGCTACGGAATCTATTGAACCATTAATTGAAGAGGTTGCTTCCGCGCTCAAGCATCCCGGAGCGGGACAAACGAAAGATAACGACACATCAATCGATACTGCAAACAAAAGTCATGATCATCCCAAAAAATCAGGAATTGAGTTCACAAATGTCAATAAAGATGACAACCAAGATTATCTAACTGAGTTAGTCGATGAACTAGTTGTTACCGTTGAAAAAAGACTTTCATCATACTCTGGAGAGTCGCTTCCAGAATCTTTACGGAATAAATTATCGACCGATATTCGAAGTCGCTTGACTCCATGGTGGAGCGACAATTAATGATTAAATCTCCAACATTTGAAGACATTCAACCCGTGACCCAAGAAGAAACAAACAAAGCGTATGATCCACATGCTATAGAGCAAGCCCTGTATGAAGCATGGGAGCAACAGGGAGCCTTTAAGCCGTCCGGAGAAGGCCCTCCTTTCTGTATCGCGATACCGCCCCCTAACGTAACCGGCAGCCTTCATATGGGCCATGCATTTCAAGACACAATAATGGATGCTTTGACTCGCTACCATCGGATGCGAGGTCACAGAACCCTTTGGCAAGCTGGCACCGATCACGCTGGCATCGCAACTCAAATGGTGGTGGAACGCCAACTAAATTCGGAAGGAAAGACCCGGCACGATCTAGGACGAAATGACTTCATCGACCGCATCTGGCAGTGGAAACGTGAATCGGGTGGAACCATTACCCGTCAACTAAGGCGAATGGGTGCATCACTTGATTGGAGTCGAGAGCGCTTCACAATGGATGAGGACCTATCGACAGCCGTAAGAGAAGTATTTGTAAAACTCTATCAGGAAAACCTCATTTATCGTGGCAAGCGACTTGTCAATTGGGATCCTATTCTTCATACCGCCCTCTCTGATTTAGAGGTAATTTCTGAAGAGGAAAAGGGCTCTCTTTGGCATCTTCGCTATCCGTTTGAAAATGGAGCCGGGTTCGTTGTAGTCGCCACCACACGTCCTGAAACCATGCTGGGAGATGTCGCAGTTGCTGTTCATCCAGACGATGATCGATACGCTCACCTTGTTGGCCAGCGTGTTTGCCTTCCTCTAACCGATCGTAAAATACCCGTGATTTCCGACGACTACGTCGATCCAGATTTTGGCACTGGATGTCTAAAAATCACGCCAGCCCATGATTTCAACGACTATGAAGTCGGTAACCGTCATGGATTTGAACCGATCAATATTCTCAGCCCGAGCGCTGCCATTGACCTCCCACAGTCCGTTTATCATGGACTGGACCGTTTGGAGGCGCGTAAAAAAATCATCAGCGATCTTCAGGCCCAAAATCTCATCGAGAAAATAGATGATCACACGCTTATGGTTCCTAGAGGTGATAGAACCCAAGCCGTCGTGGAGCCATACCTGACCGATCAGTGGTTTGTAAAAACCAAACCTCTCGCTAAACCTGCCATCGAGGCAGTCGAGGATGGTCGTATAACGTTTGTACCGGAAAACTGGAGTCGCACTTATTTTGACTGGATGCACAATATTCAAGATTGGTGTATTTCACGGCAGATCTGGTGGGGGCACCGAATTCCAGCTTGGTACGACGAGGAAGGAAATATTTTTGTTGCCATGACTGCTTCGGAAGCTAATGCAAAAGCCGCAGAGCACCATGGCAAAGAAGTTGATCTACACCAGGATGAAGATGTACTGGATACCTGGTTCTCGTCAGCTCTTTGGCCTTTTTCCACTTTGGGGTGGCCCAACCCTACAGAAGAATTTAAGACGTTCTATCCCACTAGTGTTTTAGTAACAGGTTTTGACATTATATTTTTCTGGGTCGCTCGGATGATCATGTTTGGCCTGAAATTTGCGGGTGACGTTCCTTTTCATCAAGTCTATGTGCACGGGCTAGTTCGCGACTCTGATGGCCAGAAAATGTCTAAATCAAAAGGGAATGTTCTCGACCCACTGGACCTGATCGACGGGATTGATCTTGAAACACTTGTTGAGAAACGGACCGCTGGCTTAATGCAGCCAAAGATGGCAAAACAGATCGCACAAACCACCCGAAAACAATTCCCAAATGGAATCCCCTCTTTTGGTACTGACGCGTTGAGGTTCACATTTGCAAGTCTGGCAACCCAAGGACGCGATATTCGATTTGACTTAGGTCGAATAGAGGGTTTTCGAAATTTTTGCAACAAACTCTGGAACGCTGCACGCTTTGTTGAGATGAATACATCATCTGTTTCAAAAATTTCTGGATCAAACGCGCCAAAAGGAGTCGCTGAAAAATGGATCGAATCGAAATTATCTGAGGTTTGCGAGTCTGTTGAAAAATCAATGAACATCTATCGATTTGATCAAGTCGCCCAAACCCTTCATACGTTTATCTGGGATGAGTACTGCAGCTGGTATCTTGAGATTGCCAAGATTCAGCTCGCGAGTCCTGAATTGTCTCCGGAGCAAAAAGATGTGGTGCGTCACACCCTGACGACCATATTGGATAATTCGCTGCGCCTTCTGCACCCCTTAATGCCCTTTATTTCAGAGACCTTATGGCAGCGAATCACGCAACCAGATGATGAGATAAATAGCAGTGTTATCAATCAGAAGTACCCAAGCAGTGACGACTTTACCGTTGACGAAGATTCGTTAGCAGACATGGAGTGGTTGAAATCGGTTATCGGCGGAGTTCGAAACATACGTGGTGAAATGAATATTGATCCGAGGCAAATGCTACCCGCCCTACTTCAAACTAATAATGAACAAGACCAGTGGCGAATTAAGCAATTTGAATGGGTGTTAGTACCTCTCGCAAGACTCGAGAAACTGAGCTTGATTAACGATGACATTGAGCCAGATGGAGACCACGCCACTGCCCTCACGGGGGCATTAAAGATCCTGGTCCCAATGGGCTCTCTTATTGATCGCGACGCTGAATTGGCCCGATTGCACCGCGAGATTGAAAAACTATCGACCGATCTTGCGAAGTGTCAGGCAAAACTTGAAAACCCCAAATTCGTTGAGCGAGCGCCGACTGACGTTGTCCAAAAAGAAACCGATCGAGTTAAACAACTTAATCGGGATCTCGATGAATTTCGAGCGCGACAACAGCGAATCTCAGATATGCCTTAAGGGGAGTCAGTCATCTCACATAACGGAGGACGGCCTCACTAGCCCCATTATTGACGCGACAAGAGAGACCGCTGCTGCCTCTGTTCGAAGAATGCCATCGCCAACCGATAGCATTTTAAAACCAGCATGCTTTTGGAGTTGGCGCTCAAAAACAGTAAATCCGCCCTCTGGACCAATAACCAGATATACTTTTTCCAGTTTTTTTAAAGACATGTTTGAGAAGCTTCCCAATGTGTCGCCGTCACTATCTCCAACAAAAACCGTAGCGCCTTCATCAATATCCCGTATAAATGTTTCCAGTGAAGACTCTTCTGCAAGCGTAGGCAGCCAGAGGCGATGGCTCTGTTTGCACGCCTCAATCACTATCCGCTCCCAACGATCCCGGTTACCCTTTCGAGACACACTGACACTTCTCTCGCACACCAATGGTGTTAACACGTCCACTCCAAGTTGAGTTGCCATATCAATCATCGTATTCTGGCGATCTCCTTTAGGGAGTGCCGAAACTAAATGAACACTTGGCGTTTTTTTGGGAGACCAATCTCTCTCGCCGATATGCAAACGGACTTTTAATGGGCGATGAGATATTTCTATAATCCGAGCCCCTGCCGACAGTCCCTTGCCATCAAAAATAATCAAGGGGTCATCGATACGAAGTCTCCTCGTTCGAACGGCATGACTTGCCTCGGTGTCTGACAATACGGTCTCAATACCGCACTTCGGAATGTGTTCTGCGAAAAACCAGTGTTCTTTTTTCACGCTGTCCTCGAAAAATATACGTCATAGCGAATCGATTTACCCATAAAGCAATGATCTGGCTCTACTCCTAAGGACGACGAAAGGCGCGGTCTTTTCACAACCACCCTTTGTTTTGCATGCTCGCGGGCAACTTCCAGCAGACTATTTGAATCCGAGCTCGGACCGGCAATCAAACGCAATAATTGTTGAGCTTTACGAGGTTTCGCACTTCTTTTCTCAACGTCTTCGAACATCGGGTCCAAAAAAATGACATCACAGGAAGGCAGGTTTGGAATGATATCTTGAGCCACAGCTTCAAGCACGCTGATTCGCTTCCGCTCTTCAGAATCCTCAATTTTTGCTATCGCATCCTTCAGCAAAAAAACGATCAAGCTAATTCTTTCAACAGCAAAAACTCGCTTACCCCGTCGTAAAAAATCAAAAGAATCGCCGCCAAATCCAGCTGTCGCGTCAATCACTGTAGTTGATTTCTGACCGAGGGCGCGGGCTAGAAGATCTCGGGAACTAACAACCCTTCTCTGAATCTGAGAATCGACAAAGAATGAACGGGTGCGAGGCCGGTCATAATCGCGCAAAGCAAGTCTTGCTTCCCAGACCTCTAATACTAGCCCTGACAGGCCACTTTCGGAAGTTTCTAATTTTGCACCGAGTTCATGGGCAATCTGAGCTGCTTTATCATCAGCGTTTCGCGATACTGCAAAGACAGAAAGTTGTTTCTCAATTGAGCGCATTGCAAAATTTTGACTCTTTATGCCGGTTCGGATAAAACGTTCATTCTAGTTATTTTAACCAAGGACAAAGCGAGACATGGGATTCCTAAAAGGCAAACGAGCGCTCATTACCGGGGTAGCGTCAAATCGCTCCATTGCATGGGGTATTGCACAGTCTATGGCCCGTGAAGGGGCTGAACTGGTACTCACCTATGAAAACGATAAATTAGGTGGAAGAGCAGAAAAATTTGCGGCGGAACTAGGATCTGCCAAAACTATCCTTTGTGATGTCTCGCAAGATAGCAATATTGCGGAAATGAGAGATGAACTCGCTAAACATTGGGATCATCTTGATATTCTTGTTCACTCGATAGCCTATGCACCTCGCGAGGAATTAGAAGGTATGTATCTCGATGCGGTTACTCGAGAGGGATTTAGAACAGCGCATGAAATCAGCTCTTATAGTTTTGCAGCACTTGCTAAGTCATTACGAAGCATGATGACTGAAGGGGGCGCAATGCTGACCCTTAGTTATATTGGTGCTGAACGATCAATGCCTGGATACAACGTAATGGGCCTGGCCAAAGCAAGCCTCGAAGCCAATGTCCGGTATCTTGCCCAATCTTTAGGTAGCGAAGGTATTCGAGTTAATGGAATATCAGCAGGACCAATCAAAACGCTCGCTGCCGCAGGAATTAAAGGCCTTAAGCAAATGCTACATTTTTACGAAGTCACAGCTCCGCTCGGTCGAGGCGTCACAACTGAAGAAGTTGGTAACACTGCGGCGTTCTTGTGTTCGGATTTAGCATCAGGCATCACGGGCGAGATTACTTATGTCGACGGGGGTTTCAACACCGTCGGCATTAGTTCTCGGATTGCAGAGGAGACATGACTTGAAGACAAAAAAACAGATGCTGTAGAGGTGCTAAAGAGACTCTTCAAAAATCTGAACGTCGGCAGCCGTTCGAAGCGCTCGGCCAATTCCAGCATGTAGTTCTTCGCCGACGCGGGATTCAATTAAATCCTCAACCTCGCTGACTTGATCACCGGTGATCTGTGAAATATTTCCCGCGACGACCTCATCGAGCTTATATATGAGGTAGTCTGTAGCGCTCAATCGCGCGCTACCAAACACCGGCGTCCCTGGATTAGGCGCGCCCACCGAATAAACAACTCTCGCAGCTGCTCTAGCAACGTCATCAGTCGTGTTTTCCAAATCCTCAGGCAAGTCAGCTGAAGATAAGCCTTCCAGAGCAAGTAAATTGTCCCAATCCTCACCAGACTCCAACGTCGCGACAAACTTTTCTGCAAATTCCTCTTGCGCATCAGCCGCAAGCCGCGCTGCTAACACGCGCTCAATCTGATCTTTAACTTCATTAAAGTCTTTTTGTCGTTTCTCACGAAAGTCTGCGAACCGAACCGCAACGAATGTGTCGCTGCCTATCTCAAGCATCTCGCTATTCAAACGATCAACCAATACCTCTGGGCTAAAAGCCGTTTTACGAACAAGATCATTTGAGGCGACGCCGTCTCCAGTTGTTCTGGAGAACCAGTCGCTGCGCTCGATCGGTGTACCGAGAAAATCTGACGCTGAATTCAGGGAATCCGGCTGCTCAAAGATCAGATTCTGAAAATCTTCCGCCATAGTAATGAACTGGTTTTCTGCCCACTCCCGCTCAAGAATCGCCTTAATCTCATTCATCACCTCGTCGAAAGGACGGACATCGCTCTCGCGAATATTGGTGACTTGGATAATGTGCCAGCCATAGGCGGTACGCACGGGATCACTAATTTGACCCTCTTTGAGATCGAAAACAACCGTCTCGAATGAGGGTGCCATCGCGCCCGGTCGAATGATGCCAAGATCTCCGCCCCGAGATGCGGACCCAGGATCCTTGGAATACGTTTCGGCAAGTTGTGCAAAATCTTCACCAGATTTTGCTCTTGCTGCAATACGTTTCGCCTCTTGCTCCAAGGTATCGGCCACATCTTCAGCGGCATCGCCAGCTAATGACAACAAAATATGACTGGCGGTTCGACTTTCAGGCTGCGTGAATCGCTCGACATTATTGTCATAAAACGCCCTCTGCTCGAGCTCACTCACATTCGCCTGTTTTGCAAGCTGATCAACCGATAGTCGGATAAACTCGATCTGCATCTGTTCCGGCTGTACATACAACGATTTATTAGCGTCAAACTCATCAAGTGACGCCTCCGAACCCACAACCAAGCTGTCTTCGAAAACGGCAATATCGACGACCGTGAACTGTGCCATACGGCGCTGGTATAACAATTCGATTGCCCGATCGGTCATCGAGGATACAACGAGTGAACTCCCTCTCAGACCGGCTCTCAGCTGATCAACCGCTCCCTGTTGCCGCTGCTGGCGCTCGAACCCTTCAACGCTGAGACCCGCATTCCGCACGAGCTGCTCATAACGAGTGGAATCAAATTGGCCATCCACTTGAAAGGTCGAAAACGAAGAGATCTTTTTCGAAAGCTGTTCATCGGTTACCCGAAAACCTCTATCCCGCAGGTATTCTGCCTGAAGACGCGAATCGATTAGGGTCTCTAAAACTTGTAACTTAAAAGCTCGGCTTGAAAAATAATCAGCGTCAATGTTTTGCCCCATCATTTGAACAAGCATCCGGCGTTGATCAGATAACGAACTCTGATAGTCAGTTTTTTCAATTTCAACACCGTTGACTGTGGCTACCACAATTTTAGAAGCGCCTTCGAAATAGGAATTGATTCCCCATAGCGCAAAAGGAATAGAAATTAGTGCGACCAGCGTCCAGGCAATCCAGCCTGAAGCGCGTTCTTTAATAGCTGTTAGCATGTTCTGCCTTAAAAATAAAAATCAACTGAATTAGTAGAATAGTCACCTTTGATCAACTATTTTTCATCTTCTTCAATATACCCCAAAGCGTCTTAAATTCGAGGGTCTAGGAAGTATAAAACGAGGGACAAGGAGATGGCGGAGCGGACGGGACTCGAACCCGCGACCCCCGGCGTGACAGGCCGGTATTCTAACCAACTGAACTACCGCTCCAAATAATTTCCCTGACTCGAGCGCATTTATCAAACCTGGTGGGTGCTGCGGGGTTCGAACCTGCGACCTTCGCCTTGTAAGGGCGACGCTCTGCCAGCTGAGCTAAGCACCCGAAGGGCGCGCTAGTTTACGGCATCCTTGAGACCTTTACCAGCCTTGAACTTAGGTGCCCGAGCCGGAGGGATCTCGATACTCTCCCCGGTCCTCGGATTACGCCCCACTCGAGCGGCGCGCTCATTCACCGAAAACACACCGAAACCGACGAGTGAAACGGAGGTCCCCTGACTTAACGCATCGGACACAGTGCTGAGCACGGCTTCCAATGCACTTGAAGCTTGATGCTTATCTAAACCCGTTTTTGCAGAAACCGCATCTACTAGATCAGCTTTATTCATCTTCTACCCCTTTACTCCGTTAACAAGCTCGTATTATGACATTCAGTCTTATCAATGTGTCCGCGCAGAACTACCGGAAGCTTCTTCTTCCTCGGCCGCAGTCCCAGTCGATACTTCATCTACCGCTGCCGAACTGTTCTCTGGCGCTCGCTCTAACGCGACCGAAATAACCTCATCAATCCATCGCACCGGCACAATTTCTAACCCACTTTTGATGTTTTTAGGAATCTCTACAAGGTCTTTCTCATTCTCGCTGGGGATGATTACAGTTGTAATCCCGCCGCGATGGGCCGCTAGCAATTTCTCCTTCAACCCGCCAATTGGTAATACTTCCCCACGGAGCGTGATCTCACCAGTCATTGCGACATCAGAGCGAACCGGAATTGTTGTAATAGCTGAAATTAAAGCGGTGCACATCCCGATCCCCGCACTGGGCCCATCCTTGGGAGTTGCGCCTTCGGGAACGTGAATATGGAAGTCTTTGTTCTGGAAAAACTCTGTATCGATCCCAAACTGACTCGCTCGGGTTCGAACAACCGACATCGCGGCCTGAATAGATTCCTGCATCACGTCACCAAGTTTACCGGTAAAACTTTGCTTACCCTTACCCGGCATCACAGCAGTTTCGATAGTCAGCAATTCGCCGCCGACTTCAGTCCAGGCAAGGCCTGTCACTTGTCCAACTCGATTACTATCCTCGGCTCGCCCATACCGATGACGACGCACCCCTAAGTACTTGGAAAGGTTGCGCCCCGAAACTTGCGCCTTACTCTTTTTAGAGTCAAGCAATAACTCCTTCGTAACCTTGCGGGAAATCTTGGCTATTTCGCGTTCCAAGGATCGAACGCCTGCCTCCCTAGTGTAATAACGAACAATATCCGTCAGCGCCTGATGATTGATCGTGAGTTCTTCTTGGTTTAAACCATTATTTTTTTTCTGTTTATCAATCAGATAATTCGTTGCAATATTTATCTTTTCATCTTCGGTATAACCGGAGATACGAATCACTTCCATACGGTCGAGTAGAGGTCCGGGAATATTCAAAGAATTCGCTGTTGCGACAAACATGACCTCTGAAAGATCGTAATCAACTTCAAGATAGTGATCGCCAAATTTATGATTCTGCTCCGGGTCAAGGACTTCCAAAAGTGCAGAAGAAGGATCGCCCCTAAAATCCATCGACATTTTGTCTACTTCATCCAACATGAAAAGTGGATTGCGGGTGCCCGCCTTTGACATATTCTGAATTATCTTACCCGGCATCGAACCGATGTAGGTTCGTCGATGACCCCTGATTTCCGCTTCATCTCGGACGCCGCCAAGAGACATCCGCATAAACTTACGATTCGTTGCGCGCGCAATTGATTCACCGAGTGATGTCTTTCCCACCCCTGGTGGACCGACCAAGCACAGAATGGGTCCCTTGACCTTATTAATACGCTGCTGCACGGCCAAATACTCGAGAATTCGCTCCTTAACCTTGTCAAGACCATAATGATCAGCCTCGAGGATCGCCTCTGCTTTCGTTAAATCCTTCAGCACCCGACTGCGTTTCTTCCAGGGCACCTGGGTTAATGTTTCAATAAAGTTCCTCACAACAGAGGCTTCAGCCGACATCGGAGACATCATCTTCAATTTCTTTAATTCTGACTCGGCTTTTTCTCGAGCCTCAGTCGGCATACCTGCCTGCTCCACCTTCTGCTGAAGCTCTTCTATTTCATTCGGCGCTTCATCCATATCCCCTAACTCTTTCTGGATCGCCTTCATCTGCTCGTTTAGGTAATATTCTCGCTGGCTTTTCTCCATCTGCTTTTTCACACGACCACGCAAGCGCTTTTCGACCTGCAGAAGATCGATTTCTCCCTCCATGATGCCGAGGATATGCTCAAGCCGCTGCCCCACGTCCCCCAGCTCAAGAATTTTTTGCTTTTCGTCATTTCTCAAAGTGAGATGAGCCGCGATCGTATCAGCAAGTCGACCGGGATCTTCAACGCCAGATAAAGATGTTAAAACCTCCGGGGGAATTTTGGAGTTAAGTTTGACATACTGCTCAAATTCTGAGGTTACCGTTCGCATCAGGACTTCTCCTTCCTGCTCATCGAACTCACCCTCGGCCACCGTTGTTACATCGACAACAAAACTCTCTTCAGTCTCTACATAATCAACAATGGTCGCTCGAGATATTCCCTCCACTAATACCTTTACAGTCCCGTCTGGCAATTTGAGCAATTGCAGGATATTGGCAACGGTCCCTGAACTAAAGATTTGATCAGGGTTTGGGTCATCGTCGGCGGCATCATGCTGAGCTGCAAGAAATATTTGCTTTCCGCCCTCAACTGCTTCCTCAAGCGAATGAATGGACTTTTCTCGGCCGACAAATAATGGAAGAACCATGTGGGGAAACACAACCACATCGCGCAGTGGCAACATGTGATACCGCGTTCTCGGACTGATAGGGTCAACTGATTTCTCTTCGCTCATTTGAATTTCCGTAACATCATGGTTAAAGGGGCTATCGCTCTAGCGCGAGTAGTCGCGCTTTCGGCGCACCTTTTTAACTATGGGGTCGAGTCACCCTGTTTTCAAGGAATTCACAAGATTTCCCCAAGATCACTCATTAAAGGTAAGGGTAATACGAACGATTATCCTGAAGCGTTCCGCTGAGCGTCTTCATACATAAACAAAGGCTGTGACCCTTCCTCAATGACATTCGCATCGACGGTCACTTGAGTCACATTTTCCATTGAAGGCAACTCGAACATCGTCTCAAGAAGTGCCTTTTCCAGGATCGACCGAAGACCGCGTGCGCCGGTTTTACGATTCAATGCGCGACGTGCGGTAGCCCTGAGGGCGTCATGGCGAATCTCAAGATCTACCCCTTCGAGATCAAACAGTTTTTGGTATTGTTTCACAAGCGCGTTTCTGGGCTCGGTCAATATAGTAACGAGCGCATCTTCATCCAATTCTTCCAACGTAGCCACAACCGGCATTCTTCCCACAAACTCTGGAATCAGACCATATTTAATTAAATCTTCCGGTTCGAGGTTCTTTAGGAATTCACTCACTCGATCGTCATCGGTCTTGCTTTTGACATTAGCGCCAAAACCAATGCCTGACTTTTCCGAACGTTCCTGAATGACTCGATCAAGGCCTGCGAACGCGCCGCCGCAAATGAAAAGAACGTTTCTCGTATCCACCTGAAGGAACTCTTGCTGAGGATGTTTTCTGCCACCCTGCGGTGGAACAGAGGCCACTGTCCCTTCAATAAGCTTCAACAGTGCTTGCTGAACTCCTTCTCCAGACACATCACGCGTAATAGAAGGGTTGTCCGATTTTCGAGAAATCTTGTCGATCTCGTCTATATAAACGATACCCACCTGCGCCTTTTCGACATCATAATCACATTTCTGAAGCAGCTTCTGAATAATATTTTCGACGTCTTCTCCCACATAACCCGCTTCCGTAAGAGTTGTTGCGTCTGCAATCGTGAAAGGCACATTAAGCTCTTGCGCCAGAGTTTCAGCCAGTAAGGTTTTTCCAGACCCTGTCGGTCCAATCAGCAAAATATTGCTTTTTGAAATGTCGACTTCACCGGATCCCGAAGCCTCTTCATGCTCAATTCGTTTGTAATGATTGTAAACCGCAACGGAAAGTACTTTTTTGGCTTCGGCCTGACCAATGACATGCTCATCGAGTCGCTCACAAATCTCTTTGGGCGTGGGATATCGAGCGCTTGAAGACTCTGCGTCTTCTGCGTCTTCTGCCTCTTCTCGAATAATTTCGTTACACAGCTCTACACACTCATCGCAGACAAACACAGAGGGTCCTGCAATCAACTTTCGAACTTCATGCTGGCTCTTACCGCAAAAAGAGCAGTAGAGTAATTTATCGCCTTTCTTGTCGCCTTCGCCGTCAGCCATTTAGGTGCCTCTAGAATTAAATCTCAAAAATGGAGTGTATCTCTGATCTGTGAAGGCTAACCTTGCAACCATTGACGAAAAAAAGCAAGTATCTTCCCTAGAAACCAATAAATTTGTCGCTTACCCATCCTCTCGAGACTTTAAAACTCGGTCGACAATACCGTACTCTACCGCCTCATTTTCATCCATAAAATTATCGCGTTCTGTATCTGCTGAGACAGATTCAACGTCTTTACCTGTATGAAAAGCGAGCACCTGATTTAGCCTTTCCCGAAGTCTTAAAATCTCTCTGGCGTGAATATCAATATCGGTTGCCTGCCCCTGAAATCCCCCCCACGGCTGATGAATCATGATCCGGGAATGTGGCAAAGTGAAACGCTTGCCGGCAGCTCCGCCCGCAAGAATAACAGCGCCCATACTGGCTGCCTGGCCAATACAGACCGTGCTGACATTCGGTCGGACAAACTGCATCGTGTCATAAATCGCCATTCCCGCATTCACAGCACCACCAGGTGAATTTACATACAGATTAATATCCTTATCCGGATTTTCAGACTCCAAAAACAAAAGCTGCGCGACAATGAGATTAGCCATATGGTCCTCAACCGCGCCCACCATGAAAATAACGCGCTCTTTAAGAAGTCGCGAGTAGATATCGTAAGCGCGCTCACCGCGTCCTGTGGTCTCGATCACCATCGGAACCATTCCAAGATTTTGAGCATCGGGCGCCAAAGCACCCCCAAAAAAATCGGTCATCAGTAATTCCCAGTCTTATAAGTAAATTTTCCGCTTAACCCTAAACACTCTCTAGCGCTTCCGCATTTGATTCGGGCCGCATAAATTCTTCAAAACCAACGCTCGTATCCGACACGCTTGCTTCTTGTAACAATGCATCTATGGCCTGTTCTTCAACAACGACCGATTCAATCTGCGCGAGTCGACTTTTATCTTCGTAATACCATTTTAGAAATTGATCGGGATCGCTATAACTCGACCCCATTTCTGTAATGCGCTCTCGAACAAGGTCTGGGTCCGGCTTAATCTCTAGACGCTTAACGACGCCATGCATTGCGAGCCCTAATCGGACTCGGCGGTAGGCTTCATCCAAGTAATTGGCGCGATCAATTGGCGCATCGTGAGGCAACCCCTGTTGCTGCAATTGTTGGCGAACAGCCGCAATTGAACGATTAATCTCTTCATCAACCAACGCCGACGGCGCCTCAAACTCGTTATCCTTCATGAGCGCCTCGAGCACCGACTGTCTAATCTTTGCTCGGCTACGCTGATCACGCTCACGTTCCAGACTGGTTTGGATTTCTTTTCGAAAAGATTCAACTGAACCATCCTCAATTCCAAAGGTTTTGATAAATTCGTCGTCGACTTCAGGCATCTCGGGCACTCCAACTTCCTTCAATTTAACCTCGAATTCTGCGTCTTTGCCAGCAACCTCAGTGCCCGGATAATCCTCTGGGAAAGTCAACTTGATAGTCAAATCGTCACCCGCTGATGCACCCATTAACCCGTCTTCAAATTCTTTTAAAAGCGCCCCCTTACCCAGAACAATTGCGTAGTCGTTTGCTTCGCCACCTTGAAAAATCTCCCCGTCGACTCGACCTTTAAAATCCACGGTGACTTGATCACCCATTTCTGCGTTTTTTTCAGCGGTTGTAAAGTTTGTCCGCTGCGAACGCAAAGTATCAATGGTTCGATCGATATCATCGTCTCCAACCTCACAGTTCTGACGCTCAATCGACATTCCGGTAAGTTCAGTTTTTGACACCTCAGGAAAAATTTCAAAATTAGCAACAAATTCCAGATCTTCTCCACGGGTCAGCGATTTAGGTTCAATTGCGGGAGGCCCTGCAGGCTCAAGCGATTGATCGGATATCGCGGCAAAATAATTTGAGCTAATCAACTCATCAGCTGCCTCTGCCAATGCTTGATCTGCAAAGCGTGACTCGATGACTTTCATCGGTACTTTACCCGGTCGAAAACCCGCGATCTTTGCGGTTCGCGCCAGACGCTTCAATCGCGTCGTTACGGCGCCAGCTAATTTTTCGGCGGGAACCTTGACGGTCATTCGGCGGCCAATCGCGCCGGTATTCTCGATCGATACATCCATATCTCAATGAACCTCAGTATTTATCTTTATGGTGATGAAGCTTTTTCAATTTAAGCGCAGTTTTCTCATAAATTGGTGCGAAAGGGGAGACTCGAACTCCCACGGGTTTCCCCACTGGCACCTAAAGCCAGCGCGTCTACCAATTCCGCCACTTTCGCAATAATTTAACGATAAAACTTTACTTAATAAGAGTTTTATTAGGCGAGCGTCTTAAGAACACGCGCCCACACTTGCCCTTTCTAGTGATCCAATTCGATAAGCACCACTAGAAATCCCAGGACCGTGATTTTACAGCCAAAATGTACTTTTCTCCCACTGAATCGTCTATTACTTACCTCTCGCTTGCCGATTAGGCACCCCAAGGCGAAATCTTTTGCTTTAATTCCTCATAGCCTTCTAGAAATCCCGGCCGGTCGCCGGCATAAACTTCATCGAATTTCGCGAGGGCATCATCAAGCCACCGCACCAGCTGGGTATTCCCCGGATTGGCATCAATATAGGCGTCCCGAATCAGAATAAAGTGGATCCGTGGATCATAAGGTTGCTTTGAGCCTCCCATCGATTCATCGCCATCCAGCAAGCGAAGCAACATGGCGTCAGCAGATCCTAGAGTCTGCTCATGAATTGCGGGACCTTTCATGCGATGCATGACTGAGGTCATGTCCCGACCGTTACCCGTGGTGTAACCCATGTCCGACCACACTTGGTTTGAATCAATCTCTTGTCCTAGATGGTTCGCTACACGACTGCTAAACGCTCTCAAAGGATCAGATACATCTGCCAAAAGATCTGTCAATCGATCTCCATCGAGATCAGTGGACAGCACGATGCAATCGCGTTTCTCAATAAGATCCCACAAAAGCAGGCCGTAGTTCGTATCTGCAATATGCTGTTCGATACGACCTCCCCAGTTCTCTATCCCATCCTTAAAGTCTTTTGGCAGCAACGCCACAATCGCGTCGATGGCTTTCTTATGTTCAATGTACGGATTAACCGCATACTGACGCCCCACTTCAAACTTTGTGCCCTGAATCATCCAGCTATGGAGTCCTGCATTAATGCCATCCTCCATTGCTTGAGTGGGTTTCATCGCAACGCGACCGAGCTTGCCTGTCTCATGGACCAGCTTGAGAAAAAGTCGATTGGCATAAGCCATCTGAATGGCAGGCGTATTCATCTCTGAATGCACAATACCGGTTTGATTGCTTACACTAAATTTGGGCTTGTCTTGAGAATACGGTAGACACGGCATACATCGGACGACCGTAATCGGCCCATACGGACGAACATTACAGTAAACGCCGGCTTGGGTACGCAACGTCGCATTTCCTGATTTCCCCATCACCACGACTTTTTCACCCCGCGAATTGCGCACATACGCATCTCCGGCAGTAGACCACTTGATCGACATACATGGCATGTTTCCAAACCAGCTCAATGCCTTGAGTTTCGTATCGTGGCGAAATTGCGCCCACATCGGAACCGCGTAAAAAGGCAATCCCAAAATATCGATCGCGGCGATCGTGCCAAGCAGCGCATAGGCATCTGTCAGCGAGTGTGCAATTGGGTTAACTTCGCTCGTATGATGACCGCCCTTCCAGACGACAGCCTCTGGGTGTCCTGTCGGCCTGACATCACTGGCCTCATACATTTGGTCAAAAACACTAAATAAATCGCCACCATCAGCCTCGGTTCGCGCAATCGACATCAAATCAATCATGTAGTTTTCCCGGTGAAAATATTTTGTCCGATCATTCTTCAACAAATCGGCGATTTGCTAATGAAATTTTATGTTTCTATTATCTCATTAACATTGTGATCAGCGGATTTTAATCTGTTGCTTAGCGCTTCAGCTCAATCTGGAGCTCTGGTGATAAGGGATAAAAGCTTTTTCGTGCTGCCATTTTTTAAATCGACAATCCGGTCGACATTAGAAAAAAATCGTTATCAAAAATAAATAAACTAATATTTTCTCAAGTCTTTCAGGCGATCAAATGCTCACTTCTTCCCTAAAATCATTTCTCAACAGAAAATAACGATATGACCAACAACCGTATCCGGATTACCTCTCCGCCCTGCGTCGTCCGCGATCCTCAACTAATCGCTGCAGACCCATTCACGGGTTTTTTCTCGGTGACGCTCATTTTTAATCCGGTACAGATCAGTCCCATCAAAACAGCAATCCTTCAGGCGATGAATGGCCAGGGACATGACCTCCTACAGGTCATTCCTGAAACTGCCCCTCAGGACGGAAAAAAATACAAGCTCGTAGCCGAAACCACTCGCCCCATTCAAGCAATTAGTCGAAACAAAACACCGATCACACCCGAGCAAATCGAAGACGGCGCGACCGTTAGGGTAGAGCTTAGTTTCGACAGATGTCGATCAGCTGGCCACTCAGGGGCTTTCGCCACCCTTGGCGGTATCCAGTTGTTGCGTGGCACATGGCTTGGATCGTATATGTGACAGCTTTTTGTATTTTCTCACGCGCTATTAACTCGTGGCGGTTAAGGTATTGTTATGATTCAATTTAGTAAAAAAATAAACGCGGTAACCACTCTCGCTGGATTTCTCATCCTGAGTTGCGCACCAGCGGAAGGAGATGAGAGCTATAGGAACACGCCCATCACTGAACTTACCGTGGGTGATCTTGAGCACATTATCCAAAAGATCGTGGATGAAACTCTGGAAGGCTGCGTCGTACAGGGCAAGGTAGAGGGAAAAAGCACGCTGTCTCTCAAAGTTTTTGCCGATGTCGAAGCAAAAATAAACTGTCCGTAAAAAAGTTCATCAGGCATCGCACGGGTACTCCCGTTACTCGGAACCTGGCCTTCTTTTAAAAATCCTGACTAGCCCGCCTTAAACTCGAAAAATCTAGCGAGCAAGGCTTTCTTTATAGCCCTACAACGACGCTTCTGCGCTCAAAAAAGAGAGTATCCCTCCATTGGCCTGCGTAAGGGCCATACGTCATCTTTCCAATTTTCTCTCTCAACCCCACTTGGCGAAAGCCGTGGCCAAGGTGTAAATCGACCGTAGCCTGGTTATTAGTAAAGACCTGCGATTGGAGGGTCCAGAAACCAAGCTCCTCTGATCGTGCTACCAGCGCCGCCATCAATACTCCACCGACTCCCTTGCCCCGTTGGCTTTTAGCGACATAGATACTGACCTCAGCGACACCCGCATAAACGCATCGGCTGGTAACGGGGCTGAGAGCGACCCAGCCGGTCACCGTCTGGCTAGTCTCACTAACCAGCAGGCTATTGCTGACCCGCTGCTCTGTCCACTCCTCCCAAAAACGTGGGGGAGAGGACTCAAACGTGGCGGCTCCCGTCTCGATACCCTCGACGTAGATCTCTGATACCGCTGGCCAATCGGCCGGTTTCATATCACGAATTAAAATGATTTTCTG